>CAJLAV010000128.1:0-5358 GCA_905204735.1 uncultured Collinsella sp. | reverse complement strand
GAAGGCGTCGTCGAGCGCTGCCGCCGTTTTTTCATTCTCGGCGCCTTCGGCGAGCGATGCGGGAAGGTCGTGCCCAAAGGCGGCGGCACAATCGAGATGGGCATCCTTCCACAAACGCAGAAGCGCTACCACTTCGTCGACGTCAGAGGCTTCGGATAAGTCGGCTCCCAAGCTCCGCAACGCCCAGCCCGTATAGAACGTATGCACATCGACCAAGCCAGGCATGACCGTTCTGTCGCCACAATCGATCACCTCATCTGCCTGGGCGAGAAACGAGTCTGCCTCGCCAGCGCTACCGACGGCTTCAATCCGATTGCCGCGTACCGCGACAAAACCTTCAAACGGCTGGTCTTCCGTACCGGTGAAGACGCTCTTGGACGTCAGCACCGTCAAACGATCGGACATCGCGACCTCCTTACGCCGGAAGCATGCCGGAGATGGCGGTAATGACCAAGCCAAACACGACCATAAAGATGAAGAACTTCCAGATGGTCTTCCACCATTGGCCAAACGAGATCTTTGCCACGGCAAGGCCCGCCACCGTCATACCTGCCACGGGGCTAATGGTGTTAATGGTCTGGTTGGCAAACTGCAGCGCCGTTACGGCGGCTTCGGGGTTGAGGCCCATAAGCTCGGTCAAAGGACCCATGACAGGCATGGTAAGCGCGGCCAGGCCGGAGCTCGAAGGAACCAGGAAGGACAGGAGGCCAAGGACAACGTACATAAACGTGGTGTACACGGCGGCAGGGGCTCCAGCAAGCAGAGTGGCAAGTGCCTGAAGGATGGTGTCGATAATCATGCCGCCCTCGGCGATGACCAGAATGCCGCGAGCGATACCGATAACGACGGCTGCGTAGGCAAAGTCGGCAAGACCCTTAACGAACTCATCGGCGATGGTCTGCTGGTCAAGACCGCCCAGGATACCGGCGAGCAGCCCCATGCCAAGGAACACGGCAGAGATCTCGTTCATATACCAGCCCTGCGTAACAAGACCCCACACGATAAGCGCCATACCACCGGCAAAATCAATCAGCACGAGCTTCTGGCGAGTGGTGAACTCTTCCTCGATGGAAGCATCGGTCACGGAGAACTCAATGCGCTTGAGTTTGTCGTCCTCGAACGTAACGGACGACTTGGGGTTCTTCTTGACGCGCATGGCATAACGCATGGCCCATGCGATGCCGGCGGCGGTGAAAATAACCCATGCAACGGCACGCAACCACAGCTGCGGGTTGCCCTCGATGCCAATGATGCCCTGCGCGATCAAAACGTTGAACGGGTCAATCGTCGAGGCGCAGTAGCCCAAGTTGGGACCGAGGAAGCAGATGATAAATGCCGTCATGGAGTCATATCCGATGCCCATCATGATGGGGATGAAGATGGCATAGAACGGCAGGGCTTCCTCAGACATGCCAAACGTGGTGCCGCAAATGGACAACAGCGTCATCGTGATGGGAATAATCAGAATATCTTTGTTTTTGAGCTTCTTGATTACTCGGCTCATGCCAGCGTTGAGCGCATTGGTCTTCGTGATGATTGCAAACGAACCACCAATCAGCAAGACAAAGGCAACGACATCGGCAGCCTCCTGAATGCCCTTAGTGGGTGCTTGCAAAACCGCAAAGATGTCCTGCCCCAAGTTGGTGGTCTCGCCGGTCTCGGAATCGGTGTAGTTCTTGTCGACCTGTTCATAGGTTCCGGCAACGGCGACCTCACGCTCGCCTGCCGCAGTCGAGATCGTCTTGCGCTGGTATTGGCCAGAAGGAACGACCCAGGTTAAAACTGCAAAAACCACGATCAGCCAGAACATGATCGTATAGACGTGCGGTAATTTGAATTTGAAACGTCTGTTTGTCTTCTTCGCCTTCGTATCTGACATAGATACCTCCAAAGAACCCGAGACCTTATCGTGTCTCGCTTTAACGTTCGCGCAATGCAAACGTCCTATGACGTTCTATAGATTATCAGCGTGTTTTTAGCACTTCAAGGATATTTCGGACAGATTACGAGGACTCGGGTGAACGGTCGTTCAACGGCGGCGAACGGCAAAAACGCCCGGCAGGCAATTTAGCCTGCCGGGCGTTCTCTTGATCAACGTCCTAAATATCAAAAACGTAGCGCGATCCTACAATCCGCTGTCGGCCGATGATAAACGGCCGCTGCTGCTCGTCATAGAAATATGCCTCCATATAAAACAGAGGCTCTCCCGTGGGAACGGACAGCAGCCGGGCGACTTCGGGTGACGCACACGCGATCTCAAGCGTGCACGGCTCGGTGCGAGCAGGCCCGCGACCCGTCTGTTCGCGCACGACCTCGAAAATTGATTGATCGGTAAGGTCCGCCTTCGCCAAAAAGGCGTTGTCTTCATAAACGTACGTGTTGTTCTCGAGCATCACGGGGATGCCATCGGCGGTGCGCACGCGTTCGATGCAGATCAGCTCCGACCCAGCGGGAACGCCAAAAAACTGCGCTTCGGTAGCATCGGCCGGCAACACTTTTCTTGAGACAATACGCGCCCCGGGCTCCATCTCGTTGACGCGGCAGGCGTCCGAAAAACTCTGAACGTCGTCCTTCTGGCGGATTTTACGCTTGAGCTTGGGGGCGTTTACAAACGTGCCCCTCCCCTGCTGCTTGGTTAGGTAGCCCTGCTGCACGAGCTCCTCAATGGCCCGCCGAACGGTAACGCGACCAACTTTGTAGCTTTCGGCCAATTCGAATTCATTCGGTATCCGAGCGCCCGCCTTATAGGTACCAGAATTGATGTCATTTTTGATGATATCGATAACCTGTTGATATAGCGGGATTGCCGCTTTTCCGTCGGTCAACCCTTCAGTCGATGGCATTTGCCCTCCCCTAGCAAATATGGAATCAATAATCGGTGCGGATTACGCATCGCCAGTCCTACGCAAGCTCCAGCAGCTCCGGCAGCTGGTCGATGATCTTGTCAGCGGCATCCTGGCTAAAGCCGAAGCGCTCCTCGCGCTTGGCGATCACCGTCAGACCCGCTCGCTTGCCGGCAGTGATGCCAGGGACGGAGTCCTCGACGCAGCAGCAACGGTCCGCAGGCAATCCCAGCAGATCCAGCGCATGCAGGTAAATATCGGGTTCGGGCTTGCTCTCCTTAAACTGCTCGCCGCTCACCACGTACTCAAAGGCATCCGACAGGCCGCACGCATCGAGCACTTCCTCGATGCTGTCCATGGGAGACGAACTGGCCAGCGCCACGCGAACGCCGCGACGCGGGAGCTCGCGAATCGTCTCCACGGCGCCCGGATTGATCAAGGTCTGATAATCGCGCGGGCGTTTATGCGCCCACTCATCCCAGCGGGCCAGCGCCTCCTCGCCGGTAAAGTGTCCCTTTCCGGCGCGCTCAAACCAATCGACCAGCATATGCAAGAAGAACTGGTGCGAGGTACCAACCTGCCCGTTCAACTCCTCTTGGGTCAGGTTCAGCCCAAGCTCTTTGGCAAACGCAGCGGTCTCCCCCAGGTAATAATACTCGGTATCGACGATGACACCGTCCATGTCAAAGATAACGGCGTCGAACGGAAATGCGGACACGGCACCCTCCCTAACAAAAAGGCGCCCGCAAGCGGACGCCCGAACCATGCACTATCGGCGATTCTAACCCAGCAGCCTATCGAGTGCCACCGCGATGCCGTCTTCGTTGTTATCGGCGGTCACCATCTGGGCCACGGCCTTGACCTCATCGACGGCGTTGCCCATGGCGACACCGGTGCCGGCCCACTCGATCATGGACTTATCGTTCTGACCGTCGCCAAACGAAACGACCTCACTGGCATCGATACCCAGCTTGGGCAGAGCGCCCTGCAGCGCGCGGGCCTTATCGATACCGGGCGCCGTAAACTCAAAGTACCAATCGGCCGTGAACATGCCCGAAAGCGTCTCGGTAAAGGGCGCGTACATCTCCTCGTGATGCGCCTGCAGATAGGCCGGATCGCCCGCGGTGAGCAGCTTGTCCACCGGATAGGCATCCGCGACTTCATGAAGGCTCTCGACCTCGCGAATCTTAAGATCGCACGCGTCGCGCTCATACTTGACGATGTTCTTCTGCGAACCGTCCGGCAACGTGATCATGCAACGATACGAGTCCACGACATGCAGGTCGCGACCGAGCGAGATCATGGGAATCACGTCAAAGTTGCGCAGGTGGTCGAGCAGACGGTGCAGCTCGTCGACCGGCATAGCCTGGTCAAACAGCACCTCGTCGGTCTGAGCATCGACCACGTGCGCACCATTAAAAGCCACCAGCAGGCCATCGTGGTTCTGAAGATCGAGCTCCTGCGCCAGAGCATGAAGCCCCCATGCGGGACGGCCCGAAGCCAAGATGAGCTTGATGCCCGACTCCTGCGCCGCGAGCAGCTTCTCGCGCGTGCGCGGGCTGATCACCTTCTGGTCGTTGGTGAGCGTACCGTCGATATCCATTGCAATGGCCTTGATTGCCATATATGCCTCCCTGCGTTGAGTTTGTCGCGCACCATCATATCCGAGCCGAGCATCCCCCGAAGAACATTTTTGAAAAAGATACTTGCCAAATCGCTGGAGCCTGATTAAGTTAAAGACGACCGCTCCGGTGGTCACGAATTGATCGAGCATATTCAGTTTCAGTTTTCAGCGTGTAAGAGAAAGAAGATCGGCATATGAACATTAAGCATCTTTTATCGACAACTAAATAGCGGAGCAAGACCGCCCGAGGCGCTCGTTAACGCCAGTTGTTCCGTCTAAGCACGGAGCACGCCCATCAGCCGGCAAACGTTCCTCGAGCATATTGACCCCATAGCGCCCAATCCAGCACATCAAACTCGGCAAGCACATCACCAACGACACCCAGCACATTACTCGCAAGCAAGCACATCACAGATTGGAAACACCATGAACACCACCCATCTCCAAACTGCCGGCACCGTTCTCCAGGCTCGCATCGACCGCGCCCTGCACGGCGGCTACGACGCCAACTTCGCCGCTGCAACGATCGCGAACTTCGCCCTGCTGCCCATCGACGAAGCCCTGAGTAACCACGAGTTTTCGGCAAATCGATGCGCCGAGATCATGAACAATCCAGCCATCCACAAACTTACCGACCCTTACCTCGGGCCCCACGGCAAGACCAACGGCCCGTATACCATGGGCCATCTGGCGCACATGGTTACCGCACTCGACACTAAGCTTCGGCTCGAGATGGACGACGAGACGCGGATGACATTAATGGATCATCGATACGACCTACAAAACGCGCTGACGCTCCCCATTCACGACCTCGCCATGGGTCTCAACGCCTTGGAGGCACGGCACCAGCAGGCAAACTGCGGGCAAGATGACATGCAGGGCCCGCCCGGC
>CAJLAV010000127.1:0-5443 GCA_905204735.1 uncultured Collinsella sp. | reverse complement strand
CGCCGACCCAGTTCCAGAAGCCGAAGGCGTTGGCCGGGTCGATACCGAAGGCCTCGACCTTGTCGAGCGCGGTGGAGACGGCGACGAAGTGCTTGGTCACGGCCTCGGCGTTCTGCTCATCGGAGCCGTCGATGGCGCCCTGAGCCTTGAGCTGCTCGAGCATCCAAGTCTTGACCTCGCGAGCGTTGGTAAGCGTCTCGAGCGTGGTGAAGGTCTTGGAGACGATGATCACGAGCGTGGTCTCGGGATCAAGACCCTTGAGCTTCTCGGCCTGGTCGTTGGGATCGATGTTGGAAATGTAGCGGCAGTCGATGCCGGCGTCGGCGTAGGGACGCAGGGCCTCGTAGGCCATGACCGGGCCCAGGTCGGAGCCGCCGATGCCGATGGACACCAGGTGCTCGATCTTCTTGCCGGTAACGCCCTTCCACTCACCGGAGCGCACGCGCTCGGCAAAGGCATACATGCGGTCGAGGACCTCGTGCACGTCGGCGACAACATCCTGGCCGTCAACGATGAGCTGGCCCTTCTCGCTCGCCGGGCGGCGCAGCGCGGTGTGCAGCACGGCGCGGTCCTCGGTGGTGTTGATGTGCTCGCCGGAGAACATGGCGTCGCGGCGCTCCTCGAGCTTAACCTCGCGGGCCAAATCGCACAGCAGCTTGACGGTCTCGTCGGTCACCAGGTTCTTGGATAGATCGAAATGCAGGTCACCGGCGTCAAAGCTCAGCTTGTTCACGCGCTCGGGATCGGCGGCGAACCAGGCCTTGAGGTCGATGCCCTCGGCCTCGAGCTTCTCCTGATGAGCCTCGAGCGCCTTCCAAGCGGCGGTCGACGTGGCATCGATAGGTGCGGCAACAGTTGCCATAAAGTCCTCCTCAGCATACGGGCGCGTGCCTCCATGCGCCCGGATATTCAGATGCCACTATTCTAGCGCAGTCAAGACTACAATCAGCGAGCGTTATCAATCCGCCCCCAAACGGCGACCGACCAAAAGGCGACAGGCATTATGCCGCGGCGCAGACGCTACCGAGCAACTCACGCAGAGGAGACCCGATGCCCTTCAGAAGTTCGGGCGCGATAATGGCAAAAACGGGAGCCTCGCCGGCGCCCACGACAGCAGGCACCTTGCCCTCCGAGACAATGCATCCATAAGGCACAAAGCCGTCTTCGCCGGCATCGAGCGCCGCCATGCGCCGCGCGAGCTCGCGCGCAAAGCCAGCAGTATCGGCATCGCCAATCGCCAGGACAAAGTCCACGCCTTCGTCGGTCGCCAGGGCCACGGCTTCGTCGATCAGCTCGTCTCCCCCGTCGCCCCCGACCAGACCGCAGCGGAAAAGCACGCGCTCGAGCAGGGCGCGATCGAGCGAGCCCAGCGCCGCCGAAACGAGCTCATCGCGCGCATGCTTGTCGCCTCCCAGCACGACCAGTGCCTTGGTGCCGCCATAGTGGGCAACCAATCGCCCGCACCAGCGAGCCACATCCCCATCCGCAACCAAGCGCGTCGGCATACCAAACCCATAATTGACCATCTTTCCCACAACCCTTCCGTGCGTATAGGCGGTATCGATCGTTAGGCTCATGCTACGAAGCGAGCTTTTCCGAGCTGTTTCGCGCTCTTTAGGGCTGCGTTAAAAACCCGATGCAGCCGCACGACCATACCCGCCAAAAAGGGACCGGTTTTGACGGTGTCCGGTCGAGCGGGTATTATCGAACAGGTATTCGATAAGAACATGTGTTTGATGGGAGGACGCGTGGGGCACGAGCGTCACACCTATATCTGCATCGACCTCAAGACGTTTTACGCTAGCGTCGAGTGCGTCGACCGCGGGCTCAACCCGCTCACCACCAACCTGGTCGTTGCCGACGAATCGCGCGGGCGCACGACCATCTGCCTCGCCATCACACAAGCCATGAAGGACTTAGGTATTCACAACCGCTGCCGTCTGTTCGAGATTCCCGACGGCATCGACTACATCAAGGCCATACCGCGCATGCAGCACTACATGGAGGTGTCGGCGCAGATCTACGGTATCTACCTGGAATACGTCAGTCCGCAAGACGTTCACGTCTACTCAATTGACGAGTGCTTTATCGACGTGACACCCTATCTGGACCTTTATCACACCGATGCGGAAGGGCTCGCCTGCATGTTGCGCGACGAGGTCCTGGCGCGCACCGGCATCACGGCGACGGTCGGCATCGGCCCCAACCTATTCCAGGCCAAGGTTGCACTCGATATCACCGCCAAGCACGTACCCAGCCGCATCGGCATACTCGACGACGAGACCTTTCGCAAGGAGATCTGGCCCCATCGTCCCATCACCGATATCTGGGGCATCGGCCCCGGCGTGGCAGCACGACTCGAAAAATACGGCGTCTACGACCTGATGGGCGTCGCGGCGCTCGACGAGAACCTGCTCTACGACGAACTCGGCGTCAATGCCGAATATCTTATCGACCATGCCTTTGGGCGCGAGCCGACAACCATCGCCGATATCCAAGCCTATCGCCCACAAGCAACTTCGACCACCACAGGGCAGGTGCTCTCGAAGGGTTATGCCTACGAGCAGGCCTACACCGTCTTGCGCGAGATGGTCGATGCCGCTGTACTGGATTTGATCGACAAGCACGTGGTGTGCGACAGCATCTCGCTCTTTGTGGGCTACGCGAGCGAGCGCGCCGACATCCGCCGACTCGACGCCAGCGGTACAGCGCAGTATGTGGACGGCTGCGGACACCTGCGCTCGAGCACCTCGGGCATCGAGCCCGCAGCGACCGACGGCCCCGAGCTCGCGCCCCGCGCACCGAAACCCGTCCAGCGAGATGACGAACGCAGGCGCTTAGTGCGCGAAGCGCAGGCAATCGATGGCATCTTTGTGGGAGAGCATGGCGGCAAACCGCGCGGTGGCTATGCCGCCCTCTTCGCGCACTCCAACGCTTCGCGAAAGCTGCCCGAGCGCACCAATTCGTTTAAGAAGATCATGGGCTATTTCGATGAGCTCTGGGCGCAGACCGTCAGTCCCAAACGACCGGTCAAGCGCATCAACCTGGGATTTGGCAATCTGGTGCCCGAAGAATTTGCCACCATCGATCTGTTCAGCGATATCGAGGCCGATGAGCGCGAGCGCGACCTGGCGCGCGCCGTCCTGGCCGTGAAAGGCAAGTACGGCAAGAACGCGCTCGTCAAGGGATTAAGCTTTACCGCCGGCGCCACCGCGCGCGAACGCAACGACCAAGTTGGAGGACACCGTGCCTAAACCCAAACAACAGCCCGTGCGCCCGCCAACCGCCTTCGAGCGCCTGGCGGACCCCGAGGGCAGACGCCGCGCCGCCGACCCCAAGCTCACTGCCAACGGTGCCGTGCGCGCCAACCGCGCCGCACAGTTTATGCCCTTTGCCGCCCTCACGGGATACTACGAACTCGTGCGCAAGCAGGAAATCACCGTCGAGCCAAAATGTGAGCTCACGGAAGAAAAAGCCCTCGAGCTTTCGAAAAAGCTCGAGGGCCTCAAACGCGGCGACCTGGTCCGCGTCACCTATTACGATACGTACGGCTATCGCTCCCGCACCGGCATCCTCGACGAGGTACTCCCTGCCTTCAAGCTCCTCAAACTCAGGGATATCGCCATCGATTTCGACGATATCCAAGATATCGAGCTGCGCGGCCGAGCCTAGCCAAGGAAACGCATCCAAGGCGGCGCTTACAGCGTCATGACGTAGTAGCCCGCGTCTTTCACGGCCGTCTCGAGGACACCACGATCAACCGGCTGCTTAGAGCGCACGCGTGCCGTGTGGTCCGCATACGTCACCGTTGCCCACACGCCATCCAGCGCATTGAGGGCATTGGCTACGTTCTGAGCGCAGCCGTCACAGCTCATGCCGCCGATGAGCAGATCATCGCTATAGGGATAGTGCGACGCATCGGTATCCGTCACAACAACCTTTTTGGCCTTCTTGCCGCTCGCGCCATCGCTGCAACAACTCTTCCCGTGTGTCGAAGCGGCAATGCGACGCAGTCCAAAAAACATGCCGACGGCAATGACGGCCAGCACGATGAGATTCGCAGGGTTGAGCAAGTCACTCATGCGCTCCCCTTTCAAGTAGCACTATCTAGATACCCCCATGGGGTGTCCCCATCTTAACCTAAAATCATGTCCGTTCGGTCAATTAGTTTCCCTCTTCAAACTTTTTTGTTGACCATGGCTTACTTTCGTGTATAAGTTTTCCTAGGCTAACAGTTTAGATCCGTAAGGAGCGCCGTGACTCGAACCATAGACATCCCAACGTTTCAGGCAGCAGTCGTGCGCAACTGCTCTCCCACGCTCGCGGGCATCAAGCCGGCATCGCTCTTTACCTATCCAGGCACCTACGCCCACGGGGACGGCTCGACCACAACCGAAACCATCGCAGAACGCCGAGCACGCCTGCTCAACGTTATCGCCCAGTGCAATCGCGAGCTTGACCCGCTCGGCATCCACCTGAGTGTTTTGGTCTGGCGGCCCTGCGGAGCGCTCGTGTACGCGTACCGAGCCAAAAGCCTCACCACCTATTTCGCAGACCCTCGCGCCCAAACGGCGCTCACCTCGGAAGGCTACGACACGAGAGACCTTTCGACATGCCTTGTGCATTTGGCATCACGCATCACGCTCGCAAGCAATAACGTCGCGGAATGCGCCTGCAGCCAGACTCGATGCGCACTACCCCAGCAAGCTAGCTGCAGCAAAGACTGCACCTGCGAGTTTCCGCACGAAATAGGCTACTTCCTTGGATATCCCTACGACGACGTGCACGAGTTTATCGTCCAGCGCGGCGAGAACTACAAGGTCTTTGGGGCCTGGAAGGTCTACGCAAATGTCGAGCAGGCGCTTGCGACGTTTGATGCCTACCGTGCCTGCACCCAATACTTCACTTTTGTCTATCAGCAGGGCTACAGCCTGGCACAACTTGCCCAGGCGACCCGATAGAACGTACAAACCGCGACGCTACGCCGCACAACCGAAAGGAAAACATATGAGCAAGATCGCAGTCGTCTACTGGAGCGGTACAGGCAACACCGAGGCCATGGCAAACTTCGTCGTCGAAGGCGCCACGTCCGCGGGGGCCGAAACTGAGGTCATCCCCTGCGCCGACTTCTCTGCCGACAAGGCCGCCGAATATGATGCCTTCGCCTTCGGCTGCCCCGCCATGGGCTCCGAGGAGCTTGAGTATGACGAGTTTCAGCCTATGTGGGACGAGGTCAAGGAGACCCTCGGCGACAAGAAGGTCGTCCTCTTTGGCTCCTATTCGTGGGCCGAGGGCGAGTGGATGGACAACTGGAAGGCCGACGCCGACGAGGCCGGCGTCAACGTCGTCTATGGCCTTGGTCAGTACAAGGTACATTCCAAGCTGCTGGTCATTACGCGGCGCGTCGGCGACAAGACGAGCTTTATCACGCAGGTGGGTACGG
>CAJLAV010000126.1:0-5506 GCA_905204735.1 uncultured Collinsella sp. | reverse complement strand
TCACGACGGAGGCCACATTAAGTGGCCTCCTGTTCGTGCGGAACTCGCGATAAACTTTATCCGCGGACCCCGCCGGGAATAGCAAAAGGGCTGGTTGATGCGGGTTTCGATTTTGTCAGACAGTCTATTCAGTTATATGAATTCAGATCTTTAGATAAACGCATGTGCGGCATTACCCCAGATACAACCGACCAAAATAAACCTGTCCCTATTTGTCAGGTCTGTGGCCATCGGGGGCCGGGGCGGGTTAAGTTTGTCGCGAGTTCCGCACGCAAAGGAAAGCACTTAATGTGCTTTCCGTCTTGCGCAGGACTGTAGAGCAGCAAACTTAACCCGCCCCGGCCCCCGATGGCCCCAGACCGGCGGGATGGACCAGTTCAGATGGGGCTTTGATGCATGGGTGGTCTGTTGTTGTGCAAATGGGTATCATACTGTGGTTATTGCATCGACTCTGCGATGCATTGTTGTACGTTCCCGACGGTCGGTTTGCCAGAAGCGCCCCGCCGGTTGTTCCAGACCCGTTTCGAAGAAAGGAAACAACACTCACCTATGGCAGCTAAAAAATCATCTCCCTTGAAGATCATCCCGCTCGGCGGCCTTGATGGCATCGGCAAGAACATGACGGTCTTCGAGTGCGGCGACGACATGGTGCTCGTCGACGCTGGCCTCATGTTCCCCGACGACTCGCAGCCCGGTATCGACCTGGTGCTTCCGGATTACACCTACGTTCTGGAGAATGAGGAAAAGCTCCGCGGCATCGTCGTCACTCACGGCCACGAGGACCACACCGGTTCGCTTCCATATCTGCTCCAGGATCTCAACAACAAGGTACCCATCTTCTCGAGCAAGTTGACGCTTGGCTTTATCGAGGGCAAGCTTTCCGAGTTCCGTATTCGTGCACCCAAGTTCCGTGAGGTCAAGGGCGGCAGCCACGTCAATTTGGGTGGCATCTCGCTCGACTTCTTCTCGATGACGCACTCTATCCCGGGCGCTCTGGGCGTGTTCATCCGCACCAACCAGGGCACCGTTATGCACACCGGCGACTTTAAGCTCGATCAGACGCCCATCGACGGCGTCACGCCCGACTATGCCGCTATCAGCCGCTTTGCCAAGCAGGGCATCGACCTGCTGCTGTCCGACTCCACTAACGCCACGGTCCCCGGCTTTACCAAGTCCGAGGCCGAGGTTGGCCCCAATCTGCTGCATGCCATCAAGAATGCTCCGGGCCGCGTGTTCGTCGCGTCGTTCTCGAGCCACATCCATCGTCTGCAGCAGATCTGCGACGCCGCCCGCAAGTGTGGCCGCAAGGTCGTCGTGACCGGTCGTTCCATGCTCACCAACACCCGCGTGGCGCGCGAGCTCGGTTACCTCAACATCGATGACTCCGATATCATCGATGCCTTCGATATCGACAACCTGCCTGACGACAAGATCGTCGTCATGTGCACCGGTTCGCAGGGCGAGCCCCTGTCGGCCCTTTCGCGCATGGCCAACGGCGAACACAAGACGCTCTCCATCCACGAGGGCGATACCGTCATCCTCTCTGCAACGCCGGTCCCCGGTAACGAGAAGGCCGTTCAGCAGGTCGTTAACAGCCTCGCCAAGCTTGGCTGCGACGTGTGGGATAAGAACCGCGCCCTCGTTCACGTCTCGGGTCACGGTAGCCAGGAGGAGCTCAAGCTCCTGATGGCCATGGCCAAGCCTACGTACTTTATGCCGGTCCACGGCGAGGCCGTGCATCTGCGCGCCCATGCCCAGCTGGCACGCAAGATGGGCCTCAAGGACGATCATATCTTTATCCTCGACAACGGTGACACGCTCGAGATGCGTGGCGGTATCGTCAAGCGCGGTACGCCCGTCGAGTCTGGCGTCGTCTACGTCGACGGTCTGCGCATCGGCGATACCGACCCCATCGTCCTGCGCGATCGCCAGAAGCTCGCCAATGACGGTATGGTCACGGCTGTCGCTATCGTTTCGCTCAAGCACAAGAAGATCGAGGCCATCGAGTTTTCGGGCCGCGGCGTCTCCTTTGCCATCGACGACCAGTTCTCCGAGGATGCCTCGGCGTCCATCATGAAGACGATAGAGAAGGGCAAGTTCAGCTTTACGAGCAGCGGTTCCGATGCCATTCGCAAGGCCGTGCGCGACTCGCTCTCTAACTTTATCTGGAGCCGTACGCGCACTCGTCCGATGATCATCCCGGTCGTCATGGAGGTTTAGTTTGGCGCGCGGATCTGCACAAAACGCCAAAGGCAATAAAGCCAACAACCAACCGGCATCTGCTAAGGGTGCCGGTTCCCATCTTCGTGCCAATAAGGGCCACGAGGCCGAGTTCGACGATTTTGAGCCCCTGGTCGAGCCTTCGGCCAACCGCGATATCGCCGGCGTGGTCATTGCCGTTTTGGCGATTGCGTCCTTCATTGCCGTGATTTCGCCGGCGACTGCACCCGTTACGGCTGCGGTTGCCGGTTTCTACCACCTGGGCTTTGGTCTGGGCGCCTACGTGCTGCCGATCGTCATTTTGCTGTTTGCCGCCACGCTCTTTTTAGGCGAGGACTCGCCGCTCAACGTACGCTCTGTTGCGGGCGGTGCCGTGGTCTTTATCGCCGTCGTCTCCATTCTTTCGCTGATGGTGCCGGGTACGAGTGACTCGTGCGACCTTATGTTCACGCCGCAAAACCTGTCCGCCTCAGGTGGCTACATCGGTGCGTTTATTGCGAGTGCGCTGCAGAATGCCCTGGGTAAGCCTATCGCGATGGTGGTCCTGTTGGGTCTGGCCGTCGTCGGCTTTGTCATCATCGGCTTTTCGGTGGGTGGCGTTTTGCGCTCTGCCCGCGACCGTGCGGCCGATTTTGCCGAGCGCCGTCGTGCCGATGTCAACGCGAGTCCGTGGGGTGACGACGAAGCTCTGTCGGTGCCCGGCGTTGCCCGTCCGCACCTGAGCATTCTGCGCCAAAAGGGCTCCGATATCGCCGTGACCACGGTGATGGGCAACGATGATGACCTGGTTTTGGACGATGACGACGAGGACGAGGATCCGTTTGTCGACGTGTCCGATGCCGTGGAGGCCGAGCGCGCCAAGACGACGCTGCTGCCGCGCCGTCATGCCAAGAAGAGCAAGACGGCTCCCAAGCTCAATACGAGTGAACCCGACCCGTCTTGGTCCGAGAGCGAGATTGAGCTTACCGAGGGCGATGACGAGGACGACGAGGCTCCGATCGAGACTGCCAAGACGACCTTGCTGCCGCGTCGCCATGCCAGGCGCGGCCAGGTGACCGGCCAGCTTTCGATGGAGGACGATCCGGACAAGGTCGACGAGTCCGAGCCGCCGTTTGCCGTGAATCCCGTCTCGGCCGCCCCTCAAATTCCTGATTTCCTCAAGCATCCCAAGGTTGCCGATGCGTCTGTTGCGAGCGCTGTCGAGGCGTCTACTTCGAGCGATGGGGGAGCGGACAATGCCCCCGCGGATAACGAGGGCGAAGAAGAGGACGGCCTTAAGCTTCCGCCGCTCGAAATCCTGCATGCAAACCCTCAGTCCGCTTCTGCCGCGTCTTCGGACAAGGAGCTGGAACAGACCGCCGAGTCGCTGCAGTCCACGCTGCTTGAGTTTGGCCGTAGCGCTCGCGTTGTCGGCTGGATTGCCGGCCCCACGGTGACGACTTTTAAGCTGCAGCCCGGCGAGGGCGAGCGCGTGAGCAAGATTTCGAGCCTTGAGGACGACATCGCGCTTTCGCTTGCTGCTCAGTCCGTGCGTATCTTTGCGCCGATTCCCGGCACCTCGCTCGTGGGTATCGAGATCCCCAATCGAAAGCGTCAGAACGTCAACTTGGGCGACGTGCTGCCTTATGTTAAAGGCGGTCCGCTCGAGCTTGCCATCGGCCGCGATGCAGAGGGCACGCCGGTCGTCGCTGACCTTGCCAAGATGCCCCACCTGCTGATCGCCGGTACCACGGGTTCCGGTAAGTCGGTCATGATCAACTCCATCATCACGACCCTGCTCATGCGCGCGCTCCCCGAGGACGTTCGCTTGATCATGGTCGACCCCAAGCGCGTCGAGCTTGCAGGCTATAACGGCCTGCCGCATCTTTACGTGCCCGTGGTGACCGAGCCCAAGCAGGCCGCGAGCGCCTTGCAGTGGGCGGTATCCGAAATGGAGCGCCGCCTGAAGGTCTTCGAGCGCCTGAACGTGCGCAAGATCTCGACCTATAACGAAAAGCAGGCTGCCGGCGAGTTTGAGCATTACGATAACCCGCCGCAAAAGATGCCCTACCTGGTCATCATCATCGACGAGCTTTCGGACCTGATGATGGTTGCCGGCAAGGACGTCGAGGCATCGATTGTGCGTATCGCCCAGCTGGGCCGTGCCGCCGGTATCCACCTTATCGTGGCGACTCAGCGTCCGAGCTCCAACGTGGTAACGGGTCTCATCAAGGCAAACATTACCAACCGCATCGCCTTCAACGTCGCAACGGGCATCGACTCCCGCGTCATCATCGACCAGATGGGTGCCGAAAAGCTCACCGGCTTGGGTGACATGCTGTTCTCAAAGGTCGACTGGGGCAAGCCCCGCCGTATCCAGGGCTGCTTTGTTTCGGATGACGAGATCAACGAGATTGTCGAGTTCGTCAAGTCGCAAAGCGAGCCCGACTACCATGAGGAGATCCTGTCGGCTGTGGCACCTGCCTCCATGTCCATGGCAGGTGGCGGCGGCATCGTTCGCACCGGCGTTGCCGAGCCTCAGGACGACGATCCGCTTATCTGGGAAGCCGCCCATATTGTGGTGGAATCGCAGCTGGGCTCCACATCTGGCCTGCAGCGCCGCCTGAAGGTTGGTTATGCGCGCGCCGGGCGTATTATGGACATGCTGGAAGAAAAGGGTGTCGTCGGACCGCCCGATGGTTCCAAGCCGCGCGAGGTCCTGCTGGATGAAGAAGGCCTTGCCGCGCTGGAATCCGTCGACGCCGAGATGGCACGTGAAGATCGTGAGTTTGGAGGATTCTGATGGCTGCACGCTTTGGTGACATGCTGCTCGAGCAGCGTCGCCGAATGGGCCTTTCCATTCAGCAGGTCGCCAACACCATCAAAATCAGGCCGCAGATCATCGAGTTTTTCGAGAATGGCAATTTTGCATCGATGCCTCCGCGCGGCTATGCGCAGGGCATGATTTCGAGCTATGCGCGCTTTTTGGGCCTCAATCCGCGGGAGGTCGTCAACGCTTATTTTGACGATTTGATGGCATATGAGCGCGAGACGTCGCAGCAGGGCGGTCGTTTTCAGGACGCCGCCGGCTACGTCAATTCGCGTTCTTCGGTCGACAACGGCCGCTTCCTGATGGTTCAGGGCGGGCGTTCGACGCGTTATGGCCAGCGCCCTCAGCAGGCTGGCTATGTTACCGAAACGGGCTCGAGCGAGGAGATTCGTTCCCAGCGCGATCGTTTTCGCAGCACGCCGGCGCCCGAGGAGCGCGCACTCCCCGCTGCCCGCGGTGTCGCACGAGACCCTCGTG
>CAJLAV010000125.1:0-5631 GCA_905204735.1 uncultured Collinsella sp. | reverse complement strand
AGGGGAAGCCCCAAGGGGACCGGTGAGAGCAATGAGGCAGGGCGCTACAGGTATTCGATCTGGGCGCCTTCCGTGTCGCACGTCAGAATGTGCGTGTCGCACTTGGGGAACTGCTCACGCAGCTTGACCTGCAGGAACTTTGCCACGATGGTGTCGTCAGTCACGGCCATGAGGGTCGAGCCGGAGCCACTGATCCAGATGGTCTTGGCGCCTCCGTTAAGGCAGGTGTCGCGCACGGCGTTGTAGTCGGGGATGAGGCGGCGGCGATAGGGCTCCTGGATGCGGTCGTCATTGGCGGCGGCAATCAGGTCAAGGTCGCCGGTCTCCAGGCCGCGCGTCATGCCGGCGATGCGGCCCATTTGCCATACGGCGGTGGAGAGTGGAATCTCCTGCGGCACAACCTTGCGCGCTTCGCTCGTATGCACCTCGTAGGGCGGAATCACGGTAATAAAACGCAAGCGATCGCTCACCTCGTAGCGCAGGCACTGGGGGAGCGAATCGGTCGGCGTAAAGGAGCAGACGGCGCCGCCCAGGATAGCAGGGGCGACGTTATCGGGATGGCCCTCGACCTCGGTGGCAATGCGGACAAGCTCAGCGCGGTCGACGGTGTGGCCTGTCAGTGCGGCGGCGGCCATAATGCCGGCGACGACGCAGGTGGAGCTGGAACCCAGGCCACGGGCGACGGGCACGTCGGTCTGAATGTCGATAGCAACGGGAAAAGCCGGCTCGCCCCACGCGGCCAGAGCATCGACAAAGCTCACATAGACCAGGTTATTCTCGTTTTGGAACTCCTCGGGGCAGCCCGTGATGGTGAGCTTGTCGGCGCGCTCGAAGGTGAAGTGCGAGTAGAGGCTAACGGCCATGCCGAGGGTGTCGTAGCCGATGCCTAGGTTGGCGCTGGTTGCTGGGACGGTGATTTTGATCATGTGAGTCCTCCTGGGCGGGTCTGGCCGTTTAGTTCGCTGCTCGGGCAGTCCTGGCTCGCTCGGAAAGCACATTAAGTGCTTTCCGGCTCGTGCGGAACTCGCGACGAACTAAACGGCCAGACCCGCTCGCACGCTCGTCATCATCCCGAAAGCTAAATAATTAGAAGGTGCGCCGGCTTTCGCCGGCGCTTAATGAGGGATCTAGTTGGTGCTCATTCGTTTTGCTGCGGACTCGACGTAGCTTGCCATCTCATCGACGTCGCAGACGTCTTCGAAGCGGACGGGCTTGGATTCGAGTTCGGCGAGCTGGGTCGGGGCGACCGTGTTGGTGGCCTGCTCGAGTACGCGCATAGCCTCAAAATCATCCTCGGGAACGTCGAGGCCCAGGGCGTCGCAGCAGGCGCGCGGGAACTTGTAGGGGCTTGCGGTCGAAAGCAGCACGCGAGCCTTGGCGCCCTCGGCGGGAGCGACCTTTTCAAAGACGTGATAGCCGCAAGCAGTATGCGGATCGATCACGTAGCCATTTGCGTCCCAGCAGCTCTTGATGGCAGCGCGGACCTCGTCCTCGCTGGCCCAACCGCAGCCAAAGACGCTCTGAATCTTTGCCAGCAGGTCAGTGGGAACCTCGTAGCGACCAGTCTGTGCCAGCTGCTCCATAAGGCCGGCAACGAGTTCGCAGTCGCCATCGGACAGGAAGTAGAGCATGCGCTCCAGGTTGGAGCTAATAAGGATGTCCATTGACGGCGAGATGGTCGTGAAGAACGGGCGGTTACGGTCGTAAACGCCGGTGGTCAGGAAGTCGGCAAGCACGTTGTTCTTGTCGCTCGCCACGACGAGCTTGGCGACGGGCAGACCCATGCGCTTGGCGTAGTAGCCGGCCAAGATATCGCCAAAGTTGCCGGTCGGTACGCAGAACTCCACGGCGTCGCCGGCCTCGATGGCGCCGGCGCGCAACAGCTGCGCATAGGCGGCAAAGTAGTAGACGACCTGCGGTACCAGACGGCCGACGTTGATGGAGTTGGCACTCGAAAGCACCGTGCCTGCGGCCTCCAGACGCTCGGCAAGCTCCTTATCGGCAAAGATGCGCTTGACGGCGCTCTGGGCGTCGTCAAAGTTGCCGCGGATGCCGCAGACGGCGACGTTGTCGCCCTCCTGCGTGGACATCTGCAGGTTCTGGACGCGGCTGACCTTGCCCTCGGGATAAAAGACGGTGATGCCCGTGCCCGGAGCGTCGGCAAAACCGGCGAGTGCGGCCTTACCCGTGTCGCCCGACGTGGCGGTGACGATCATGATGCGCTCGGCGCCGCCGTCCTTGGCGGAAGTGCGGGCCATCAGACGGGGGAGCATCTGCAGGGCGACGTCCTTGAAGGCGCTTGTGGGGCCGCCAAAGAGCTCCATCACATAGGTCTGAGGGGCGTCGGCGCCCGGCGCAGCGTCGAGTTTGACGAGCGGCGTAACCTCTTCACTCGCGAACGTGCCGCGGTATGCCTCGTCGACACACGCCGAAATTTCTTCGGCCGTGTAATCATTCAGTAACATTCCCAACACATCTTGAGCGATTTCAAAGTACGATTTATCTGCAAGCGAGCTGATATCGACCTGCTGGGTGCCGAGCTCGTCCGAGACAAACAAACCCCCGTCGGGAGCGATGCCGGTGCGGATTGCCACCTTACTTGAGCACGATAAAGTGCGTCCTCGTGTACTATGATAAGTTCCCATATAACACTGCTCCTCGGATGCCTTGGTCCCAATCGGTGAAACCATGGTATCAGAGCGCGCAAAATAGGTTTGCAGAGGCTTTTTAGAAAGGTAACCTCAAGCCCATGATTAAGATTGCCAAGTTTGGCGGCTCGTCGGTCGCCGACGCCGAACACTTCAAGAAGATCAAGGCCATCGTCGACGCCGACCCTGCCCGCCGTTTTGTGGTGGTTTCCGCCTGCGGCCGCCGCTTTAAGGGCGACACTAAGGTAACCGACCTGCTCTACCTGGTTAACGCGCACGTTAAGTATCACGTGTCGTGCGAGGAACTACTCGAGGACATCGGCCAGCGCTATTTTGATATCGCTGACGAGTTGGAGCTCACCTATCCCATCCGCGAGGAGTTCGCGGCCTTTGCCGAGCGCGCCCGCTCGGGCGGCTACTCTACCGAGGAGCTCGTGAGCCGTGGCGAGTACTTCACCGCTCGCCTGATGGCGGAGTACCTGGGCCTGCCGTTCTTGGACGCCGCGACGGTTGTGGCGTTCCATCACGACGGTACGCTCAGCATGAATCGCACCTCCGAGCTGGTGCAGGAGTACGGTCAACAGGGCGGCTTTGTTATGCCTGGTTTCTACGGCGCGACGCGTGAGGGCCAGATCAAGCTGCTCGACCGTGGCGGCGGCGATATTTCCGGCTCGATTTTGGCCAAGTGCCTGGGCGCCGACCTGTATGAGAACTGGACCGACGTCTCGGGCTTCTATTCTGCCGATCCGCGTATTGTTCCCGAGGCTCAGCCCATCGCCCGCGTTACCTACGAGGAACTGCGCGAGCTTTCGTACATGGGTGCGAGCGTCCTGCACGAGGAAGCCGTATTCCCCGTGCGTGAGGCGGGTATTCCGCTGGTCATCAAGAACACCAATGCGCCGCAGGACCCCGGCACCATCATTAGCGAGACGGCTGATGAGGGCGAGGCAGAGCCCATCATTACCGGCGTGACCGGCAAGCGCGGTTTTGTCGCCATCAACGTGGCCCGCGACCGCACCAAGCCCCGCGTTGGCTTTATGCGCCGTGCGCTTTCGGTGTTCGAGCGTTATGACGTTTCCGTCGAGCACATGCCCACCGGTGTCGACCGCTTTGGCGCCGTGGTGCAGGAGCGGGACGTTCACGATTCGCTGTACTCGCTCGTAGGCGACATTCAGCAGGAGGTCGAGCCGCTCGAGATCGAGGTTGTCGAGGGTCTGGCACTTATCGCGACCGTTGGCCGCAACCTGCGCGGTCGTGCCGGCATCTCTGGCCATCTGTTTGGCATGCTTGGCCAGGCCGGCGTGAGCGTGCGTATGATTTCGCAGAGCTGCGACGAGATCAACATCATCATTGGCGTGGAGGAGAAGGACTTCGATTTGGCGATTCGGACCATTTACCGTGCCTTCTCCGATGAGAACGGCATTGTGAAGGTCTCCGACCTGGAGGCTTCCGCGCCGGTCGATCCTGCTCTGGCTGCGCTCCACAAGTAGCTGCTATCTCGCTAGATTTTTGGGACTCGCCTCAAAAATCTACGGCGGGGCGTTTCGTTTCGGTTTCGTTTCGACGGGGCGGGTTTCGTGCCCGCCCCGTTCTTGTA
Source organism: uncultured Collinsella sp. (assembly GCA_905204735.1). Taxonomy (GTDB): domain Bacteria; phylum Actinomycetota; class Coriobacteriia; order Coriobacteriales; family Coriobacteriaceae; genus Collinsella. The sequence continues at coordinate 1,386 of CAJLAV010000125.1, read as the reverse complement.
TACACTGGCAACAATAATCGGCCTGCTTGGCGTGCGGGCGATAGCCACAACCTTTAAAGGGGGAAGCATGAAACAGTACACGGTTGCTATTTTGGGCGCGACGGGAGCCGTGGGCACCCAGATGCTCGAGTGCCTCAACGAGCAGGAGTTTCCGGTCGGTAAGCTCAAACTGCTGGCAAGTGCACGCTCCGCGGGCAAGACCGTTGAGTTCCGCGGCGAGCAGATTGTGATCGAAGAGGCTTGCCCCGAGGCCTTTGAGGGCTGCGATATTGTGCTTGGCGCCGCCGGCGACGACATCGCCAAGGAGCTGCTGCCCGAGGCCGTCAAGCGCGGTGCCGTCGTGGTCGATAACAGCCATGCCTTCCGCATGGACCCCGAGGTGCCGCTGGTCGTGCCCGAGATCAATGCCGACGATATCAAGTGGCATCACGGCCTTATCGCCAACCCCAACTGCGCGACCATCATCGGCCTGGTTCCCACGTGGCCGCTGCATCAGCTCGCCGGTGTGAAGCGCATGATCGTCTCGACGTATCAGGCGGCTTCGGGTGCCGGCGCTCCCGGTATGGCCGAGCTCGAGGCTCAGCTGGCCGCCCTGGGCCGCGGCGAGGAGATTCCCGAGCCGCGCGCGTTTGCCGCCCAGCTGGCGAGCAACCTGATTCCGCAGATCGGCGGCGTCAAGGAGGAAGGCTTTACCTCCGAGGAGATGAAGCTGGAGAACGAGGGCCGTAAGATCATGCACCTGCCCGAGTTGCGCGTGAACTGCACCTGCGTGCGCGTGCCCGTGCTGCGTTCGCACTCCGAGAGCATTACGCTCGAGTTTGAGCGCGATATTACGGTCGAGGAGGCTCGTGCTGCGCTGGCTGCCGCTCCCGGCGTCAAGCTGGTTGACGATATGGCTGCCGAGGATGCACACGACCGTTTCCCCATGCCGATGGATACGTCCGACCAGGACCTGATTTGGGTCGGTCGCGTGCGCCGCGACATCTCGAACCCCGAGGCCGCGCGCGGTATCACCTTCTGGTGCTGCGGCGACCAAATCCGTAAGGGCGCGGCAACCAACGCCGTCCAGATCGCTAAGCTGCTCTGCGAGTAGTGTGACCTGTCCGGCGGTGGCCGGGCTTGGTTTTCAGAACGTCCTCGACCATGTGTGGCGCCTTGTCCTGCTCCTTCGGAGCCGCGGACAAGGCGCCACACTGGTCTGCGGAGTGTTCTGAAAACCAAGCCCGGCCCCCGCCTGCGATGACGCTGCTGTGAGCGGTCTGCGATGGGGCCGTTGTTGGTCGGGGCCGCTGGGCTGATGTGGGGGCGCGTGGTTGTTGCGGGCCCTGGTCCCGGCGGCGGCCTCGGCGCTTCGCGCCTGCCGCCTTGGGGGACTGTGGGGCGCGG
>CAJLAV010000124.1:0-5798 GCA_905204735.1 uncultured Collinsella sp. | reverse complement strand
AAGCAGCCCAAGGCTCGCAAGCTCTTATTCAGCCGCCTCGCGCAGGGCCGACAACGTGGCCGCATATTGCTGCTGCAACGCATGCATTCCCTCGCGAGCGCCATCAACGGTATCGGCGCCGCGCAGCGCCTCGGTCACCACGACCGCCGGCTCGTACAGATTATCGAATCCCAGATTCTGGCTCACGCCCTTGAGCGTGTGCGCTGCCATAAACGCACCTTCGGCGTCTCCTGCCGCCATGGCGGCCTCCAGCTTGTCCATGCTCTCGTCATCCAAAAACTTGAGGGCAAAGCGGGCAAGCATTTCCTCGCCCATCAGCCGAGCGCACGCGTCATCATAATTAGCGCCGATCTTCTCATACGCCTCACGCATGGAAATCATGGATTAAAACTCCTTTGGTCAAACTAAATCGTGGGAAACGAGACAACGTCGGCGGGGCGTGCCAACGTCTCGGCAATACGGTCTTGCACCTCGAGCAGGCAGTCGAGCAACAGCGGGTTAAAGGTGCCGCACTTACCGTCCAGGATCATCTGGATCGCCTCCTTGTGCGGGATAGCGTCCTTGTACACGCGCACGCTCGTCAGCGCATCATACACGTCGGCCACCGAGACCACCTTCGCGGCAATGGGAATCTGGTTGCCCTTAAGGCCATCGGGATAACCCTTGCCGTCCCAGCGCTCGTGATGCCAACGCGCAATCTGGTACGCATATTCCATAAGCGCATTGCCGACGTGATGGCGACCCAGCTCAAGCAACATGTCGGCGCCGATCGTGGTATGCGTCTTCATAATCTCGAACTCCTCGGACGTAAGGCATCCGGGTTTGTTGAGGATCGCATCGTCAATCGCCATCTTGCCAATATCGTGCAGCGCCGAAGCCAGGGCAATCGTGGAGCGTTCCTCGTTGTCGAGGGAGATGGTGTCGCTACGCTGGACCAGACAGTCAAGCAGCAGCTCGGTCAGCTTTTCGATATTCGTAACGTGCCTGCCGCTCTCGCCGTTGCGAAGCTCCATGACGCCGGCCATGATGTCAATGAGCATGCGACTGTTCTTGACGCGCTCGTTGTACTGCTGGGACAGCAGGCTCGTCAGGCGGCGCTGTTTGGCGTATAGGCGGATGGTGTTGCTTACACGGCGGCGCACGACACGGGAGTCAAACGGGCGGTTGATATAGTCCGAGGCGCCCAGCTCGTACGCGCGCAGAACCATATCATCGGAATCTTCGCTCGAAATCATGATGAAAGGCAGATTGTCGATACCCGATCGGCGCGACAGATCGGCCAGCACCTCAAAGCCGCTTATACCCGGCATGACAATATCCAGCAGCACGAGCGACAACTCATCGCCATAGCGGTCGACCATGTCGAGCGCCGTACGACCGTTGTCGGCCTCGAGGATGCAATACTCGTCCTTGAGCATCTCGTTGAGAATGGCTCGGTTCATCTCGGAGTCATCGACAATAAGCACCAAAGGCTTTTCGCTTTGGAAGGCTTCGATGGAATCGGCATCGGTCACGACCGTACCGGCTTTTGCCTTAGCGCGGCTCAATAACTGGACAGCGCGGCCAACTCCTTCATCGACCGTCTCGCCATGAATGCGAACACCGCCAACACATGCCGTCAAGCTCACGTACTCATGGCCCGGAACAATCGTGGCATGAACGGCATCGGACACCTGATGCAGGCGACGGGTGAAGTCATCGGAGGGAATATTGGGCATGACGACCACAAACTTGTCGCAGCCATAGCGTACAAGCTCGTCAGTCGAACGAATTCCGCTGCGTATGGCTGTCGCCACAGCACCGAGCGCAAGGTCGCCGGCATGACGGCCACACGTATCGTTGAAGACCCTAAAATCATCAAGGTCGATCACCGCAACGCCGGCATTCATGCGGGCGCTACGGAGCTTTTCCTCGTAATATCGGCGATTGCGCACACTCGTCAGCACGTCGGTGTAGACGAGGTCCTCTTCTGCAGCCTCTTGCTCATCGATCGGACGCACCATCAGCAGGACGTGAGGCTCGCCCTCGACCTTCAGAGGGCGCAGGCGAGCGCGGTACTCGGTACCATCATTGAGCAGCTGCTCCGATACATCATCGGAACCTGCCAAGGCCTCAAGACTCGACTGACGCAGACAAGGGCAGCGATCGCCGGCGAGCAAGCAGTTAGGCTCGCTCTTAATCTGATCGGCCGACAACAAACGCACCACGGGGTAGGTCTTCGCGACGCGGGCGACCTCGACGGCAGCCTCCTCGTCGGTTAGATTGACCTCGTGATTATTGAGCATATGGGGCCCTTCCTATCGTTACGCACGGCAACGGTGCATATCAATTGGTACAAGGGTAGCATCTAACAGCTGAAGGCAAACGCGCGATTATCGTTACATTTTTATGACCTGGCAAACGGCGGTAATGGAGCCGCGGGCGCGCGGTTATGGGCGCATTCGTTAACAATGACGAAACGCTAACAGCCCCTCTCCCCGCAGGTCATCGAGCGTGCTAACGCTCCAAGACATCGCGAACGGCGTTTGCCGCCGTAACGGGGCGATCGCGCAGACCGTTATGCGCGCCCGGGATCGTCACAAGGGGGCAATCGAGATATTCGGCAGCCGCTCGCGTGCCAGCCTCGCGGGGTGTATCGACCGAAAGCTCGCCCAAAAACACGGCCGACACCGCCTTTGACGCGCGGACGCGCTCCCAGTCGGGAGCATATGTCATATTTGTTCCGTATTCATTAGCCATAAAGCAACGACCATTGCGCAGGGCATGTTTGGCTTCCGCTTCGGTCGTCCCGGGAGCTTCGGGGTCCAAGTCGCCGAGGGCTCCCAAGAAAAGCCGGAGCGCCCTTGAAACCTTTCCAGCCGCAATCATATCGAGCAAAACCGGAGCTGCGCCCATGCCGACGCCTTCGGCCGACACAGCCGGCTCATGCAGAATCGCACGGGCGACGAGATGGGGTTCGGCGCGAAGAAGCTCCAGCGCCACCAACGTACCGGCGCTATGCGCAAGCACATTTGTCGGAGCGCCAACGTGTTCGATCACGGCTTGCAGGTCGGCGGCCTGAGCGGCAAGATCATAGCTGCCGTCTGCCGCATCGCTGCTGCCACCGCAGCCGCGGCGGTCGTAGGCAATTACGCGGTAGTTGCGGCTGAGCTCACAAGCGATACCGTCGAAAAATGTGCCGTCGACACAAGCGCCGTGCACGCACACCAAGGCAGGAGCATCAGGCGACACATCTGGGCCGGCATATTCGCGACAGGCAATCGTGGTGCCCGCATTCTCGACCGTAAAATTCATGTTGTGCCCCCATCATCAATGCTCATCCAGTTGCACGTCAGCGCGGTTGGATGGACCCACATTGCCTTACACCTTGTTAACAGATTAACTTTACCCGACCCGAGGCTTTTCATGGCGCGGCATAATGGGCGACGTGAAAAAACGAAACTTGTAAAGCAAGAGCCCGCACCTTGCTTTGGAGCCGATGCTATGCTTAGGCACAATTGTCTTGAGGAGCATATGCCTATGTCTACGTTTTTGAATGCCAGCCCCATCTTTGGGCCCGTTCGCAGCCGTCGCCTTGGTCTCTCGCTCGGCGTCAACATGATGCCGGCCAGCGGCAAAATCTGCACGTTCGACTGCATTTACTGCGAAAACGGCCTCAACGCCGAGCGCCCCTGCCATGAGCCGTACAACACAGCTGCCGTGGTACTCGACGCGCTCGAGGCAAAGCTGCGCGAGATGGCAGCCGAGGGCGAGCTCCCCGATGTGATCACCTTCGCAGGAAACGGCGAGCCCACCGCCGCACCGGAGTTTCCCCAGGCGATTGCCGGCGCCGTCGCGCTGCGCGATCAGCTGGCCCCAAACTCCAAAATCGCCGTGCTCTCCAACGGTACGCGCGCCGACCGCCCCGAGGTGCACGATGCGCTCATGATGGTCGACGACAACATCCTCAAGCTCGATACGGTCGATCCGGCATTTATCCAGCTGCTCGACCAGCCTGTTGGCCCCTACGACGTCGAGCACCAGATTGAGACGTTCGCAAGCTTTGACGGTCACGTTATTATCCAGACGATCTTTTTGACCGGTGAGTATCTGGGCAAGCCCATCGACAACACCGGCGAGGAGTACGTTGTCCCCTGGCTCGCGGCACTTGAGCGCATTCGCCCACAAGAAGCGACCATCTACACGGTGGCTCGCGAGACGCCGGTCGCCGGCCTTGCCAAAGCAGCGCCCGAGGCCCTCGACGCCATCGCCGCGCGCGTCCAAGCCCTCGGCATTCCCTGCCAGGTGAGCTACTAGCAAAACCACGCAGCAGCTAGTGCCCGCCACCCCGCTCCATCAGTTGCGGTGATATAGTTCCTGTTTATGCTGTTAAACCGCTTAAATCGGAACTATATCACCGCAACTTTTATGGACGCGTGAGTGGGCTATACTAGCTGCGGATGAAAGGAAGTTAGCCATGTATGACAAAGGACCCGTACCCGGCCGCAACGACGCCTGCTGGTGCGGCAGCGGCAAAAAATATAAGAAATGTCACAGCGCCTTCGACGAGCGCCTCGAGCGCCTGTGGGAGGAGGGCTGGGAGGTTCTGCCCCGTACGCTCTACAAGACGCCCGCCGATATCGAGGGCATCAAGCGCTCGGCCGCTATCAACGTGGGCGTGCTCGATTACGTAGGCGAACACATCGCCGCGGGCATGACCACCAACCAGATCGACCAGATGATCTACGACTACACCGTCGAGCACGGTGGCACGCCGGCCGATCTCAACTACGAGGGCTACCCCAAAAGCGTGTGCACCTCGATCAATGATGTGGTCTGCCACGGTATCCCCTGTGATACGGACGTGCTGCACGAGGGCGACATCATCAACGTGGACTGTTCCACGATTCTTGACGGCTACTTTAGCGACTCGAGCCGCATGTTCTGCATCGGCGAGGTCTCGGCCGAGCGTCAGCGCCTGGTCGACGTCACTCGCGCCAGCGTGGAGGCGGGTCTGGCCGCCGTCAAGCCGTGGCTACCGCTGTCCGTGATGGCCGAGGCCGTGCAAAAGACGGTCGAGGACGCCGGTTTTAGCGTGGTGCGCGAGTACGGCGGACACGGCATCGGTAAGGAGTTCCACGAGGACCCGTTTGTGGGCTTTACCACCGAGGCGCCCGATGTGGACACCATTATGGCTCCGGGCATGGTCTTTACCATCGAGCCCATGGTCAATGCCGGAGCGCCCGACATTAAGATCAGCAAGGGCGACGGCTGGTGTGTGCGCACCAAGGACGGTAGCGATTCGGCCCAGTGCGAGGTACAGCTCGTGGTGACCGAGGACGGTTACGAGCTGCTCAGCTGGTAGCTGTGGATGCGCCGGATGCCGACGGGCACGCCCGTCTTGCATCCGGCGTTTTATTTGAGCGTTTTGCCTGATAAAACCTGCCAAAATTAACCTGTCCCTTTTTGGCAGGTCGAGCGGAGAGGACTGCTTGTGAACATTCTGGTTTTGTTGCCCGTCAACGACCGTCATCGCGCAATTCTTGAGTCGAGCGCTCCGGGCGAGGACTTTATCTACACGAGCGCCGACGCCGCCACGCACGAGCAGGTCGCCGATGCCGACGTGATCCTGGGCAACATCGACCCTGCCCTGCTTACCGCGTGCAAGCACCTCCAGCTGTTGCAATTGCAGACCGCCGGCTATGACGACTACCTTGCCGCCGGCACCGTGCCGACCGACGCCAAACTGTCTTGCTCGGTGGGCGCCTACGGTCAGGCCGTAAGCGAGCACATGTTTGCCATGGTTCTTTCTATGATGA
>CAJLAV010000123.1:0-5875 GCA_905204735.1 uncultured Collinsella sp. | reverse complement strand
TCGTCATCTTCTCGCCGTTCTACGAGAACTACGGCGCTGACACCATTCTCTCGGGAGCCGAGCCCATCTATGTGCCGCTCAACCCGCCCACCTTTGACTTCGACCGCGAGGTCCTCGAGGCGGCCTTCCGCGACAACGACCCAAAGGCCATCGTCCTGTGCAACCCTTCCAACCCCTGCGGCAAGGTCTTTACGCGCGAGGAGCTCACCTTTATCGCCGACCTCTGCAAAAAGTACGACGCCTATTGCATCACCGACGAGGTATACGAGCACATCGTCTACGCACCCCATGAGCACGTCTACATGGCCACGCTGCCTGGCATGTTCGAGCGCACCATCAGCTGCAGCTCGCTGTCCAAGACCTACTCCATCACCGGCTGGCGTCTGGGCTACACTATCGCCCCTGCCGAAATCACCGAGCGCATCAAAAAGGTCCACGACTTCCTCACCGTGGGCGCCGCCGCTCCCCTGCAGGAAGCCGTCGTCACCGCCCTCAACTTCGACGACAGCTATTACGATGAGGTCCTTGACCTCTATGCCGCCAAACGCGACCTGTTCTGCCAGGGACTCGACAGCATCGGTCTTGAGCATAACGTGCCGCAGGGCGCCTACTACGTCATGATGGACATCTCTGAGTTTGGCTATGACAGCGACCTCGAATTCTGCGAGGACCTCGCGTCTAAGGTGGGCGTGGGCGCCGTGCCCGGCTCGAGCTTCTTCCGCGAGCCCGTCAACCACCTGATTCGTTTCCACTTTGCCAAGCGAGACGAGACGCTTAACGCGGCACTGGAGAACCTCAAGTCCCTGCGTGATATAATCAAACCGCGCGGGTAAGGACGGCCCGGCAACTAAAGTAACTAAAGAAGCCCCGCACCGCCTGCCGCGTTGCGAGGCTTCGTTTTATGGCGCTTTCTTAAATGGTTTAGAGCTCTATACTTTAGTCATGGAGCAACTCGTCCCAGTGAGAGGAATATTATGGAAGAGCAGCAACTTATCGGAGCGCTCGAGGCCGGCGGCACCAAGATGGTCTGCGCCACGGGCTATGCAGACGGCACGGTCCTGGAGCGTGAGCAGATCGTGACCACGACTCCGCAGGAGACCGTCGAGGCCGTCAACGCATGGTTTGCCGACAAGGGCATCGCCGCGCTGGGCATCGGCGCCTTTGGCCCCACCGCAGTCAACCCTGCCTCGCCCCAATACGGCAAGATCCTGGAGACGCCCAAAACGGCATGGCGCTACTTTGACCTGCTGGGCACCATCCAAAACGAGCTCAATATTCCCTGCGGCTACGACACCGACGTCAACGTCGCCTGCCTGGGCGAGGTCACCTTTGGTTGCGCCCAGGGCCTCACTGACGTTGTGTATCTGACCATCGGTACCGGCGTGGGCGCCGGCGTGCTCTCGGGCGGCCAGCTCGTGCACGGCATGATGCATCCCGAGGCCGGCCACATCCTGGTCACGCGCGACCCGCGCGACACCATTGGCGAGCACAGCGCCTGCCCCTTCCACGACAACTGTCTCGAGGGCCTCATCGCCGGCCCCGGCGTTAAAAAGCGCTGGGATGGCAAGAGCGCCGGAGACATGGCCGATGACTCGGAGGCCATGGACCTGCTCGCCGGCTATCTGGCACAGGCACTCATGACCTACACGCTGTGCTACGCGCCGCAAAAGATCATCATCGGCGGCGGCGTGGCCGACCACACTCCCATCGTGCCGCTCGCACGCAAAAAGTGCGCCGAGATGCTCAACGGCTATATCGTCACGCCCGAGGTCAACGACATCGATAGCTACATCGTCAACAACAGCCTCGAGGGCAAGCAGGGCATCATGGGCTGCCTGGCCCTGGGCGCACAGGCGCTTCAGTAGCAGACGCACCCACGGGGCGTGGCACGCCCGGCAAATCCGACCTACGGAACGACGCCACCACGCCTCATATAAGCCCTCAAATAAAAAAGGCCGCCTAGGACCAAACAATACGTCCTAGGCGGCCTTTTTGGCGCACATCAGCGACCGTAAGAGATATCGGAGCACAACGCCCGTTGCCGCTCCACAGCAGTCGATCATCACATCGGTGATCATTCCAGCGCGTCCCGGCACAAAGAGCTGAATCGTCTCGTCGATCGAAGGAATCAGCAGCAGGAACACCGCCGTGGGCAGCAGCACGTCAAAGGTGCGCCGGCCCTCAAAATCAAAGGCGTGCGTTGCCAGGATGCCGAGCACCATATACTCGGTAAAATGCGCGCACTTGCGAACAACAAAGTTGGTCACCCATTCATATGGAAGTCCCACGCCGTGCAGGAAACCGCGGATAGCTTCCATGACCGTTAGACTCAGTGAGCCCGACCCCGAGCCGGGAACCAGCGAATTGCCCCAGATCAAGAGCGCCATCAGGCAGGTCACGACCGCCCATTTTCGATTGATCTTAACCATGCAGAAGTTATGCCTCCGCGCGGAGCGGCGCAAAGCTGGCGGTACCGCCCTCGATAACGCTCAGATAGGCACGGCCCGTACGCTTGGCGGTAGAGGACTGCAGGCGCTCGATCTCTTCCTCGAGGATCTGATTGACGCGCTCGTGACGACGATTTCCCATAATGCCGGCGGCAATAGCCTCGGCTCGCTCGATGCTCTCGCGCGAGATACGGGCAGTATCCTCGGGGAACACAGCACTGTGACGGCCGACATAGGCGGGGACAGCAGGCTGAGGGGCAGCGACGGGAGCGGGGGCCGTAACAGGAGCAGGCTCGTCAATCTCATCCAGGATCGCGGTGGCGGCGGCCCACATGTCCTCGTGGCCCGAGTAATCGGCCATGGGGACATCAACCTCGAGCGAGGCATCTGGAAGGTCGCCGGTGTTGATGCGATCTTGGGCATCAATCGATGCGGTGATGGCTGCAGGCTCATCGAGGTCATCGAGATCGATGTCCGCGGCACCGGAGATGATAGGCATGCTGGCGAGGTTTGCATTGTACGGCGCAGCCTCAGCCGCCTGCTGCTGGGCAGGAGCGCCCCACAACGAGCTTTCGGCGGCACGGCGGGCGGCAACGGCCTCCTCGTCCGCGGCCATGGCTTCATCAACGTACGAATTGTCGGCAGAAGCGTTCGCGTCCGCCGAGGTAGCGCTGTAGGCGTTATTGGCTGCCGCGTTGGCGACGAGTGCCACGAAAGCCGCCGTGCTGCCCGCAGGGGCGGCCTGGGAGCCAGACACGGCGCGTGCCGCGGCGGCGATGTCGTCGCGATTGAAGGAGCCGGTCTGCCCGCCGTTGGTGAGCTCGTCGATGGCGACTTGATAGACGTCGCGCGAGTGCGCAGGGTCGCAGCTCACCGGCGAATCGTCGTCGAGCATACTGTCGATCATGGACCAAGCCTCGGCCTCGTCCATGGCATCTGCGGCTCGAGCGATGGTAGGGACACCATCATCGGCATGACGGCGCTGGAACGCACCAGTCAGGCCGGAAAGGAATGCCGAGGTAGACTGCTCCGCCTGAGCCTGAGAAGCAGAAGCCGCAGCGTAAGGAGTCGCATCCTGCTGCTGAGCTGGAATCGAGGCGGTCTTGAACTCGCTTTGATGCTGATTGAGATTGGCGGCACCGCCCATGGCATCAGGCTGGAACAGACGCTCTTCACGCTGCGCACGGTACTCGGAGATACCCAGCGAGGCGGCATAGATACCCACGCCCGCCACCGCGCCCACGGCGAAGGGAACCGCACCCGCCACGACCGTCTCGTTCACCGACGAAAACGGCAGCGTCGCGGCATACATAACCACGGGAGCGGCAAGGCCGATCCCGCACGAAAGTCCGGCAAGGACTGCTCGTTGTGTTGCATCAGAAGAAGCCATGAGCTCTCCCCATCTTCCAGCACCCAAATCGCATCATTCAGTTGGCTGCGCGAGAGAAGATGAAGCGGGGCTATGCCCCAAAGCAACGGTATATGGTTCGTTTCATCTGCGTTTTCCGTCGCGAAGCTTAAAAGCTATTATGCGAAACCGCCCTGTCGATTGCAAGCGACGATGTCGGATTGAAACGGGAAACCTGCTGCTTGCCAGTCTTATGGTCAAAAATAAGCGCGGAGCGGCGATATGGAAAAGGGCCGAGGCTCAAAGCCCCGACCCTTTATCGCATTGATGACTATCGCTGCGCGTGGATGACAACCTAGAACGTCTGCTCGTAGTCGCTGTGCTTTTTGGCCGAACGCACCAGGAACTCCTGGTTGGTGTTGGTGCCCTTAAGACCCTTGATAAACGACGCGGCTGCGCGCTCGGTGTTGTTCATGCCGGCAAGAATGCGACGCAGACCAAAGACAAACGGACGCATCTGCTCGTCGACCAACAGGTCTTCGTTGCGCGTACCGGAGGCAACGGGGTCGATAGCCGGGAAGATGCGGCGGTCGGCCAGGTCGCGGTCGAGCTTAAGCTCCATGTTGCCGGTACCCTTGAACTCCTCGAAGATGACCTCGTCCATCTTGGAACCGGTGTCGATGAGGGCAGAGGCCAGGATGGTGAGCGAGCCACCGTTCTCGATATTACGGGCTGCGCCCAGGAAGCGCTTGGGAGGATACAGGGCCGCCGAATCGACGCCGCCCGAAAGGATGCGGCCCGAGGCGGGCGCCGCCAAGTTGTAGGCGCGGGCAAGACGCGTAATGGAGTCGAGCACCACCACGACATCGCCGCCCAGCTCCACGATGCGCTTGGCGCGCTCGATGACGAGCTCTGCCACGCGAGTGTGGTTGTCGGCGGGCATATCGAAGGTCGACGCCACAACCTCACCCTTGATGGAACGCTGCATATCGGTGACCTCTTCGGGGCGCTCGTCGACGAGCAGGCAGATGAGGTGCACCTCGGGGTTGTTAATCGAGATAGACTGGCAGATCTTCTTGAGGATCGTGGTCTTGCCGGCCTTGGGCGGGGACACGATCAGGCCACGCTGACCCTTGCCGATCGGCGACACGATGTCGATGGCGCGACCGGTAATGGAGTCTTTGCCGTGCTCCATGCGCAGCGGCTCGTTGGGATAGACCGGGGTGAGGTCGCCGAACTTGGGACGGTTGCGAATCTGCTCGGGGTCCAGACCGTTGACGGTCGTGATTTTGGCGAGGCCGGCGCGCTTGTCGCCGCCGCGCGAAGGACGCAGCGAGCCCTCGATGACGTCGCCCGTGCGCAGGCGCGCGGAGCGGATGAGGTAGGCGGGCACGAAGGCGTCGTCGTTGGACTTCATGTAGCCATGGGCGTGGATGATGCCGGAGCTGTCCGGGCGAATCTGCAGAATGCCCTTGATGTCGCGGAAGCCCTCGGCCTTCGCGGCGGTGGTGTAGATCTCTTCGACGAGTTCGGCCTTCTTCTTGCCGGTCGTCTCAATCTCGAACTCCTTGGCCTTCTCGCGCAGCTCGGCGACCTTCATGGCCGCGAGCTCCTCGCGCGAAAGCGTGGGCTCAGTCGGAGCGGCATTGCGCTCCTTATTGCGCTGTTTGCGGTCGCGCTGACGGTTGCGACGGTCGTTGTTGCGCTCGTTGCGTTCCTCGTTGCGCTTGTGCTGGCGACGGTTGGAACGAGTGTCGTCTTCGGCCTCGGCGGGCGCGGCAGCATCGGTTGCGGCGGCGTCGGCATTGACCGCAGCGGCTTCATTGGCCTCGGCGCCAGAATCGACCTGCGCTTCGACATCAGCCTGATGCTCGGACGCCTTGGCCTTAGCGGACTTCTTACGACCGCGCTTGGGCTTCTCGGACGCAGGCTGTTCGACGTCTTGGGGCTCGGCGGCATCAGTCGATGCATCGGCGGTCGTCTCGTCGGAATCCTCGGACGCACCCTTCTTGGCAGCCTTAGCCTTGGACGTGCGCTTAACAGCAGTGCGACGGCTGCGACCGGGGCGGACGTCGGCGGG
>CAJLAV010000122.1:0-5918 GCA_905204735.1 uncultured Collinsella sp. | reverse complement strand
GAACTGCGTACCCACTCGAGCTCGGCCTCCATGCGCTTGGCGAGCTTGGCGTCGCGGTTGCCCTGCGCCTCGATACGGGCGGCCTTGGTCTCCAGATACGTGGAGTAGTTGCCCTTGTAGGGATAAAGGTGACCGCGGTCGACCTCGCAGATCCACTCGGCAACGTTATCCAGGAAGTAGCGATCGTGCGTGACGGCAAGCACCGCGCCCTGGTAGTTGTGAAGGAAGTGCTCGAGCCACAGGATCGACTCAGCGTCCAGGTGGTTCGTGGGCTCGTCGAGCAGCAGCAGGTCGGGAGCCTCGAGCAGCAGCTTGCACAGGGCCACGCGACGGCGCTCGCCGCCGGAAAGCACGTTGACCGGCATGTCGGAATCGGGCAACTGCAGGGCGTCCATGGCCTGGCCGAGCTTTGAATCAATATCCCAGCCGTCAGCGGCGTCGATCTCGTCCTGGAGCTTGCCCATCTCGGCCATGAGGGCGTCCATGTCGCAGTCCGGGTCGCACATCTCCTCGCCGATCTTGTTGAAGCGATCGACCTTGGCAATCATGTCGCCAAACGCCATGCGCACGTTCTCGATGACGGTCTTGTCGTCGTCGAGCGGCGGCTCCTGCTGCAGGATACCCACGGTGTAGCCGGGGGTGAGCCTGGCATCGCCGTTGGAGACCTCCTCGATGCCGGCCATGATCTTGAGCAGGGTCGACTTGCCCATACCGTTGGGGCCCACGACGCCGATCTTGGCACCGGGGTAGAAGCTCAGGGTCACGTCGTCAAGGATTACCTTGTCGCCATGGGCCTTGCGAGCCTGATACATCTGGTAGATAAACTCCGCCATTTGTCTGTTTTATCCTTTCTACCTGCTGTTTCCATATTCTTGTTTCGCTTTAGTGGAAACGAAATGAGGAAACCGGCTCTGAAACTTAGCGAAAAAGGGGCATGGTTGCCCACACCCCCTAATACTACCTGGGAAAAGTCCCCCGGGACACACTATGAACTGCGTACGCTAGTTTTCCGCAACCTTAACGAACAGCCCGCTGAGATTTGCGCCACAGCAGATACGAGTAGACGTAGACGGCTCCGACCGAACCAAACGCCAGAACCGCAATCACCGCGGCGACGACTTCACTCGAAAGCACCGCACCTGCCACGCCCATCACAATCAGGCCAACACCCAGCACCATAAAGCAGGCACCGCCAAAGCGCTGCGTACGGCGCCAGTTCTCGGGATCGGCAAGTGCCCAGGGCGTCTTGATACCGAGCGTATAGTTCTGCTTCACACGCGGCAAGTAGTTGCCTACGCCGATGAACAGCAAACCGACAGCACCGGAAATCAGCACGTTAACCGAACCGACCGCCGGCACCACGCCCCAGACCGTAAGCTCTCCCAGCCAGCTTATGGCGCACATGAACAAGGTGAAGGCGATTACGAAGCCCTGATAGAACTTGCCCGAGGTTCGATATGCCTCACCTTTGGGGTCGATGCGCGGCACCACGCAGAACATTGCGAGAAGCGCCAGAGGCAGCACGCCGAGCGCGGAGGCCATCCAGCTAGGACCCCAACCGTCGACAGCGCCGTTCGCGCCCCAGTGCGTGGGAATCTGCGCAGGCAAGCTCGGCATCACCATGAGGTGCGCTACGACATTGGCGACGCACAGAGCGACCAGCGCAATCCACACGCGCGACGATACCCCTGTGGGGTGAATGCCCTTGTTTTCGTTATTCATCCTTATCACCTTCATTGTTTGTAAAACCCATAAACCAGCCAATTAAATCCTGCATGACGGTGGTGTTTAAGCTGTATACGATGTTTTGGCCATGGCGCTCGTCGGTCACCAACCCGGCGTTTTTGAGCGTCGCCAAGTGATGGCTCAGCGACGGCTTACTGATATCGAAATGCTCGGCAAGCTCCCCCGCCGTGCAATTGCCCTCGCGCAGCAACTCCAAAATGCGCCGTCGCGTTGGATCGGCAAGCGCCTTAAAACCCTCTCCCGGCATAAGACCTCCTCTCATCATCTCTCATGACGCGCACACTATACTCGATATTTAGATGTTTGTCTAATTATCTAATTCAGCAATAGCCATAGAACACTCGTTCGCTTTTAGTTACAATACCGTTAGAAGCAGATGGGCCAGCTCCCCTCTACCAGAGAAGGAGATGGACTATGAGTATTGACGATGTCCTGACGTTGTTATTGCTTGTAATCGCGGCTGTGGAGCTCGGCATCCACATTGGAGGTCGAATGAAATAGCCGCCCCCGCGTAATGCGAAGACGGCCACTTCTCACGCCATAAACGTGTTTCGGAGTTGGCCAACCCGCGGCCACGGGTGCCATCTGCTTCAATCTTATGCGAATCCCCGCTTCATTTCAACATGCCCCAAGGCCTCAAATGGAGGCAGAATAATACCTATAATGGCGATAGCCAATTACGTTAATTACTTCCCCATCGGAGGATATCTATGACCGAAACCGCAGCCGCCGCTCCCGTCGAGACGCGCGACACCAAGCTCGAGATCATCATGGGGCGCGAGGCGCTCGACAAGCTCGCCGACGCCACGGTGTTGGTGCTCGGCTGCGGCGGCGTGGGCTCTAACTGCTGCGAAGCGCTCGCCCGCGGCGGCATCGGCCATTTCGTAATTCTGGATAAAGACATCATTGCGCCCAGCAATATCAACCGTCAGGCCATCGCGTTTCACAGCACCATCGGCAAGCGTAAAGTCGACGTCATGGAGGCCATGATCCATGACATCAACCCTGCCGCCACCGTCATCAAGCGCACCGAATACCTGCTGAGCGACAACATCGACGAATTCTTCGCGAGCGTTCTGGAGCAGACAGGTGGCACGCTCGACTACGTTATCGACGCCATCGATACCATCTCGGCCAAGCTCACCGTCGCCAAGTATGCTCAGGACCACGACATTCGCCTGGTGAGCTCCATGGGCGGCGGCAACAAGCTGCATCCCGAATGCCTGCGCTTCGCCGATATCTTTGACACGGTGCGCGACCCCATGAGCCGTATCATGCGCAAAGAGTGCAAAAAACGTGGCATCAAGAGCCTGCACGTTCTATTTAGCTGCGAGGAGTCGGTCAAGACTCAGCGCCGTGACCCCTCCAACATCCACGAGCGCACCGAGCTCGGAACCGCCAGCTTTATGCCGCCCATCATGGGCCAGATGATTGCCGGCGAGGTTATTCGCAAGATCAGTGGACGCGGTACCGAGCGCGTTCGCGCCGACGGCCAGCGCCTGGACTAGCAAGGCACACCGCGATGAAGCTGCAGTCCTTTGATGCTCACTGTCACCTCGACCTGATGGCCAGCCCGAACACCGTTGCCCACGAAGCCGCAGCGATGGGACTGGAGCTCTTTGATTGCGGCGTCGATCCACGCGATTTCGCGTCAGCATCCGAACGCGCCAGCAGTAGTCCCAACGTTATTGCAGGGGTGGGCCTCCACCCCTGGTGGATTGCCGACGGCCGATGCGGAACCGCCGAGGTCGGCCTGCTTTGTGAACTCGCCATCCGGGAACGGTTTATCGGCGAGGTCGGGCTCGATTTCTCGCCACGCTTTGCAGGCACCGAGGGAAACCAGACGCAGGCATTTGAACGGCTATGCCGAACGTTATCGCAGTCCCCGCTACCTGGACGCGTTCTATCCATTCACGCCGTTCGCGCGGCGGGAGCAACTTTGGACACTTTGGAGTCGAACGACCTTCTAAAGGACGTCCCCAACTCCCCCACCATTATCTTCCACTGGTTTAGCGGCACCTCAGATGAGTTTGTCCGCGCACGCATTGCGGGCTGCTACTTTTCCGTGAATGAACGCATGCTTGCGACCAAACGTGGGCGCGAATACGCGCGACAGATTCCACTTGATCGCTTGCTACTCGAAACCGACGCGCCGGCCGAACCAGACGCGGAAACATCCGCGCGACAGCTCGTCGATTCACTCATAAGAGTATCCGAGGTCATTGCTGCGCTTAAAAACTGCCCCGAGGAGAGCATCAAGTCGGTCGTCCTGGAAAATTCCCACTCCATTTTCGACTTCCGCTGACCTCGGTGGGCAAAAAATGCCAAATATGAGTACTGTTGTAAAACTGGTCACATTATTTTGCACCAAAACAACGACCTGATAATGCACAACTGTTCATTATCAGGTCGTTTTAGCATACCCAGGGACATATTAGACGGCTTTAAGTTGTCCGCAGACACTCAACTTGGACCTCAAGAGCCAAATTTTGCTGCTACTAAATTTGTGACAGTACTCATATTTGGCATTTTTTGCCCACGACCCTCAAGGGACATGCGAATCGCACAACGCAGCCCCCATAAGAGCGTGGGGCAATTCGGCGGCGCTATACTAGCTCGTGCATAAGGTCGCAATTTCGCGCATATAGCTCATCAAAGATACGGCGGCGCGATGCGTACAGCTCATGAGCGTCCATATCAGGCTCGATCGTTTGCGCGACCCCAAGAACCCGGGCAAGCTCACCCCATGATGAATAGGCGCCGCCAGCAAGTGCCGCCATAAGAGCATCGCCAAAACATGCGCCCACCGTGACCTTCGCAACCGAAACTGCGCGCCCGCAGACATCGGCAATCGTCTGCATCCATACCGGATTCTTAGTTCCGCCACCCACGAGCATGATGTGCTCGATAGACAATCCATGATCTCGCTCGATGATATCAACATGCGCTGCGACCGTATAGGCGACCCCCTCCAAAGCCGCACGGACCATATGGCCCCGGGTATGCCTTTCGGTCAGACCGAAGAACACGCCACGCGCCTCGGGGTCGTTGAGTGGGGTGCGCTCGCCCGCAAAGTATGGAAGACACAGCAGGCCATCTGCTCCAGGACCTACCTGCCCGGCATCGTGCGCCAT
Organism: uncultured Collinsella sp.; assembly: GCA_905204735.1. Lineage (GTDB taxonomy): Bacteria > Actinomycetota > Coriobacteriia > Coriobacteriales > Coriobacteriaceae > Collinsella. Next base: position 1,038 of record CAJLAV010000122.1, on the reverse strand, counting down.
GACCTCATAGGCATCGGGGCCGCCGGAGTGTTCGGCATCCACGGCATCGCGGTACAGCTCGCGTCGCAGCCACGCCGTCAACGCTCCTGCTGTATTGGTGCCCGCGCAGATGCCGTAAGTTCCGGGGATGATGAATGTCCCTGGCCATAGACGAGCGTCATCGACCATATGGTCCACCAAATAGATAAAGTAGGCCGTGCTCCCGAGTTGCACCATCATGTCCCCGGGGCAGAACACTCCAGTAGAAATCGCCTCGGCGCCCGAATCGCCTGTTCCGACAAGCACCGGCGTATCCCTCGCAAGACCGGTTTCAACCGCCGCCCGATCCGTGATTACGCCGGCGATATCGGTCGCCGCCATGACTTCGGCCATCTGGTCGGGACGGCAGAACCGCGCGCACCCGCGCTCATTAACCTGCCACGTCTCACGATCGTATAAGGGAAGGAAATCCTCGGCAAGGTAACGGTCGATCGTAAACCTGCCGGTAAGCTTGGCGCATAGATAGGACGAAGCCGTAAGAAACTTCGCCGCCCGCTCATGGACCTCGGGCATATTCTCCTTAAACCAAAGGACCTTAGGGGCGATATCCGACGAACACGGATCGTGTCCAAAGAGCTGGCGAGCGCGATCGGGACCATATTCGGAAAGAAGCTCGTCAATCTGCGGCTTCGAGCGAGCATCGACCCCGTAGAGAATTGCCGGAGCCAAGGCGTGGCAATCTTCATCGACTGGCACGCAATCACAGCCCAAAGCCGACAACCCTACGCAGCGGATCTGGCTCGCCTCGATGCCCGCGCACTCGATAAGCTCGCGAGACAGCCGGCAAAAATCACCCCACCAAATCGCTTCTGTATCGTGCTGATACCAACCATCCTGAGGGTTCTCGGTTTCATGTTGGCAAGATGCCTGCGCCACAATTCGACACTCCGCATCAATTAACACGCCCTTGGACGCACTCGTTCCAATGTCGATGCCAAGATAGTACGGCATGCCGCTCACTCCCCTCTCGCGGCACGGGCGGCAGCCATGAACCGCGCG
>CAJLAV010000121.1:0-5919 GCA_905204735.1 uncultured Collinsella sp. | reverse complement strand
GGCCCGCGCAGCGTCGGCTGGTCCGCCGTTCGGTAGAACGGCGGAACCTACACAGCCTGTGCCAGCTTCTCGGCTCGCTCGGCGGCGGCAAGTGCCTCGATGACAGTGCCGAGCTGATCGCCCAGAAGGACACCGTTGTAGGTGGAGTTGAAACCGATGCGGTGATCGGTCACACGGTCCTGGGGCTGGTTGTAGGTACGAATCTTCTCGGAACGGTTGCCGTGGCCGATCTGGCTTTGGCGCTCGGCACCGAGTTCTGCCTGCTGCTTCTCGAGCTCCATCTCGTACAGACGGGCACGCAGCATCTGCATGCAGACCTCGCGGTTCTGGATCTGGGAACGCTGCTCCTGTGACTGCACCACGGTGTTGGTGGGCAGGTGGGTGATGCGCACGGCGGAGTAGGTAGTGTTAACGCACTGACCGCCAGGGCCGGAGGCGCAGTAGGTGTCGATGCGCAGGTCGGACTGGTTGATCTGGACGTCGATCTCCTCGGCCTCGGGAAGTACGGCGACGGTAGCCGTGGAGGTCTGAATGCGGCCCTGGGACTCAGTCTTGGGAACGCGCTGGACGCGGTGCACGCCGGACTCGAACTTCATGACGGAGTAGACGCGGTCGCCCTCGACCTTGAACTCGATGGACTTAAAGCCACCGGCCTCGCTGGGGCTGGAATCGAGCACGGTAGTCTTCCAGCCGCGCGACTCGCAAAAGCGCTGGTACATCTTGTACAGATCGCCGGCGAAGATGGCCGCCTCGTCGCCACCGGCGGCGGAGCGGATCTCGACGATGGTGTTCTTGTCGTCGTTGGGGTCGCTCGGGATGAGCATGTACTTGATGTCTTCCTCGAGCTGGGGAAGCTTGGCCTCGTTTTCGGAGATGTCCATCTGGAGCATCTCCTTCTCATCGGCATCGGTGGTATCGTGCAGCATTTCCTTGGCAGCCTCGATGTCATCGAGCGCGCCGATGTACTCGCGCGAGGCGGCAATGAGGTCGGACTGGTGCGCGTACTCCTTGTTGAGACGCGTGAACTCCTTGATATCGGAGGCGACGGCCGGGTCAGAAAGCTTCTTCTCGAGCTCCTCGTAGGCCTTGATAATCTTTTCGAGCTTGTCGCGCATGGCGGGACTCCTTTATATGCGTGAAGGTGAAAATCGGCAGAGTTGATGGGGCGCGCGGCGCCACTGCGGGGGTAAGCCCGGCTAGAACATGTCGATCTTCAGATACATGCGCATCCCTTCGCGTATGGGGTACATAGTTGCGGTCTAACCCATATATGATAGCGTGCGCAGGCAAACCTGCATATAACCCGCACGGAATGATTGGTGCAAACAAACCTGACCCCATTGCACCAAGCGCTTGCTTTTTGGCTAGAGCGTTTGGAGCAGGGCGATGAGGAAGCGCACGCCCTGGAGGTAGGCGCGGCGGGTGATGCGCTCGTTGGTGCCGTGGACGCCGCGGTCGCACTCGTCATCGTCGACCACAAAGGCCGAGAAGCGAATGCACTCGGAGCAAATGCGCTGGTAGTTGGCAGCGTCGGTCGCGCCGGTCACGGTCGAGGGGACAATCGCCAACGGCTCGGATGATCCGTTTTCCTCCGTCCCCTTTGGATCACGGAAATAGCGGGCGGCGATGGCGCGAACGGCCTCGAGTCCCGGTCCACCAACGCGCGGGGACGGCGAAGGCTCGGAGCTGCCGGGGCCAAGTTCGACCTCCACACGTCCGGCAAGGCCCGCCGCGGCAACCGCCTCGCGGCAGCGCGCCACAACGTCGGCCACGCTCGTGCCCTCGAGCATGCGGAAGTTAATGTTGGCCCACATATCCTGCGGCATTACGTTGGCGCCGGTGCTGCCACCCTCGATCTGCGTGGGCGCGCAGGTGGTGGTCACGAGCGGATAGAGCTTTTTGCTGGCGAGGCAGTCGCGGACAATGACGTCTCCATTAGCGGCAATTTCATCGGCCGTGTAGAGCCCCAACTCGACGAGTTGAGCGGCAAGCAAGTCGGTCACGCGCGTCGGCCACTCGATATCGCAGATTGCGGTGATGGCACGACTGAGCATCTCGAGCGATGTGCCGCCGTAGGGGTTGGAGGAATGCCCGCCCTCGCTACGCGTCCTCAACACGATATCGGCATAGCCCTTCTCCGCGAGGTCGGCGTGCATGAGCCAACCCTCGCCCGCGCTGTACTCGGCAGCCGGAACGATGCGGTAGTCGCCCTCGTCGATCAGGTACTCAAGCTCAATGCCGCGCTCCTCGAGCACGCGGCCGATGGCGTCTGCGCCGTACTGCGTAGTCTCCTCGTCCTGGCCAAAGGCCAGGAGCAGCGTGCGCTCGTGCTGCCAACCGTGCGCCAGCGCATACTCGACAGCCTCGAGAATGCCTGCGACCTGGTCTTTCATATCGATGGCGCCGCGACCCCAAATGTAGGTGTCGTCTACATGCCCGCTAAAGGGGGCGTACGTCCAGTCGTCCTCGGTACCCGGCACCACGGGGACCACGTCCATGTGACCCATGAGCACAACGGGCTTGAGTGCGGGGTCGGAGCCGGAAAGCGTCACCAGCAACGAATGATCGATGAGCTCGACCTTACCCGCTGTAAATACGTGCGGCCAGGCCCGCTGCATATAGGCGCGCAGGTCGTCGAACGGCTGCCAGTCCACTGCCTCGGCATCCATACTCGAGATGGTCGGGAACGACAGCACGCGGCCCAGGCGCTCGCACGCACCAGCCTCGTCCAGATCGGCAAAATCATCCTCATGCGCAAAGAAGCGCCAAACCTCGGCCATGACATCCTTTCGATTGTGACGACAAGGGCCGCCCCACCGGAGCGGCCCTGCCACATAAGCGCTTGCGGTTGGTTATTTGTCCTCGAGATAACGCGAGAGGAACTCGCGGGTACGCTGGTGCTTGGGGTTGCCAAAGAGCTCTGCCGGCGCGGCGTCCTCGAGCACTACGCCCTTGTCCATAAAGACCACGCGATCGGACACGGTGCGGGCAAAGGCCATCTCGTGCGTGACGACGACCATGGTCATGCCGTCGGCAGCAAGTTTGCGCATGACCTCGAGCACCTCTCCCACGATCTCGGGGTCGAGTGCGGAGGTCGGCTCGTCGAACAGCATGATCTGCGGATTCATACATAGGGCACGAGCGATGGCCACGCGCTGTTTTTGACCACCGGACAGGCGACCCACGGCGGCGTGCGCGAACTTCTCGAGCCCCACGCTCGTCAGATGCTCCATCGCGACCTTCTCGGCCTCGGCCTTGCTCATCTTTTTGAGCGTGACGGGCGCGAGCGTGCAGTTGTCGAGCACGTCCATGTTGTTGAACAGGTTAAAGCCCTGGAACACCATGCCGATGTCCTCACGCAGCTTGTTGATGTTGCAGCGCTCGGCCGTGAGGTCCTGGCCGTGGAACCAGATGTGGCCCGCGTCCGGGGTCTCGAGCAGGTTGAGGCAGCGCAGGAAGGTCGACTTACCCGAGCCTGAGGCGCCGATAATGGTGACGACCTCGCCGGGGTTAACGGACAGGTCGATGCCCTTGAGCACCTCGAGCGAGCCGAAGCTCTTGCGCAGGCCCTCGACGCGGATGAGCGGCTCATTGGTCTGTGCGGCGGCCGCGGTGCCGGTAGTGGCGGTATCTGCCATGATGATTCTCCTCGTCTTGAGCCTAGTTGGAGCTGGGCAGCGTGACCGGAGCCTCGGCGCCAAGCTTTTTGCCAAAGGCCTCGAGCAGGCGGCTCGCCACGAGCGTCAGGATCAGGTAGACCACGAGCGCCACGCAGTAGACCTCCATCTGGCGGTAGTACACGCCGGCGACGGTGGTGGTGGCGTACATGAGGTCAAACACGCCGATGACCGAGAGCACCGACGAATCCTTGATGTTGATGATGAGCTCGTTGGTGAGCGCCGGAATCGCGTTTTTAATGCCCTGGGGGAACACGACTTTGCGCATAGCTTGCCACTGCGACAGGCCCAGCGAGCGTGCTGCCTCGGCCTGGCCGGGATCGATGGACTCGATGCCGCCGCGCAGGACCTCCATCATGTAGGCGGTGGAGTTGAGCGAGATGGTGACGAGGCCGGCGGTGAAGGTGCTCCAGATCTGGTTGGCCTGGGCGGTCTCGAAGCCCATGCCGCGCAAAACGGTGAAGCCCGCGTAATAGATAAGCAGGCCCTGGACCATCATGGGCGTGCCGCGCACGATGGTGGAGTAGACGGTCGCAAAGCCGCGGCCGATACTCTTAAAGAAGCGCACCAGGTCGTTATCCACGCGGTCGAACGTCTGAATGCGTAGGAACACGAAGAGCAGCGCCAGGAAGAATGCGATGACGGTGCCGAAGGTGGCAAGCGCGATGGTGATCTCGATACCGCGAATGAAGAAGTCCCCGCTCTTGTAGGTCATGTAGACCAGGCTCGACAAAAAGTCGCTGGGGTTGGAATCCGAGACAATGCTCACCTGCACCAGGTCGATAAACGACATGACGCAGCGGTCGATAAAGAAAACTGCCACGATGGCGACCACGACGTAGCTGCCCAGGCGTGCGCCACGACGGCAGCGCTCGGATGCGAACGGCGACTTTTCGCGATAGTCGTTCCAGTGCATGAGCTTGGTGACCAGCACCGCCGCCGACACGACGAGCCAGGCCCAAAGGATTGCCCAGAGGCAGTCTTGGAACACGCCCGTAGGCGCCAAGAAACTCATCGGCGTGGGGTTGCGCTGGCTAAACGCCAGGCCGAGCGCCGCGATGACGCTCGTGCCCAGGTATACATAACGGTGGTCGGCCTTGACAAAGGAGGCCAGGCGATTGATGGTTTTCATGCTGCCTCCCTATGCCGGCTGACGGTCGAGGCACGCGTCCCACATTTGGTCGCGCTCCTCTTGGCTAATGCCCTTGAGTGTCTTGTCGATGAGCTTAAGCAGCTTGTCCGAGCCCTTGCGGCAGCCGACGTTTGCCGTGACTTCCTGCTTAAAGCCCTCGCCCTCGGCAAATCGAATCGGCACGATACCCGGGTTTTGGGCCATATAGCCCTTCTCGTTCTCGGTATTGTAGGTCACGGCGTCGCAGGTGCCCTGCAGCAGGTTCGAAAACACCGTGGGGACCGAATCGACCGGGTTCTTGTGGACAACGCCCGGGATCTCGTCGATGACGGTATCGAGCATGGTGTCCTTTTGGCCGAGGACCGTTGCGCCGCTAAAGTCGCTGAGCTTGGTCGCATTTTGGTAGGGCGAGCCCTCTTTTACGAACAGGCCAAAGTAGCCAATGAAGTACGGGTCGGAGAAGCCGACCGACTCCTCGCGCTCGGGCGTGGCGCTCATACCGGCGATGATGAGGTCGATCTGGCCGTTGTTGAGCGAATCGATAAGGCCCGAGAAGCTCTGCTTGACGGCAACGGGCTCGCCACCGAGGGCCTTGCAGACGATCTTGGCGATCTGCACGTCGTAGCCATCGGCATAGGCGCCCTGCACGTTGTCGATGGGGATGGTGAACTCACTGGCTTCGGAAACCTGCCAGTTGTACGGGGCGTAGGCCGCCTCCATGCCGATGCGGATCTTATCCTTGCCGATCACGGAATCGGACAGGTCGTCGCGACCACCGCCCGTCGTGGGCTGAACCACCTTGAGCGTGGACGGGCGCTGACAGCCGGCGAGCGCGCCGGCGACGACGGAAGCGCTCGCAGCGAGAGCGCTACCCAAAAAGATGCGACGGCTGCATACCGGCTGGCGCTGCGCATCGCACTGTTGGGGAGAATGCATAATCTGCCTTCCCTGTTGAATCGTACGCTAACGACTTAACAGGATACCGCTCAGCGTCACTTCCAGCAGATGCATATATAAGATGCATATATACAAATTAACGAACTGAAAACGATTGGTAGTCGTTGGGGACGTTCTTAAACGACTAGTCAAACAAGAACGTCCCCAACGACT
>CAJLAV010000120.1:0-5940 GCA_905204735.1 uncultured Collinsella sp. | reverse complement strand
CGGTACCGTCGGCGGCCACCGCGCGGCCCGACTCATCAACGGCAGCCACATCATGCAGGTGCCCGTACGAGCCCACGCCCTGGCCCTCGGGAATCTTCCATGCCCACGCGGCGTCGCCCGTCTGCACCAGCTCCACGCAGCCCTCGTCCACCTCGGGCTTTAGGTCCATAGCCGCAAACAAGCGCTCGGCACCAGCCAACGCGTTGAGCAAGAAGTTGCCCAGCTGCGTAAACTGGTTGATAGGCATGGCGGCCTGACGCACAAAGACCAGGTAGCTTGCGAGCGCACCTACGTCGGCGAGCCCCTTGATGCAGAGCATGCCGCCCGCCACGGCGACGATGGCGTAGTTGGCATAGCCAATCACCACGGTCATGGGAACCATGGAGTTGGCGTAAGCCTGCGCGGCGCCACCGGTGCGGCGCAGCTCTTGGTTACGCACGTCAAAACCAGCCACGTTGGCCTGTTCGTGATTAAAGACCTTGATGACCTTTTGACCCGAGACCATCTCTTCGATATATCCGTCCAGGTCGCCAAGCGATGCCTGCTGGGCAGCAAAGAAGCGCTTAGAGCGCGCGCCCGAGTAGCGCGCATACAGCACAATGGCCGCATCGCACACGAGCGTGATAATCGTGAGCTGCCAGTTGAGGATGATGAGCATGGCCGTGGTGCCCACAACCTGAATGGCGGCCTGAATCACGTTGGCAAAGCTGTTGTTGAGCGCCTCGGAGACGGTGTCGACGTCGTTGGTGAAAAAGCTCATGATGTCGCCCGAGCGCGTGCTGTCAAAATAACTGAGCGGCAACGCCTGGATGTGCGCGAACAGGTCGCGGCGAATATCGGACACCACGCGTTGGGCCGCACGCACCATGATCTGTGAGTAGCCCAGGGCCGAGAGCACGCCCGCAGCGTAGATGACAGCGGTAAAGATAACCTGCCTAGCGAGCAGTTCCTCCCCGCCCGTTGCCAAACCGTTGACGATGGGGCGCACCATGTAGGTACCGGCAAGGCTTGCGATGGCGGCCACAGAGGCAAGCACACCCACTGCGAGCAGCGAGAACTTGGCGTGTCCCATGTAGGAGAGCAGGCGGCGCACAGTGCGCTTGAGATCGGCCGGGCGTGCTTGGGCTGCGGTCTTAGGCATGGCGCTCACCCCCTTCCAAGGGCGATTCGCTGGGGACGGAGGAAAACGGATCGTTCGCGCAGCCATCGTCGCAGCCGTCGCCGGTGTCTGCGTTCCCCGCAAACTCCATCTGCGAGGCATAAATCTCCTGGTAGATGCTGTCGCCCGCCAGTAGCTCCTCATGCGTGCCCACGCCGTGGACACGACCGTCGTCCAACACCACAATGCGATCGGCATCCATGACGCTCGCAATGCGCTGTGCGATGACAATCACCGTCGTATTGGGAATCTGAGCAATATGCTCACGAATCTTGGCGTCGGTCGCCATATCGACCGCGCTGGTCGAATCGTCAAAGATGAGCACACGCGGATGTTTGAGCAATGTACGCGCGATGCACAGGCGCTGCTTCTGCCCACCCGAAACACCGGCGCCGCCTTGGCCCAACTCGCCGTCCAGCCCGCCGATGCGATCGAGGAACTCGTCCACGCACGCCGCGCGGCAAGCCGCGAGGAGCTCATTGTCCGACGCCTGTGGATTGCCCCACTGCAGGTTCTCGCACACGGTACCCGTGAACAGCACGTTCTTTTGCAGCACAATGCCCACGGCGTCGCGTAGGGTCGCGAGGTCGTAATCGCGCACATCGCGCCCGCCCACGAGCACGGCGCCTTCGGTGGCGTCGTACAGGCGCGCGATCAGCTGCACAAGCGAGCTCTTGCCCGAGCCCGTGCCGCCGAGGATGCCCACCGTCGAGCCGCTCTCGATGCGAAGGTCGATATGTTCGAGCACATCCTCGGCTGCATCCTCGCGGTACTTAAACGACACGTCGCGAAACTCGATGCTTCCGTCGGCCACCCCGTGCACGGCAGTGGCAGCGTCGGGCGCCTGGATAAGCGAACGCTCGTCGAGCACCCGCGAGATGCGCTCCACGCTGGCAAGTGCGCGGGTGAGCAGCAAAAACACGTTGGAAATCATCATGAGCGAGTTCATGATCAGCAGCACATAGCTCATAAAGCCCGTGAGCGAGCCCACGCCGAGCTCGCCGGCAAGAATCATGCGCCCGCCGATCCACAGAATGGAAAGCGCCGCCACGTACATCGACAGCTGAAACACCGGCAGGTTGAGCACGGCGTTGCCAAAGGTCTTCGTCGCCGTGTGCGCAAGCTCGGTATTGACGGCATCGAACTTGGCCTCCTCGTGCTCGGCGCGCACGTACGCTTTGACGGCGCGCACGGCGGTGAGGTCTTCCTGCACCACACCGTTGAGATGGTCCATCGAGGTCTGCAGCTGGCGGTAGAGCGGACTGACGCGATAGGTGATAACGCCCAGCACGATCGCCAGCACCGGCAGGATGATCGCGAATACCGTAGCAAGCGGACGCGACAGCACCAGCGCATAGACCAAGCCGACGATAAGCGTCACGGGGCCGCGCGCCATAGGGCGAAAGCCGTTGCCGATAGCGTTTTGAATCACGGTGATGTCGGTGGTCATGCGCGTGACGAGCGAGCTGGCGTCGTAGTTGTCCAGATTGCCAAAAGCGAGCGTCTGGATCTTGCGATACTCGGCCTCGCGCAGGTTAGCGCCCAGCCCCGAGGCGACGCGAGCAGACGTGCGTGCATAGCCCAAGCCAAGTACCAGCGAACATGCGGCGCATACCAACATATACGTGCCCTGCAACAGCATGTAGTTGATGTCGCCCGCGGGCACGCCCACATCGATGATATTTGCCATGATGACCGGGATAAACAGCTCGAGCGCCGTCTCGGCCGTCACAAAGAGCACGCCGAGTATGGCGTCGCGGCGGTATGCCCCCAGATAGGAAAACAAAATCTTGAGATTGCGCACGCAGGTTCATCCCCCATCAAACGTTGTTCGCAAACCCACGTATTATGGCGCGCCGTGCGGCGGTGTCAAGTGCTCCGAAATCGATTTCTGCAAGGCTAGTGCAGGCGCCATGCTCACAGGGCGCATGTCCGTATTCAATTGGAAATGAACGCGAGCGTGACTTTTTTGCCCCGCCGCCAACACAAACCTTGACTCTACAATCGTTGTAGGGTTTTCACTACACTGGTATGTAAACAAACCCAGCCAGAAAGCCCCGCCCATGGAACACGACCTCACACGCGGCAATGTCCTCAAGACCATCGCGGTCTTTGCCCTGCCCTATATGCTCTCGTACTTTTTGCAGATGCTCTACGGTATGGCCGACCTGTACATGATGGGGCAGTTTAGCGGCGCTGCCGGCATCACCGCCGTGGGCAATGGCGCGCAGACGCTCTATATCATTACCGTGACGCTCGTGGGCCTGGCCATGGGAACGACGGTCATCGTCGGCCACGCCGTGGGTTCGCGCCGCTTCGATCGCGCCGAGACCGCCATCGGTAACACCATTACGCTGTTTATGGGCGTCTCGGTGGTGCTGGCCGCTATCCTGCTCGCGCTGTGCCCGCAGATCGTGGCGCTCATTGGCACGCCGGCCGAGGCGGTCGAAGGCACCGCTGCCTACCTGCGCATCTGCTTTGTCGGCATTCCCTTTATCGCCGCGTACAACATCCTCTCGGCCATCTTTCGCGGGCTGGGCGATTCGCGCTCGCCCATGTACGTGATTGGCGTGGCATGCATCATCAATATCGCGCTCGATTTTCTGTTTATCGGCCACATGGGGCTCGGCCCCGTGGGCGCGGCGCTCGGCACGGTAACCGCCCAGACGGCCAGCGTTGCCCTCGCACTCGTGTGGCTCAAGAGCCGTCGCACAAACATCCACGTTAAGCGCAGCGACCTGCGCCCCCAGCCCGAGGTGCTCGGCAGCATTCTTAAGATCGGCGTGCCCGTGGCCGTGCAGGACGGCTGCATCCAGGTGGCATTTATGTTCATCACCGTCATCGCCAACCACCGCGGCCTGGTCGACGCCGCCGCCGTGGGCCTGGTCGAAAAGATGATCAGCTTTTTGTTCATTGTGCCGAGTTCCATGGGCGCTACCGTCAGCGCGCTCACGGCGCAAAATGCCGGCGCGGGCAGGGGCGATCGCGCGCGTCAGGTACTCAAGGACGCCATGACCATCTCGGTCGTGTACGGCTGCCTGATCACGGCGCTCATGTGGCTGGTGGCGCCGGCGTTTATCGGCTTTTTTGCCAAGGACGCCGCAGTGGTCGCGGCCGGCGCCGGCTATATGCGCAGCTATATTTTCGATGCGATCTTTGCCGGCATCCACATTTGCTTTAGCGGCTTTTTCGCTGCATATGGCAAGAGCTACATCGGCTTTGCGCACAACGTGCTGGCCGTGGTGTTCATTCGCGTGCCCGGCGCATGGCTGCTGTCGAACGCCTATTCCGACACGCTGTTCCCCATGGGCATCGCCTCGCCGTGCGGGTCGATTCTGTCGACAGTCATCTGCGTGATTGCATTTACCGTGCTCAACCGCCGCGGAACTTTTGACAAGCTGGTGGCGTAGCGGGGCGACGCAGGCCTAGCGCCTCTCCCCTGTTTTTACCGAAAGGAGCGGTCCTGTGACCGACATGCCAAGCGAACACACCGAGGGCCTGCTTCGCATTGGCGAGGTGGCGCGCCTGCTCAATTTGAGCGTTGGCACACTGCGCCATTACGAACAGATGGGGCTATTGGACCCGGCGCACATCGATCCGGCAAGTGGGTACCGCTACTACGGATCGCGGCAGCTCTCCACCCTCAACACCATCAGCCACCTGCGCGTTCTCAACTTGCCGTTAGCACAAATCCGCGAGTTTGTGACCACGCGCGATGTGAACCTTATGCAGCGGCAGCTGGCTCAGCAGCAGGAGCTCATCGAGCGCAAGCGCCGCGAGCTGGAGCGCGTGTCGCGTAAGATCGATAACCGGCTTGCGCTGCTGCACGATGCCTTGAACACCGAGCTCGATAGCATTTGCACAATCGATGCGCCCGAGCTTCGCTGCGCCGTGTTGCGCGAACGCGTCAACCCTACCGACGCCTATGCGCTGGAGTGGCAGATTCGTCAATTGCAGAAGGGCCAGCACGAGACCTTTGTCTTCCTGGGCAACTTGGGCGTTGGGATTAGCGCCGAACGCCTGGCCGCCGGCGACTTTGATGGCTACGACGAGGTCTTTCTACTGCTCGATGACACCGATGAATACCTGGGCGATGTCGAGGTGCGACCCGCCGCGCGCTGCCTGACCATTAGCTTTCGCGGCACGCACGGGCAAGCGGGTCCGCGCTACGAGCAGCTGCTCGGCTATATGCGCGAGCACGGCCTGACACCCGCCGGCCCCTCGCGTGAGATTGCCCTTATCGACGACATCATCAGCGACGACCCGGCGACCTACGTGACGCAGATCACGGTGCCCGTATCGCTAGGCTAGACCGAGCCTCGTCTCTAACTCGGTCAACGCCTCAAAAGCATCACGAGACGCACCTGCCGAGCGCTCACGTTCCGCAATGCGAATTCGCGCCATCAGGTGCTCTTTTGCCTGCCCTTGGGCGTGCCTCGTGCGCCCTTCCGCCTGCGAGCAATTGCGATTCTCTATATCCATTACGCCACCGGCACCTCGCCGGTAGCCAGAATCTGCTCGAGTGCGTCCTCGTCCAGCACGGGCACACCCAGCTGCTCAGCCTTGGTGAGCTTGGAGCCCGCTTTGGGGCCGGCGACCAGATAGCTCGTCTTCTTTGACACACTGCCCGAAACCTTGGCGCCGAGCACCTTGAGCGCCGCGCCTGCCTCGTCGCGCGTGCGGTTGACGAGCGTGCCGGTGAGCACGAAGGTCAGGCCGGCAAACTTGTCCCCTTGCTGTGTCTGGGGCTGAGTCATGTTCACCCCTGCCTGCTGCAGGCG
>CAJLAV010000119.1:0-6014 GCA_905204735.1 uncultured Collinsella sp. | reverse complement strand
GTGCACGGGTGTTTCACACACCCCCGCCGTCGCTTCTATCGCATCGTTGAAAGGATGCAACCATGCTGCTACCCGATTCCAAGACCGAGCTCGTCCGCCGTGGCAACAAGGTCGTTTACGACCTGGGCGACAAGATCGTCAAGGTCTTTAACGAGACCAAGCCTGTCTCCGACGTGTTCAACGAGGCTTTGAATCTTGCCCGCATCAATGAGTGCGGCATCCGCAGCCCCAAGGCTCTCGAGGTTTCCCAGCTCGAGAACGCCAACGGCTGGGCGCTCGTGACCGAGAAAGTTCCGGGCACCACCCTTGCCGAGAAGATGACTGCCGAGCCCCAGCGCTTTGGTGAGTACCTCGAGATGTTCGTCGACCTCCAGATCGACATCCACGGCTACACCTCCCCGCTGCTCAACCGTCAGCGCGACAAGTTCGCCCGCATGATCGACAGCCTTGATCAGCTCAATGCCACCACGCGCTACAACCTTCAGGAGCGTCTGGACGGCATGACCAAGGAGTTCAAGGTCTGCCACGGCGACTTCAACCCCTCCAACGTCATCGTCGGCGACGACGGCCAGCTCTATGTGTGCGACTGGGCACACGCCACCCAGGGCTCCCCTGCTGCCGACGTTGCCACCACCTACCTGCTCTTTGCCCTCAACAGCAAGGACCAGGCCGAGGCCTACCTGGAGCTCTACTGCGACCGTGCCGACATGCCCATGCAGGTCGTGCGTCAGTGGACGAGCATCGTCGCCGCTTCCGAGCTCGCTCGTAAGCGCAACGTGAACGATGAGTTCCTGAAGAACTGGATCGACGTCGTCGATTATCAGTAATATCTGAGCGATTTATTTCGCATCGGAGGCATAATGGAAAACCCCGCAGCTCGCATGGGCTGTGGGGTTTTCCTTTTAGATATCGAGGATGCTACAAGATAATAGGACGGCCCCGCATCTCCCCGATTGGAGAAATGCGGGGCCGTCCCACATATCGAACTACAAGCGAAATCGTCGATTAACGGCGGGCTGCCTTAACAAGCTCGGCAACCTTGGCAACGACCTCGTCGATCGCCACGTCCTCGCGCTCGCCCGTAGCACGGTCCTTGAGCTCAACGGTGCCATTCTTAAGGCCGCGCTTGCCCAGAACCACCTGATACGGGAAGCCCATGAGGTCGTTATCGGCAAACTTAAAGCCCGGACGCTCATCGCGATCGTCGACGACGACCTCGATACCCTCGGCACACAGGCCATCAACAATCTGCTCGCAGACGGTAGCGCACTCTTCCTTCTTGGGATCAAGCGGAATCACCGCGACCTCGTACGGGGCAACGGAGACCGGCCAGACGATACCGTGCTCGTCGTTGTGCTGCTCCACGACGGCAGCAAGCGAGCGGGACACGCCCACGCCGTAGCAACCCATGATGAGCGGCTTCTCCTTGCCGTCCTCATCCATAAAGGTGGCACCCATGGCCTCGGAGTACTTGGTGCCCAGCTGGAAGACCTGAGAAACCTCGATGCCGCGGGCAGCGGAGAGCGGCTTGCCGCAGTGCGGGCAGGGGTCGCCGGCGACAACGGTGACCAGATCGGCCCACTCATCGACGGTAAAGTCGCGCTCGGGGCAGGCACCGGTAAAGTGATAATCGACCTCGTTGGCACCGCAGGCCCACTGTTTGGACTCGCGCAGGCTCTCGTCGCAGACCAGACGAATGCCATCGGGCAGGTTAACCGGTCCGATAAAGCCCTTGTGCAGACCGTTCGCCTGAAGCTCCTCGTCGGTCATCATGCGATAGCCCTTGCCAAAGACGTGCTCGGCCTTGCAATCGTTGAGCTCGTGATCGCCCGGGACAATGGCCACGACCGGCTTGCCCTCGGCGTCGATGAGTGCCAGCGACTTGCGCGTGCCGTTCTCGGGGAACCCAAAGAACTTAGCAACAGCCTCAATGGTGCCCATGCCCGGAGTCTCAACCTTGGTGAGCGTACCGTCACCAGTACCCTCGGTCACGACGACCTTGGTGCTTGCAGCCTCGTCATCGGCAGCGAAGCCGCAATCGTCGCAGTAGACGAGCGAAGCCTCGCCGGCGTCAGCCAAAGCCATGTACTCGACGGAGGTATCGCCACCGATCTCGCCAGAATCGGCGACGACGGGCAGAGCCTTGATGTAGCAGCGCTCGCAGATATTGGCGTACGCCTGCTTCATCTTGTCGTACTCCTCCTGCAGGCTCTCCTGCGTGGCGGAGAAGCTGTAGGCGTCCTTCATGATGAACTCGCGGCCGCGCATCAGGCCAAAGCGGGGACGGAACTCGTCGCGGAACTTGTCCTGAATGTGATACAGGTTGACGGGCAGCTGCTTATAGGAGCGTAGCTCGTTGCGCACCAGGGCCGTGACGGTCTCCTCGTGCGTGGGGCCCAGGACGAACTCGCGACCATGACGGTCGTCAAAGCGCACAAGCTCCTTGCCATAGGCGTCGATGCGGCCGGACTCGCGCCACAACTCGGCGTCGACCATGATAGGCATCATAAGCTCCTGGGCGCCGGCAGCGTCCATCTCGTCGCGCACGATGTTCTCGATCTTACGGATCGAGCGCCATGCGAGCGGCAGGTAGGAATACAGACCGGCGGCCTCCTTGCGGATCATGCCGGCACGGAGCAGCAGGCGATGGCTGGCGAGCTCAGCGTCCGCCGGATCCTCTTTAAGCGTCGGCGCATAGAGCTTAGACATATACATTGCTCGGGTCATTTATTTCTCCTCAATAAGCTTGTCGACCTCTGCCATAAGCGCGTCGACAATTTGGTCCTCAGCTACTTTACCAATGATCTGGCCATGCGAAAAGAGCAAGGCCTGACCACGTCCACAGGCCACGCCTAGGTCGGCGTCGGAAGCCTCGCCGGGGCCATTAACGGCACATCCCATCACGGCGATCGAAAGCGGCGCGGAGTAGTTCTTAAGCCGCTCGGTGACCTCCTCGGCAATGGGAATAAGGTTAACCTGGCAGCGAGCGCACGTAGGGCACGAGACAATCTCGGGACCACGGCGGCGCAGGCCCAGCGACTGCAGAATACCCCAAGCGACCGGCGGCTCCTCGACCGGATCGGCCGTGAGCGACACACGCATGGTGTCACCGATGCCTTCGGAAAGCAAGATACCCAAGCCTACAGAGCTCTTGATGGTGCCCTGGAGCTTGGTACCCGCCTCCGTCACACCCAGATGAAGCGGAACGTGTGGAATCTCACGCGACAGGGCTCGATAGGTATCGAGCGTCGTTTGCACGCTGTGGGCCTTGGCCGAAAGCACAATGTTCGTAAAGCCGCGGTCCTCAAAGTGCTTGACGAAGCGCTCGCTCGACATCACGAGCTTTTCGGGCTGCGTGAGGTCGTCGCGCTCGGCGATATCCTGCTCAAGCGAGCCCGCGTTCACGCCAATGCGAATCGCACAGCCCGCAGAACCCGCAGCATCGATCACCGCATCGACCTTGGCCCAATCGCCAATGTTGCCGGGATTGATGCGGAGCTTGGCGGCACCGGCCTCCACAGCGCCAATGGCCAGCTTGTGGTTAAAGTGGATATCGGCAACGATTGGCACCGGAGACTCGGCACAGATGGTGCGGAAACCCTCAAGCGCGGCCTCAGTGGGCACGCTCACACGCACGATATCGCAGCCAGCCTGCGCCAACGCGCACACTTGCGCAAGTGTTGCCTGGGCATCAGCGGTATCGGTGCAGGTCATGGATTGGACCACCACCGGCGCACCGCCACCGATCTGCACACCGCCCACATGCACGGGGCGCGTCAAATCGCGAGGCAAAGGATGGGATAAAGACAATCCAAACACTCCCCTACAGAATAAATCGAAGGATGTCGGAACGAAGCATATAGACAAACAGCAGCACAAAGAGCGCGATGCCCACATAGCTCACAATCGTCTGGACCTTGAGCGGAAGCTCGCGGCCCACAATCTTTTGAATGATCTCGATGACCAGCTTGCCGCCATCGAGTGGTGGGATGGGCAGCAGGTTCATAAAGCCAAGCGAGAACGAAATGAGGGCGGCAAACGAAAGGAACGTGGCAGGGCCGGCAGCAGCAGCCTGTGAAGACATAACGCTAATGCCCACAATCGAAGAAGACTGATCGAGAATCTCCATCGTATGCTGTGGCTGGAGCAGGCGCATCACGCCCTCCGCTGTCTGCACGACATAGGAGAACGAAAGGCGAGCCGACGTGATGGGGTCTAAACGGACCACGTGCGTAGAGGCATACACACCTAGGCGCTCGTCCTCTTTGAGCGCAACCGAGGTCGAATGCTGCTTGCCGTCGCGCTCATACTCAATGGCGATATCGTCCTTACCGGCGGCCTTGCCGATGGCATCGTAAACGTCCATCCAGGTAGAGCACGATACTCCGTCAACCGAAAGGATCGCGTCGCCGCCCTCGATACCCGCCTTGGCGGCAATAGACCCCTCGTCAACCTGACCAATCACGTTGGTATCCATCGGCACGGTGACACCCGCAATAGAGTAGATGCTCATAAGCAGCAAAAAGCCCGTCAGGATATTGACGAGAATGCCCGCGAGCAGCATAAAGGCGCGCTTGAGAAAACCCTGGCCCAGATAAGTGTGCGAGCGCTCTTGCGCCAAGAAATCAGCCTCGCCGCACGGCAGCTCCCACACATCGCCCTCGGTAGTCGCATGCTCTCGATCGAAACGACGGCCGTCAAAGGTGGTGTAACCCGCCGCGTCTCGCGGCAGCGTCTGATACTTGGTGGGATAGTAGCTCGGCGAGGGCTTCTCCCCTTCCTCATACCAAGGCGCGATAGAGCCCCAACCCAAGAGCAAGGCGCATGCCTCGAGCACAACCTCCTCGGATAGCTCGAGCTCGACAGCAAGGTCGGCCACGGTCACGCGACCATGACGATAGATAGCCGCGAGCACGCGATCGGCGCAGGAGACATCGGTCGGATCCATACCGCAGATGGCAGCGTAGCCACCCAGCAGCAGCGGGGTCACGCCAAACTTGGTTCCAATGCGACGCGACGTGTAATGGATGTCAAAGCGGCACGGCAGGCCCAAAAAGAACTCGGTCACACGGACGCCGCAGGCACGCGCCGCCAAAAAGTGGCCACCCTCGTGCAAAAACACGAGGACGGAAAGCATCAGCAGGCCCCAAAAGACCGATGAAAGAACGCTCAGAACAGTATCCATAAAACGAAAAAGCAATCCTTATGGGTTAGGAACGGGTTGCGACGAGTACCTGCGCAGCCTTTTCACGCGCCCACGCATCGATATCGTGAAGTTGCTCAAACGAATCGACCGCCTGCACATCGTGGGCATCCATGCAGGATTCCACAATGCGATCGATATCGGTAAAGCTGCAGCCATCGCGCAGGAAGGCATCGACGGCGACCTCGTTGGCGGCATTGAGCACGCACGGCATGGTGCCACCCGTCTTGCCGGCACGCTCGGCCAGTGCCAGACAGCGGAAGGTATCCATGTCGGCAGCATCAAACGTGAGCTGCCCCAGCTCGCGAAAATCAATACGAGGCGCCGGGGTATCCCAACGCTCGGGATACGAGAACGCGAACTGGATGGGAATACGCATGTCGGAAGCACCGAGATGCGCCATCACGGAGCCGTCGGCGAACTCGACCATAGAGTGAATCTTGGACTGACGCTGCACGACCACGTTAATGAAATCGAGGTCGCAATTAAACAGATGCATGACCTCAATGCGCTCCAGGCCCTTGTTCATGAGGGTGGCGGAGTCGATGGTGATCTTGGCGCCCATGGCCCACGTGGGATGTGCGAGGGCATCGGCACGCGTCACGCGGTCGAGCTCGTCGCGCGTGCGGCCAAAAAACGGACCGCCCGAGCAGGTGAGCCAAATACAATGAGCCTCGCGTGGGTTCTCCCCCAGATAGCACTGGAAGATGGCGGAGTGCTCAGAGTCGACTGGAATAAGCTGGCCCGGTTGCGCCAACGGCATAAGCAAGTCGCCACCGACGACGAGGGACTCCTTGTTGGCAAGGGCAAG
>CAJLAV010000118.1:0-6046 GCA_905204735.1 uncultured Collinsella sp. | reverse complement strand
CTTAATGTGGCCTTCGTCTTGCGCAGGACTGTAGAGCAGGGAACTTCGTGCCCCGACGCCCGGGAGGACGTTTCATTTAGAAAGATGGACCGACCGCCGTCAGCGATGGGAGCTACTCCCCCAGCACGGCCTTTTTGGCGGCTGCAGCCATGTTGTCCAGGTCCTCCTTGGTGGGATGGTCCTTTGCGGCAAACCAGTTGTCGAGCAGCATCTTAAAGCGGGCGTTTTCGGGATCTTGCTCGAGCATGGCCTCGTAGCGCTGCTTTACGGCAGGGCCCATTTTGCCCTGGCACATCGCCCAGCCCGCAAGCTCGGCATCCCCAGCCAAATTGGAAGTTACGCGGTCGATAATCTGCTGATAATAGCTCTGGTCGGCCCCAAAACCGCAGGTGCCAAACAGGAAGACGCGCTTGCCGTGCAAGGCGGAGAGCAACGCCGCGACCGAAGGCGTGCACGCGCCCTTGTCGCACCAAAAACCGACGAGCACCGTGTCGGCCGCGCAGGCGCCCTGCGCCTCGAGCGCAACCTGATCTGCATCCGCATCGTCGCTCAACGCCGCGGCATGGACAAACTCAACACCCGCAGCCTGCAGAGCGCGCTTGATCGCGCCCGAAACCATCCTGGTATTACCGCTCTTGCTGTTAACCACCAAAGAGCACGTCATAGTCACGTTGCCTCGTATCCCCCAAAACTAAAGCCACTAATGCAATTTATTAGATGAATATCTTAGTACTAACGTGACAGATGTAAACCACCGTCTGTCGATTGGCGACGCAGACGACATCTTTGGACAGATTTCGAACAGTATGTACTTCGGATTGAAACCGCCGCAGAACGTTTCACGAATGGCCGAAAAACTGTTTCACAAAACGCCGTCAAATTGTGTCACGGAGTATCGTCAAAATGTTTCACGCGCTGGTAAAACGCTATATAACAAGATCGCTCTATGGGACAAACAGACCCGATTCATTTGCCCCGCGTCTTGCTTACTGGGCGAATTGGCTGCGGTAGAGCTCGGCGTAAAAGCCGCCTGCCGCGAGCAGTTCATCGTGCGTGCCGCGCTCGATAATCTCGCCATCGCGCATTACTAGGATGCAATCGGCGTTGCGAATCGTCGACAGGCGGTGTGCCACGACAAAGCTTGTGCGGCCAGCCATGAGCTCGTCGAATGCCGCCTGCACCTGCAGCTCGGTACGCGTATCGATGCTCGACGTTGCCTCGTCCAGCAGCAGAATCGCCGGATCGGTAAGCATGACGCGCGCGATGCACAGCAGCTGTTTTTGACCCTGGCTAAACGTGCCGCCGTCCTCGCCGATCACCGTATCGTAGCCGCCTGGCAGCTGCACGATAAACTTGTGCGCATGAGCGCGCTTGGCGGCCTCGACAATCTGCTCGCGCGTGGCATCGGGGCAACCGTAGGCGATGTTTTCGGCCACCGTGCCCTCGAACAGCCAGGTGTCCTGCAGCACCATGCCAAAAGCGCGGCGCAGGCTCGCCCGTGTGTAGTCACGCGAGGAGCGACCATCGACCGCGATGCGCCCAGCATCGATATCGTAAAAGCGCAGCAGCAGGTTGATGAGCGTCGTCTTGCCACAGCCCGTGGGGCCGACGAGGGCATAGCGCATACCGGGCTTGGCATCGATGCAGATATCCTGCAGCAGTTTGTGGGCGGGCACATAGCTAAAGCCCACATGCTCAAACGAAACCTCGCCCTTCGGGGCGGCGAGCTCAATGGCATCCACAGCGTCGGGCTCCTGCTCGCGCGCATCGAGCAACGCGAACATGCGGCGCGCCGAGGCATACGCCGTCTGGATTTGCGTAATGACGTTGGTGACCTCGTTGAATGGCTTGGTGTACTGGTTAGCATAGGACAGAAAGATTTGCACGCCGCCCACCGTGAGCGCCGCAGGTACGCCCGTGATCACGCCCGCGCAGCCAATCACGGCGACCACGGCGTAGATGATGTTATTGATGAAGCGCGTACCGGGGTTAGAAAGCGAACCCATAAACTGCGCGCGCTCACCTGCCGTGTAGAGCTCAGCGTTGAGAGCATCGAAGCGCTGTTGAGCGTGCGGGCCGTAGGCGAAAGCGTCCACGAGCTTTTGCTCACCCACATACTCCTCAATATGACCGCCGAGTTGGCCCTGGATGCGCTGTTGAGCAGTGAAGCTCTTATTGGAAAGCTTGGCGATGGCACCGGCCGCAAAGATGGAAAGCGGCGTGACGAGCACCACCACAAGCGTCATGGTCAGGTTGATGGAGAGCATAAACGCGAGCGTGCCCACGATGGTGATGACGCCGGTAAAGAGCTGCGTAAAGCCCTGCAGCAGGCCGTCACCCACCTGATCGACGTCATTGACCACGCGGCTCATGAGGTCGCCGTGGGCATGGCCGTCGATAAAGCTGAGCGGCATGCGGCTGAGCTTGTCGCTCGCCTCAACGCGCATGTCGCGCACCGTCTCGTAGGACAGACGGTTGACGCAGTAGCCCTGCAGCCACTGGAAGGCCGCCGCGCCCACAACGACAATCGCGAGCTTGGTAACGAGCGGCAGCAGCGACCCGAAGTCCACCTGCCCGGCGGTAACGATGAGGTCGATACCCTCGCCAATGAGGATGGGCGTATAGAGCTGCAAGATCACCGAGATGGCGGCACTCACAAACGACGCCGTAAACGAAATGCGATGCGGACGGACGTAGCCCAGCAGGCGGCGAGTCACCGCGCCCACGGGGTAGCGCTCGGGGTCGCCGGGCTGATGCGGACCGTCACCCAAGTCGTTGAGGCCATCGTTGCCGGACACGTTGGCCGTCATCGTGGCGACCGAACCGGAAGAAGTATACGGATTCATTTAGCAGCCCTCCTTTGCGCAAGTGGATGCCGGGGCAGCCGGGGCGGACGCGGGACTTGGGACAGACGCGGGCGTCGCGCTCCCCTGCTGACCCTCGAGCTCCTCGCGACGAAGCTGCGACTGGCAAATCTCGCGATAGAGCTGACAGGTCGCATAGAGCTCGTCGTGTGTGCCCAGGCCGGCAACCGAGCCATGGTCGAGCACGCAGATCATGTCGGCGTCGCGTACGGTCGAGACGCGCTGGCTCACGATGACGGTCGTGAGCGGCAGCCCACCCTCGGCGGCACCACGCACGCTGCGCTCGCGGATGGCATGGCGAAGCGCCGCGTCGGTCTTAAAGTCGAGCGCCGAGGCGGAGTCATCCATGATTAGGACCTGCGGAGCGCCCACCAGGGCACGTGCGATGGTCAGGCGCTGACGTTGTCCGCCGCTGAAGTTCTTGCCGCCCGCCTCGACCGGGGCGTCGAGGCCCTGGGGCTTGTTGTGCACGAACTCGCTGGCCTGCGCCATATCGAGCGCCGCCCAAAGCTCCTCGTCGGTCGCCGACTCGTCGCGCCAGGTTAGGTTGCTGCGGATCGTGCCGCTCACGAGCGACGCGCGCTGCGGAACGGTCGCGACCACGTGGCGCAGCTGATCGAGCGGCCAGGTGCGCACGTCGGCGCCCATCACGCTCACGCTGCCAGTGCTCGCATCGTACAGGCGCGGGATAAGCGAGACGAGCGTCGACTTACCGCTGCCCGTGCCGCCGATAATGCCAAGCGTTTTGCCCAGCGGCAGCTCCAGCGTCACATCGCTCACGGCATTTGCCGCGCCCGCGCCAAACGAAAAACTCGCATGGTCAAAGCTCAGCGCCGGGACCGAAACAGCGCCACCCGCCAGTTCGCTCGGCTCGGGCAGTGCGACCGGCTGATTGCCCTCGTCGGTAATGCTCGGCACGCAATTGAGCACCTCGTTGAGACGCGACGCACTGGCGCTCGCCTTGGTAAAGACCACGACCAGGTTGGCGACATACACGATGGAGGTCAGGGTCTGCGTCATGTAGTTGACGAACGCCATGACCTGGCCCTGCGTGAGCTCGCCCACGTTGACCTGAATGCCGCCCACCCACAGGATGGCGCACACGCCCAGGTTCATCACCAAAAACGTGACGGGGTTGAGAATCGACGAGAGCTTGCCCACCGCGATTGCGACACGCGCCTGGTCATCGGCCGCCTGGGCAAAACGCTCGCGCTCGTGGTCCTCGCGCACAAACGCCCGGACCACGCGGGCGCCCGAAAGTCCCTCGCGGCAAATAAGCGCGATGCGATCGAGCTTTGCCTGCAGCTGCTTGTAGTACGGGATGCAGCGCGCCATGACAAGCCAAAACACCAGGCCGATGGCGGGCGTGCAAATCAAAAAGATCATGCCGAGCTTAAGGTCGATGGCAAGGGCCGCGACCATGGAACCCACCGCCAGGAAAGGCCAGCGGATGAGCATGCGCACGCCCAGCGCCACGGCAAGCTGCACCTGGTTGACGTCGTTGGTAATGCGCGTGATGAGCGACGGGGTGCCAAAGCGATCGAGCTCAGCATAGCTCAGCTTATTGATGTGCCTGTAGAGTGCGCCGCGAATGTCAGTGCCCATGCCCTGCGAGGTAAGCGCCGCCATCTTTTGGCAGACGAGCGTAAACGAGATGCCGATCACGGCCATGGCGCCAAGCACCATACCGTAGTGGACGACGGCGTTGACATCGTGTGTGCCGATGCCCTTATCGATCATCTGGGCAATCACCAGCGGCGTCAGCAGGTCAAAAATCACTTCGATCAGCTTGCACGCTGGGCCGATCACCATATACCGGCGAAACTTGCCACCAAAACGCCTGAGCAGCTCAATCATGTATAGGCGCTCCCTATCATCATTCACACTCAATTCGAACCATGATAGTACCGCCGCCCCAAAAGAAGCGTAAACAACTCGTCATTTCTAATGGGGTTCGGTTTCCAAAGAAGCGGAGGGGCACGCGCACGCCCAGCCAGTGTCGGGTCGACCACTTGGTATACTTACCTTAGTGCTACCAAGTTAGTCGCCGACCCTTGAAATGAGGTGCCGAGATGAACGACATTCTCGCAAGAAGAGCAAGACGAGCAACCGTGGGCATCGCCCTTTCCGCGGCACTTGCCGCGGGAATCGCCCCCGCAACGGCGATGGCGGCGGAAATCAGCTCCCCCACCGATGCAGTCGCCTTGCAGACAGCGGCCGCGAACTCGAGCGAAACCGCGGCCACCGAAAAAGACAAAGCGTATGCGGCCATGCAGGAAGCGCTCAAAAACCTCGAGGCCGCAAAAAAGACAATTGCGGAAATCGATGATGACATTGCCGCTTCTCAAGAGCTCTACGGCACTATGTTGGCGCAAGCCGCCGAATGGAAGGAACCCCTTCCTGCTATGAAAGCGAACGTCGATACAGCACAAGCCAAATACGATGAGGCCAGCAACCGGGTAAGCAAGCTTCGGGCAGAATATGCCAAGGCACGTGAAGCACTCGGCGACGAGGAGCCTGACAAAGCTACTATGGAGCATCTTAAGCAGTTGCGCAGTGAGATCGTAGCGGCAGAAGCGCAAGAAGGATCTTGCAAATCGGACCTTGACAGCTATCGGCGTAGGCTCGAGATCCAGGAAGGACAGGTTGAGCATTTCGAAAGTGCGGCGGAGGAAGCCAAAGCCCACATCGACGAGGACATAGCCAAGCGAAATGCGCTCCTTAGCGATTTGGATAAGGCGCAAGCGGCCTATGACGACGCCCGCAAAGCATACGAAGAGGCAAAAGCCGCAGCAGATAAGGCCACCTCACCCGAGATAACGCAACCCACCGAGACAACGCCTCCCTCCGGCTCGACGCAACCGGCCGAGACGACACAGCCCGCCAGCTCGCCCGCGACCGGCAAAGACGCAGCACCGAGCTCCGCCAAGCAAGCGAACTCGAGCAACGGCAAGCAAGCAACTACGACCGCCGACAAGCTCGCAAACACAGGCGACACAACGCCGAGCGCAATCGCACTAGCAGGAATCGCCGTCGCAGGACTCGGAATAACCGCCACAGCCACACGCCGCCTCAAGAACTCAAAATAGCCGCCAGAGCATATCGCCTTCGCCAATCACGAACCCAGAATCAGAACCACCCTTAAAAAGGGTGGTTTGCTCTTAGGGTATAACCCACGGGCC
>CAJLAV010000117.1:0-6106 GCA_905204735.1 uncultured Collinsella sp. | reverse complement strand
CGAGCGCCGCGCCCGTCGCTAATGGGTTTAGGAACATCGATGACAGAAGGAGAAATCGATGAGTAAGAAAGAATGCATCGCGATGCTCCTCGCAGGAGGACAGGGCAGCCGATTGGGGGCACTCACCCAAAAGATCGCTAAGCCGGCGGTTAGCTTTGGTGGCAAGTTCCGCATTATCGACTTTTCGCTGTCCAACTGCTCCAACTCGGGCATCGACACGGTGGGCGTTCTGACGCAGTATCGCCCCTACCTGCTGCATGCCTATGTGGGATCCGGCGAGGCCTGGGATCTGGACAGCCGTGACGGCGGCGTGTCGATCCTGCCGCCGTACGAGACGCAGACCGGCGGCGCCTGGTATGCGGGCACGGCCGACGCCATTACGCAAAACCTCGACTACATCAAGGCCAACGACCCCAAGTACGTCCTGATTCTTTCCGGCGACCATCTGTATCGCATGGATTACCGCAAGATGCTCAAGACGCATATTGAGAACAACGCCGATCTTACGGTGAGCGTTATGCCCGTGCCGTGGGAGGAGGCCAGCCGCTTTGGCATCCTGACCACCGACCCCGAGGACGGCCGCATCACCAAGTTCACCGAGAAACCCGATAAGCCCGATTCGAACCTCGCGTCCATGGGCATCTACATCTTCTCGGCCGACGTGCTGATCGAGGCCCTCGAGGAGGACGCTCTGGACCAGCGCTCGAGCCACGACTTTGGCAAGGACATCATCCCCAAGCTGCTCGGCGAGGACAAGCGCCTGTACAGCTACGAGTTCCACGGCTTTTGGAAGGACGTCGGCACCATCGCCAGCTTCCACGAGACCTCGATGGACCTGCTGGGCAACAACCCCGAGTTCGATCTGTTTGACAAGCACTTCCCCATCATGTCCAACATCACCACGCGTCCGCCGCACTACATTGGTCCGGACGGCCGCCTGGACGACTGCCTGGTCTCCAACGGCTGCAAGATCTACGGTACCGCTCGCCACTCGATCCTTTCGACCGATGTCATCATCGAGGAGCGCGCCGTGGTCGAGGACTCCGTGCTGCTGCCGGGTGCGCACGTTAAGAGCGGCGCGCACATCTGCCGCGCTATTTTGGGCGAGAACTCCACGGTCGAAGAGGGCGTGAAGCTCGGCTCTGTCGATACCACCAAGGATACGGCCGTCGTTGGAAATGACGTCGTTATCGGGAAGGGGGAATGATCCGATGATCAATCGCAAGGCCATCGGTTATATCACCGCTAACTACTCTTCGACCTACGGCAGCGTGCTGCTCAAGGACCGCCCCATCGCGTCCGTTCCGTTTTTGGGCCGCTACCGCCTGATCGACTTTCCGCTGTCCAACATGATGAATGCCGGCATCAAGACCGTCGGCGTCGTCATGCCGGGCAACTACCGCTCGCTGATCGACCACGTGGGCTCGGGCAAGGACTGGGGCCTGGACCGCAAGAAGGGCGGCCTGTTCATGGTGCCCGGCAACGCGTATGGCACCACCAAGGGCGGCATGCGCTTCCTGCTGCGCGACATCATCTCCAACAAGACGCTGTTCCAGCGCTCGGACAAGCCCTATGTTGTGATGATGGGCACCAATATCATTTTTAACATGGACCTCAACACCATCATCGACGCACACGAGAACTCCGGTGCCCAGATGACCGTGGTGTACTGCAAGGCCACGCGCAACGTCGATGACGAGACCAAGCTCGAGATTAACGAGAACGGCCGCCTGACGGGCGTGAGCGCCGGCGTCGTGTACGGCGACAACGCGTCTATGGACTGCTGCATCGTCAACCGCGAGACGCTGCTCGAGATTATCGACCACTACCAGGCCGCCGACTATCTGGACCTGCTCGAGGCGCTCCAGGGCGACTTTGGCAACATCGACGTTTGCAGCTACGAGTACAAGGGCGAAGTCGTGGGCGTGTTTAGCGAGAAGTCGCTCTATCGCCGCAGCATGGACCTGCTCGACCAGACCGTGGCCGACCAGCTCTTCGATCCCGAGCGCCCGATCCTGACCAAGGCCCACGACGTGCCGCCTTCGCGCTATGCGACCGGCAGCCACGCCTGCAACTCGATCATCTCGGCCGGTTGCATCATCAAGGGCACCGTGCGCAACTCGATCCTGTCGCGCGGCGTTGTGGTTGAGGAAGGCGCCTCGGTGACCAACTCGATCATCAACCAGAGCTGCATCATCAAGAGCGGTGCCCGCGTCGAGAATGCCATCCTGGACAAAAACAACGTGGTTCCCACCAACACCGAGCTTCGCGGTACGCCCGAGAACATCCTGGTGCTGGGAAAGGCCCCGTTAACTTCTGATACCACCATCGTACGTTAACGTTGGCACCGCAACATCGCTCGTAACATGTAGAATAGCCGCCCGGTTAGCGCCAGGCGGCTATTCTCGAATTGCAACATGGGAGACAATATGGCAGATTCCAGCAAAAAGATGCAGATCGTGTTTGCCTCGGCCGAGTGCGCACCGTTTGTAAAGACCGGTGGCCTGGGCGACGTGGCGGGCTCGCTGCCTGCGGCGCTTGTGCGCGCCGGCGCCGAAGTTATCGTGATGGTGCCCAAGTACGCCACCATCAAGGATGAGTACAAGGCGCAGATGGAGCACTTTGCCGACTTTTACGTGAGCCTGGGCTGGCGCAACGAGTATTGCGGGCTCGAGAAGCTCGAGCACGACGGCGTCACCTATATGTTCATCGACAACGAGCGCTACTTTGCGCGCGACTATCCGTACGGCTTCTTTGACGACGGCGAGCGCTTTGCGTTCTTCTCCAAGGCCATCACCGAGAGCCTGCAGCACCTGCCGGCCGGCTTTGAGTGCGACATCCTGCACTGCAACGACTGGCAGACGGCACTGGCGCCCGTGTTTTTGCGCGAGTTCTACCAGGGCCTGCCGCTGTACGACCGCGTCAAGACCGTGTTCTCGATCCACAACGTGGCGTTCCAGGGCCAGTTTAGCGACACCGTGATGGAGGACATCCTGGGTGTGGCGCATATTCCCGCGGCCGCCTCGCAGCTGCGTTGCGACGCCTGCAGCATCAACTACATGCTGGGCGCGCTGCGCTATGCCGACGCCATCACCACGGTAAGCCCTACCTATGCCAACGAGATCCAGACGCCCGAGTTTGGCGAGGGCCTGGACGGCGTGCTGCGCGAGCGTTCGTACGCGCTGCAGGGCATCCTCAACGGCATTGACGTTGCAGGCTTTGACCCGGCGACCGACAAGCGCATTGCCGCTAACTACACGGTTGACGACCGTTCCGGCAAGGCCGTGTGCAAGGCCAAGCTGCAGGAGGAGCTGGGTCTCGAGGTTCGCGACGACCGCCCGCTCATGGTGATGGTCACGCGCCTGACGCGCCAGAAGGGCATGGACCTGGTCATGTACGCGCTCGACCGCATCCTGTCCGGCGGCGTTCAGGTGGCCGTGCTGGGTACCGGCGACCGCGACTACGAGGACGGCCTGCGCTACTTCCAGGACAAGTACCCCGGCACCATGGCGGCGCGCATCGAGTTCGATCCGGCACTGTCGCAGCGCATGTATGCTGCCGCCGACATGTTCCTGATGCCTTCGAAGTTTGAGCCCTGCGGCCTGTCGCAGATCATTGCCATGCGCTACGGCACCCTGCCCATCGTGCGCGAGACCGGTGGCCTGAAGGACACCGTGATCCCGTATAACGAGTTTACCGGCGAGGGCACGGGCTTCTCGTTTAGCAACTTTAACGGCGACGAGATGGGCGACGCCGTGTTCCGCGCGGCGCGTCTGTTCTGGGATAACCGCGAGGCCTGGAACCAGCTGGTCACGCAGGCCATGAGCCAGGACTTTAGCTGGACGCGCTCGGCCGATAAGTATCTTGACCTGTACTTCTTTATGCATCCTGAGATTGAGAGGCCGGCGGCGGTTGTCGACGAGTCTGAGGCTGTTGCTGAGCCGGTGGCCGCTGAGGAGCCCAAGGCCGAAGAGAAGCCGGTTGAGGCTGAGCCCGCAAAGGCCGAGCCTGAGGTGAAGGCTGAGGCTGCTCCTGAGGCAGAGGCCGAGGTCAAGCCCGCTGCAAAGCCCGCGGCAAAGAAGACCACGACTCGTAAGACGACGGCTAAGAAAGCCACTGCGACCACGAAGGCCGCTGCGAGCAAGACCACCGCTGCCAAGAAAACGACCACGCGCAAGCGTACGACCGCCGCTGCCAAGAAGGCCGTAGAAGCCGAGGCTGCTCCCGAGGTAAAGGCAGAGGCCGCTGAGGCCAAACCGACAGCCAAGGCTCCGGCAAAGACCGCTGCCAAGAAGACGACCACGACCAAGACCACGGCTGCCAAGAAGGCTACGGTCACAAAGTCGACCAAGACCAAGGCCGCCACGACCAAGGCAGCCGCAAAGCCGGCCACCAAGGTCGAGGAGGCGGGCGCCGAGCCCAAGGCCAAGGCAACTGCCGACGCAAAGCCGACCGCCAAGACCACCGCGCGTAAGCGCACCACGACGACGGCAAAGAAGACCATGACCAAGGCTGCTGCTCCCAAGGCGGAGGCTAAGGTCGAGGGCAAGCCCGCTACTGCCAAAGAAGAGCCCAAGGCCGAGGTAAAGGCCAAGCCGGCGCCGAAGGCCGCCGAGGCCAAGGCCGCCCAGAAGGCAGAGGCCAAGCCCGAGCCCACCAAGGAGACTCCGGTCTCCCCCGCCGCTCCGGCCGAGGAAAAGGCTCCGACCAAGAAGACATCCGTCCGCAAGGCAACGGCCACCCGCAAACGCCGCTAGCCCACAGACGATCCAAAACCTCATCAAACCCTAAGTAAGGGGCGCTCCAACCGGGCGCCCCTTCTCTGTAGATAGTTGGTAAAACGATTTTCTAGGACAACCGTTCGCCGATGGTAAACGGATGTTGTTTATACAGCCTGTGTACAACAGATATACTTACAACTTGTGCGTAAAGCCCATGGCCCGCAGGCCATGATTCTATTGAACTGGACCGTATTATGAGATTGATTCACAACAGCCGTCTGCCGCAGTTTCGCACTCCGTTTGGCGCTGTGACCACAGGAACGACCCTCTCGCTTTCGGTGATTCTAGAGGACGCCGACCCCAACCAGGCAACGCTTACGCTGCGCACCTGGGTCGATGAGATCGGTGAGTCTCTGTATCCCATGACGCACGAGGGCGACGGCATCTTTACCGCCGAGCTGGAGTGCGCCGAGCCCTGTCTTATCTGGTACAGCTTTATCTGCAATATCGAGGGCCAGCCCGAGGTTCGTCTGGGCGCACCACAGGGCCGCACCGGCGGCGAAGGTATAACCTACGATTACGCCGAGGTGCCGTCATTCCAGGTCACTGTCTACAAGCACCGCGAAGTTCGACCCGAGTGGTACGAGCGCGGAATGGTCTACCAGATCTTCCCCGATCGCTATGCCCGTGACGAGCACTGGCGCGAGCGCACGCTGGCCGAGGTCGAAAAACCGCGCAACGGCATTCAGCGCCGGATGGTCGAGGACTGGAACGAGCCGCCCGTGTACGAGCGCGCCGAGGACGGCTCCATCAAGACCTGGGACTTCTACGGCGGCTCGCTCAAGGGCATCCAGGAAGACCTGCCCCGTATCGCCGAGCTGGGCTTTACGGCCATCTACCTCAACCCTATCTTTGAAGCCGCGAGCAACCACCGCTACGACACGGCCGACTACACCAAGATCGACCCAATCCTGGGCACCGAGCAGGACTTTACCGAGCTGTGCCAGGCAGCCGAGAAGCTGGGCATCTCCATCATCCTGGACGGCGTTTTTAACCATTGCGGAGCCTTTCATAAATGGCTCGACAGAGAGGGACTTTACAGGGGCAAGCTGCGCGGCGCATATCGGCATGCGGATAGCCCCTATCATGATTATTTTTACTGGAACGCGGATGGTACCTACGAGGGCTGGTGGGGCTATGAAAACCACCCGAAGCTGAATGTGGAGGGCTGTGCGGCACTCCGAGAGGAGCTTCTTGCGATTGCAAGGCGTTGGGTTTCGCCGCCGTTTGATGCGGATGGCTGGCGGCTGGATGTTGCCGCGGATTTAGGAAAAACAGAGGAATTCAACCATGCCTTCTGGCGGATGTTCCGCACCGCGGTCAAG
>CAJLAV010000116.1:0-6403 GCA_905204735.1 uncultured Collinsella sp. | reverse complement strand
TGGTGAGGAGTCGAAGGGAGGCTTTTCGCCCAATGAGATTCGCGCCGCCGCGGGTGAGCTTGCGGAACTTGAGGGAATTTGCGTACAGGGGCTTATGACTATGGCGCCCCGGGGGAATAAGGATGTGGCGCGCCGCACCTTTGCGGGGCTTCGTGAGCTGAGGGATGAGCTGGAGGCGGCGCATCCCGATTTGAACCTGCCTGAGCTTTCCTGCGGCATGAGCGAAGACTTTGAGCCTGCCCTTGAGGAGGGCTCTACGCTCGTTCGCCTGGGCAGGGTAGTATTTAGCCCGGAGTTTGCAGTAAAATAAGGCTCTGAAGTGCGCACTGATTATCGGGGCGCCTGCACTAAACCGCGAGAGGACACAACCATGGGCTTCCTTGACGAGATTAAAAATAAGATGCACCTGGGCGGCCAGCAGGGTTACGACCAGGGTTATGGCCAGGACGACGACTACGGCTACGATGATGGCTATGACGATGGCTATCAGGGCAACGGCTACAGCGGTGCTTCGGGCGAGGGCTTCTACACCCAAGACGAGCCGAGCAACGGCCTGCTTGGTCAGACGCGCCGTGGTGAAGCTGAGTCGGTTGCCGTGTATACACGCTCCGGGCAGCTGGTCGGCGATGACTCCCGCCATGCCACGACGTATAACCCGCCTTCGCGCTCGCAGGACAGTGTTGCGAGCGGTTATCGTCCTGGTGCCTATGACACGCCGTCGAGCTACGCCGAGAACACCCGCGCCCGTGCCGCCGCTGCGCCTGCGCCTGCACCGAGCGATGCCTCGGCCTATGCGAGCAATATCATCAACGCCACACCGCAGCTGCCGGCCTATGTCCTGCGCCCCGAGAGCTATGACGACGTGGAGACCGTGGTGCGCCGCGTTCGCACCAAGCAGCCTGTCGCACTGATTTTTGTGGGCGTACGCACCGAAGTTGCCAAGCGCGTCTTGGACTTCTCTTACGGCTTTGCCTGCGGTCTGGGTGCCACGGTCAAGGAGGTGGGCGACCGCGTGTTCATGGTGCTGCCCGCCGGTTGCGAGGTCAAAGATTCCGATCTCAAGAAGCTTCGTGCCGACGGCTACCTTAAGTAAAGACAAGACGAGGAGATTCCCATCAACATCTACACTATCGTCCAGCTGGTCAATACGCTGTTCAACTTCTATTCCACGCTCATTGTCGTCTACTGCTTTATGACGTGGATTCCCATGAAGCAGGGTGGTTTGCTTCAGGATATTGCCGCGGTGCTTGATAGCGTGTGCGGTCCGTGGCTCAACCTGTTCCGTCGTTTCATCCCGCCGATGGGCGGTATCGATTTTTCGCCGGTCGTTGCGATTATTGCGTTGCAGTTGGTGCAGAGGCTGGTTCTGCAGCTTCTTATAGGTATACTCGTGTAGAACTGACTTAGTAACTTACGTCGGGCGTGTAGCGCCGAGGCGATGAAAAAGGAGACTTGTTATGGCTATTACCCCTGCAGACATCCAGGCTCAGACTTTCTCTGAGGCCAAGCGTGGCTACGATCCTGCTGAGGTCGACGTCTTCTTGGAGACGCTGTCCTCCGAGGTTGACGCTATGCTCGCTAAGATCGTCGACCTTAAGGGTCGTCTGACTGCTACCGAGCAGCAGCTTGCCGATGCGCAGGCTCAGCTTGCCCAAGCTCAGGATGCCACCGCCCAGGCCGTTCCTGCCGCCCCCGTGGCTGTTCCCGCCCCTGACTTCTCCGCTCAGGAGCGCCAGATTTCCGCTGCCCTGATCGCTGCCCAGCAGACCGCTGAGACCATCGTCAACGATGCCAACGAGAACGCTGAGCGTATCCGCAACGAGGCTGACGCTAAGGCACGCGAGGTTATCCGCCAGGCTCTGACCGAAAAGCAGGCCGAGCTCGAGGAGATCGATCGTCTCAAGGCTTCCCGTGAGGAGTTCAAGGCAGAGTATCTCAAGCTCATCCAGCACTTCATGGACGATGCCCAGAACTCCTTCCCGGCCGATCTCATGGCCTCCACGCCGGTCGGTTCTGCCGCTTCTCCTGCGGTGACTGTTCCCGCCGAGCCGCTGCCCGTCGCTGACCCGGTTGTCCCCGTGGCCGATCCCTTCGCCCCGATCGACAACTTCGCTGCCGACGACCTGGACTAACATTCGGCCTACAATTTAGTGCCTAGAAAGGACCCGCAGCTTGCGGGTCCTTTTTTATGACTGTGCAGGGGTGCGCATCATAAAAAACCGAGCCCTGCACATAGTGGCGCAGAGCTCAGCGAACGGGTGAGCGGTAAAAGGTAGGTTTTGAGGCATGTCCTAAAAATCTACTTGAGGAGGAAGTCGGGGAGGGGAATGGTGCGGGCCTCGCGATGCTCGGGATCGGCGATGTGGTCGGCAGGATAGCCACAGACGAGCATGTGATAGGGATAGACGCCCTCGGGCAGGTTGAACTGCTCTTGTGCTACCTCAGGCTTAAAATGGCATACCCAGCACGTTCCCAGGCCCTGCTCGGTGGCCTCCATCATCATCTGATCGCAGACGATCGAAGTATCGATGGCACTCGAGTTCATCTGATCATACGGGCGCACCCAAGCATCATCGGTAACGCTGCAAATAAGGAAGATAAGCGGAGCGCCAAAGATAGACCCATCGCGAGCAAACCGAGGCTGACAAGCAGCAGCCTTCTCCAGAAGCTCAGGCGTATCCAACACCATCACACGGGTTGGATGATTATTACAAGCAGAAGGAGCAATACGCCCAGCCTCAACAATGGCATCCACCACAGCCTGCTCCACAGCCCGATCTTCAAACTCACGACAAGAATACCGACCCCGAGCCAGATCCAAATAAGACATACAAGCCCTCCAACAATTAAAAATCAAACAAACCCAAAGTAACCCAAAGAGTACCCAAAGCGGCAATCAGCCAATCGCTCATCGAATACCAAAGTAAAACCCCGAGCAATCAAGGGCCATCACAGCAAAGGCCCCACCACGCTCAACCCCTCAGCCAAAGTTCCCAATGGTGGTACATAAGGGAGCGGGCCCGACCACTTATAACCTTTTGAACGACTCTGCTTGCAGCCGGAGTGAAAAAGGTTATGAGTGGCCGGGCCCGCGACCGGTGGGACATGTACCCCCAATTAACTGTTCTTCATGACAATCGAATCCACGACATCGGCCACATTCTCGCAGCAGTCGGCACAATACTCCAGGAAGGCATACACGTCACGCCAGGCGATGACCTCGAGCGGATCCTTGCCGTTGACGTGCAGGTTGCGCATGGCGTTGATATAGAGCTCGTCGGCCTCGGACTCGATGGTGTTGATCTGGATGACGAGCTCGCGCAGCGTTTTGGACTTGCGGTAGTTGGGAAGCTCGACCATCAGGTCCTTCATGGCGCGACAGGCATCGGTTACCTTGTGGGCGATGACGATGGCGTCGGGATGGATGCTCTGAATGTTGGTGAAGTAGACGCGCTGCACGACACCCTCGATGCGGTCGAGCACGGTGTCGAGTGAGCAGCTCATCAGATCCAGATCCTCGCGCTCGAGCGGGGTGATAAAGGCGGTGAGCAAGGCGTCTTCGAGCTCGTGGTGCTTCTTGTCTGCCGCATGCTCAATCGCATGCATCTTATCGAGCATGTCGTGGATCTGCGCGGGGTCAAAGTTCTCAAAAATCTTGGTGAGCAGCTCTGCGGCCTGGACGGCGAGGTCGGCGCAAGCGACGTAGTTGTCAAAGTAGAACGAATCGGGTTTCTTTGCCATGGGTGGGTCCTTTCGAGGCGAAGACGGGTGGGCGAAGTGTTGCGGTCCGGATGGACGTTCGGTTTGATTAGAGGAACATCATGAACAGCTTGGCCATGACAAAGCTGATGAGTCCGCAGGCGGGGAAGGTGAAGAACCAGGTGAACATCATGTCCTTGACGACGCCGAAGTTGATGGCCGAGAGGCGCTTGACGGCACCGACGCCCATGATGGCGCAGGTTTTGATGTGGGTGGAGGACACGGGGATGCCGGTAAGGGTGGCAAGCAGCAGGTTCGCGGCGCCCGCGAGGTCGGCGGAGAAGCCCTGATACTTCTCGAGCTTGACCATGCTCTGGCCGACGGACTTGATGATGCGCTCGCCGCCCACGCTGGTGCCGATGCCCATAGTGGCCGAGCACAGCAGCATAATCCAGATGGGGATGCCTGCATCGCCGACGCTCGTCTGGCCGCTGGCAAAGGCCACGCCTAAAAAGAGCACGCCGATGAACTTCTGTCCATCCTGCGCGCCGTGCATAAAGCTCATGGCCGCGGCGCTCGCGATCTGAGCGTATTTAAAGAAGACATTGGCACGTCGCCTGTTGGCGGCGGCGAAAAGAATCGAGACGAGCTTGCACAGGACCCAGCCCATGACAAAGCCCAGGCCTATGGAGAGCGCCAGGCCGTAGATGACCTTCATCCACTCGTGGACGTTGACGCTGCTCGCACCGCCGAGGGCGATGGCGGCACCGGTCAGGCCGGCGATAAGGCTGTGGCTTTGCGAGGTGGGGATGCCAAAACGCGATGCTGTGGCGCCGTAGACGACGATGGAGAACAGCGCCGCGCATAGGCAGGCGAGCGCCATGGTGCTGTTTCCGCCAAAGTCGACGATATGTGAGATGGTGTTGGCGACGCTCGCGTTAAAGTGCGTCATGATGAGCACGCCGAGGAAGTTGAATGCGGCGCTCATGAGAATGGCGGCGCGGGCGGGCATGCAACGCGTAGTGACGCAGGTCGCGATGGCGTTGGGCGCGTCGGTCCATCCATTGACGAAGATGGCGCCCAACGCGAGGATCACGGTGACGGCAAGGACTGGGTTCGACACAATTTGGCCGAGGAAGGTTGAGAACGTTACGTCCATATATGGGCTTTCTCGAAGTTTACAGACACGTTACAAAAACATGATAAATCTTATCACCTCCTGCGGGTCTCTTTACCGAGTTCTGATGGGAGAAGTGAACTTTTTGGCACTAAAATTGAATATTAGCCCTGTTGACCGCGGGTGTTCTTTTTGCTAACACGCCATGCGGACACGTGCGATTACTACGACACTCCAAAACCACAGTCTGTTCGCTTTACAACATGCAAACATGCGTTCGATAATAGGAGGCATGGAATATCGACAGACAGACGGCAAAACTCGGCGCGTGCACAAGCAGTATGTGGACGTCGTGGCCCGCATCCTCGCGGGCGGACAGGTCGTGCCGGTCACCGTCTGCTGGGTCGACGGCCGTTGTTTTACGATCGACGAAATTATCTCGACCACCGGGTTTGGCCTGATGGTCCACGGCATCCGTACGGCAACATATAAGGTGCGTTTTGGCGGGCACGCGACCGAGTTGTATCTGGAGGACCAGACGCGCGAGCGGGCAGACGGCTCGCAGGCACACGTGATGCGTTGGTGGGTCTGGGCCTTTGATCGTACGCTTGAGGGCGAGCGCCGTAGGTAAGGACGCACGGCGTTCGGGTACAATGACAGGAATCTTGTCACCTACGGCGCTGTCGTGCGCTTTTTGAAAGGACGAAGTATGAACGATATCCAGGGCTATCAGAACGGCCCCATCGAGACCGGTGCAAGCCGTGCCAAGGAGATGTCGCCGCGCGCGTACAACCTCACCATGTCTGCCCTGATCTTTTTGGGCTTTTGCGCCATGGGCGCCGGCGCCTACTTTACGAGCACCATGTCGTTTGCGCGCATGATGATGAGCGGCGCAGCCTTGCCGCTGGTCTTTGGCTCGTTTATTTTGACCATCGTCGGCATGGTCATGATGTCGGCCGCCGCCAGCAAGCAGTCCGTGGGCCTGTCCCTTGTGGGCTACGTAATCTTTGCGAGCACCTTTGGCCTGACCGCGTCGTTTGGCCTTGCCAACTACGACCTGCCCACCATCAACACTGCCTTTATCGCCACGGCCGCCATCACCTTTGTCTTTGGCGCCTTGGGCGTGACGTTCCCCAAGTTTTTCCAGCGTGTGTATGGCATTGGTTTTGGCATCCTGCTTGCCACGATTCTGGTCGAGATCGTGCTGATGTTCATGGGCGTTTCGCAGTCCATCACCGACCTGATCGTGATCGTGGTGTTCGCCGGCTTTATTGGCTACGACACCTATGTTGCCACGACGGTGCCGCCTACGCTGCCCAACGCCGTGCTCATGGCCTCTAACCTGTTCGTGGATATTATCAACGTGTTCCTGCGCATTCTGAACATCCTCGGCCGTCGCGACTAGTGGCGAATTGCGGCGGTGCTTGCCGTGCGTGCAAATCGATGCGAAAGGCGGTCCTTCGGGGCCGTCTTTTTTGTACGCGGCGGGGTATCATGGATGGGAAAAGCCGATAGCGGCAGAGACCGAGAAAGGTGACCACTTATGGCAGACGTCGACAACAGGAACCGTAACCGCAGGTCCAACCG
>CAJLAV010000115.1:0-6515 GCA_905204735.1 uncultured Collinsella sp. | reverse complement strand
CCCGCCGACGAGCTGGTAAATGCCGCCGAGGGCGTGCATGCCGGCAAGCCGTTTGAGATTCACGCCTGCCATACGCTGTGGGCGACGGGCGGCATCGGTGGCGTATACGACCACTCGACCAACTACCCGCAGCTCACGGGCGACGCCTGCTACATCGCCCAGGAGCACGGCATTACGATGGAGCACCTGGACTACGTGCAGATTCACCCCACGGGCCTGTTCTCGCCGCAGCCGGGCCGCACCTTCCTGATCAGCGAGAGCTGCCGCGGCGAAGGCGCGATTCTGCTCAATGCCGCCGGCGAGCGTTTTACCGACGAGCTGCAGCCGCGCGACGTGGTCGCCGCCGCCATCCGCGAGCAGATGAAGCAGGACGGCACCGAGCACGAGTGGCTGAGCTTTGCCCCGGTCGAGCGCGACGTGGTGACCGGGCACTTTGCCAACATCCGCGCGCGCTGCCTGGAGGACGGTCGCGACATCTTGGACGAGCCCATCCCCGTCACGCCCACGCAGCACTACTTTATGGGCGGCGTGTGGGTTGACAAGGACGGCCGCACCTCGATGCCCGAGCTCTACGCCGCCGGCGAGACGGCTTGCAACGGCGTGCACGGCAAGAACCGCCTTGCATCAAACAGCCTGCTC
This sequence comes from uncultured Collinsella sp., assembly GCA_905204735.1. GTDB lineage: Bacteria > Actinomycetota > Coriobacteriia > Coriobacteriales > Coriobacteriaceae > Collinsella. Next base: position 5,876 of record CAJLAV010000115.1, on the reverse strand, counting down.
GAGTCCCTGGTTTGGGGCCGCCGTGCCGCCTGGTGCATGCGCACCGGCGAGTCGCTCGCCGTGGAGCAGGCGGGCGAGCCCGCGCTCGACGGGCGTCATCGCGCCCTGAGCGCCGACTCCCTGGCAATCGATGATTTGGCCCGTGCCGCCGGCACGCAGGCCGTGGAGGAGTAGACCATGAATCCCATTACCATGAAGCTCGTCGTCGATGATCTGATTCTGCAGGCCCTGCGCGAGGACATCACGTTTGAGGATGTGAGCACGGCGAGTGTGTGCCCCACGGCGCGCCCCGCCACGGTGGAGCTCATCGCCAAGGCCGATGGCATCATCGCGGGCCTGGATGTGTTCGCTCGCACCTTTGAGCTGCTGGATTCGCAGAGCTCGGTGCTGTTTGATGTTGCCGACGGTGACGAGGTGCACGCCGGCGACCACGTGGGCCAGGTGCGCGGCGATGCGCGCGTGCTGCTTTCGGGCGAGCGCGTGGCGCTCAACTACCTGCAGCGCATGAGCGGTATCGCTACCTATACGCACAGAATGGCAGCGGCGCTCGAGGGTACCAAGACCGTGCTTGTCGACACACGCAAGACCACGCCGGGCATGCGCGTGTTTGAGAAGGCGGCGGTTGAGATCGGCGGTGGCAGCAACCACCGTTACAACCTGTCGACGGCCGTCATGCTCAAGGACAACCACATCGATGCCGCCGGTGGCGTGACACGCGCGATCGAGATGGCGCGCGCCCACGCGTCGTTTACCACGACGGTCGAGATCGAGTGCGAGAACCTGGACATGGTACGCGAAGCCGTGGAGGCCGGTGCCGACATTATCATGTTCGACAACATGACCCATGACGACATGGCCGCCGCTATCGAGCTTATCGCCGGTCGCGCCAAGACCGAGTGTTCGGGCAACGTGGACGCCGGCAATATCCGCGCGCTCGCCGACCTGGGCGTTGACTTTATTAGCTCGGGCGCCCTGACGCACTCCGCGCCGATCCTCGACCTCTCGCTTAAGCACCTGCGTCTGCTGGACGGTAAATAATGAACGCCCGCGAGCGTCGCCGTGCCATCATAGGCGTGCTCGAGCGAGCCAAGGAGCCCGTTTCGGGCAGTGCGCTTGCTCGTGAGGTGGGTGTGAGCCGCCAGATTGTCGTGCAAGACATCGCCCTGCTGCGCGCCGATGGGCACGATATCGTGGCCACCAATCGCGGCTACGTGCTGCAGGAGGCGGCGGGCAGCCCGGCTGTTCCCACGCGCGTGGTCAAGGTGCACCATAGCGTGGAGCAGGCAAGTGACGAGCTCACGAGCATCGTCGACGCCGGAGGCGCCGTTCTCAACGTGATCGTCAATCACCGCGTGTATGGCAAGATCACAGCCGATCTGGACATTCGCAACCGTCGCGATATCGAGCGCTATCTGGAGGGTATTGCCAGCGGCAAGAGTTTTCCACTGCTGACGGTGACAAGCGGCTATCACTTCCATCGCATCGCGGCGGAGGACGAGCAGACCCTCGACGAGATCGAGACCATGCTCAAGGAAAAGGGCTATCTGGCAGATCTGATGCCCTACGAGGACGACCTATCGTAGCCGACGCTGCAAACGTCTCTAAGCGGCAATCTGACGTTCAATCGTCGGTCGCGTACCACAAAGTACGCTTCCCTCCTCTTTCACGTCACCTTGCTCGCTTAGGGACGTTTTCGCTGACGTGAGCTCAACCTGCGACGGTGCCAAATTAGTTATCACACAAAAAAAGAGGCCTCCGCGGCGATGCGGAGGCCTCTTTTTTGTGCACGGTGTACTTTTGAGTGTGCAGGTGGGGGAGTTGTTACTCCTCGACGATCTCGGTGATCGCGCCAGCGGGGCAAGCGTCCTGGCAAGCGCCACAGGCGACGCAGGAGTCCTCGTCAGCGACGGTAGCGACGTCCTGGAGCTCCAGAACGCCAGCGGGGCAGGAGTCGACGCAAACGCCACAAGCGATGCACTCGTCGGCATCAATTACGGGATGAGCCATGGTAGTTTCCTCTCTGTTGACCGACGCTACAGGCGATGCGCGCCGGTTTGATTCGGGCAAAAACATACCACGGGAGCGACCGTTTGCAATACCCTCTGGCCGGCATCTTCATACCGTTCGCCGAGTATGCCAAGGTTTACTAAAAAACACGCAGGTGGGGCCGTTGAGCTGCGCAAATGTTAGCTAAAGGTGACTTGAAATACTGAGCTACTGAGCGCGCCTGCGGAAAGGGCATCCCGTTATTTGGCCGAAAAACGGGTCGCAGTTTCCGGTTGGGCCCGCTAGCGGAAACTGCGACCCGGTATCAGCTCTCAAAACGGGATATGGTTTCCGGTTGAGCCTTCAGACGGAAGCTGCGGCCCGGAATCCGCGCTCAAACCGGGATGAGCTTTCCGAAAGGCAGCCCCAGGCACCCCCGGACCAAAACCTCAGCCATCTCTACATAGATCTCGATAGATTTGTCGAGAATTCAATCAGCGCATCTACCTGCGCATTTGAGAACCTAAACTCTCAGCAATAAGAAATCTTATATGAATTGACTTAGATTTTGTATATTCCGGCCCATAAGGGGATACACTACATCCTGAAAGACAAGCCGAAGCGCCGCGTGACAGACCGTCGAGGCGGCGCGAACGCACAAGAGAGAGGGAATTTCTAATGGGCAAGATTCTTGGTATCGACCTTGGTACTACTAACTCCGCAATGGCCGTTCTCGAGGGCGGTTCTCCGACCATTATCGTGAACGCCGAGGGCGACCGCACCACCCCGTCTGTCGTGGGCTTCCGTGCCGACGGCGACCGCGTCGTGGGTAAGGCCGCTAAGAACCAGGCTGTCACCAACCCCAAGAACACCGTGTTCTCCATCAAGCGCTTCATGGGCCGCAAGTACTCCGAGTGCACCTCCGAGATCAAGACCGTGCCGTACGAGGTCAAGGAGGGCCAGGGTGGCCGTGCCGTCGTCGACATCGAGGGCAAGGATTACACCGCCGAGCAGGTGAGCGCCATGACGCTCGCGAAGATGAAGGCCGACGCCGAGAAGTATCTGGGCGAGACCGTCACCGACGCCGTCATCACCGTCCCGGCCTACTTCAACGACGCCCAGCGTCAGGCCACCAAGGACGCCGGCAAGATCGCTGGCCTCAACGTCAAGCGTATCGTCAACGAGCCGACCGCTGCTGCTCTTGCCTATGGCCTGGACAAGCAGGGCACCGACCAGCGCATCCTGGTCTTCGACCTGGGCGGCGGCACCTTCGACGTCTCCATCCTCGACCTCGCCGACGGCGTGTTTGAGGTTCTGTCCACCTCGGGCGACAACCACCTGGGCGGCGACGACTGGGATCAGCGCGTCATCGATTGGATGGCCGATAAGTTCCAGCAGGAGAACGGTGTCGACCTGCGTCAGGACCCCATGGCCCTGCAGCGTCTGAAGGAGGCCGCCGAGAACGCCAAGAAGGAGCTCTCCGCCGCCCAGCAGACCACCATCAACCTGCCGTTCATTACCATGAACCAGTCCGGCCCGCTGCACCTCAACTACACGCTGACCCGCGCCGAGTTCGAGAAGATCACCCGCGACCTGCTCGAGCGCTGCAAGCAGCCTGTCACCAACGCCCTGCGCGACGCCAAGCTTAAGCTCTCCGATCTGACCGAGGTCATCCTCGTCGGCGGCTCCACCCGTATGCCCGCCGTCCAGGAGCTCGTCAAGACCATGACCGGCAAGCAGCCCAACATGTCCGTGAACCCCGACGAGGTCGTTGCCGACGGCGCTGCCGTCCAGGGTGGCGTGCTCACCGGCGACGTCGAGGGCATCCTGCTGCTCGACGTTACCCCGCTGTCGCTGGGTGTCGAGACCATGGGCGGCATCATGACCAAGATGATCGACCGCAACACCACGATCCCGACTTCCAAGACCGAGGTCTACTCCACCGCTGCCGACAACCAGACCAGCGTCGAGATCAACGTGCTCCAGGGCGAGCGCGAGCTTGCCCGCGACAACAAGTCGCTCGGTAAGTTCCAGCTGACTGGCATCCCGGCTGCCCGCCGCGGCGTGCCGCAGATCGAGGTCACCTTCGACATCGACGCCAACGGCATCGTCAAGGTCTCCGCTAAGGACAAGGGCACCGGCAAGGAGCAGCAGATCACCATCTCCGGCTCTACCGCGCTTTCCGACGACGAAGTCGATCGCATGGTCAAGGACGCCGAGGCTCATGCCGAGGAGGACAAGAAGCAGAAGGAAGAGGTCGAGGTCCGCAACCAGACCGACAGCCTGTGCTACTCCACCGAGCAGACCCTCAACGAGCTCGGTGACAAGGTTTCCGCCGACGTGAAGTCCAAGGCAGAGGCCGCTATCGCCGACGCCAAGAAGGCGCTCGAGGGCTCTGACGTCGAGGCCATCAAGGCCGCCGGCGAGTCCCTGCAGTCCGTGGCCTACGAGCTGGCTCAGGTTGTCTACGCCGACGCTCAGCAGCAGACCGACGGTGCCGCCGGCGCCCAGCCTGCCGACGATGACGTCGTCGATGCCGACTACGAGGTTGTGGACGACGAGGACAAGTAATCATGTCCGCCCGTAAAGCTCGCACGGAGGCGGCTGCCACTGGCGCCGCCCCCGTTGACTCTGAGGAGAAGGACGTGAAGATTCCCGTAGAGGCCGTCGACGATACCGAGGCCAACGAGGCCGCGGCCGCCGAGGCTGCCGAGAACCAGGTAGAGGATTCCAACAAGGAGGCGACGATGACCGAGGACGAGATGGTGGAAGCCGCTATCCGCGCCGGTGAGGAAGCCGCCGACAACGACTTTAAGCTCAAGTTCGAGCAGGCCCAAAAGGAGCTCGCCGACGTGCGTAGCGAGCTCGATGCTGCGGCAGAGGCCCAGAAGGCCGCCGAGGACAAGGCAAAGGACGCCACTGAGCGTACCGCCCGTCTTCAGGCCGACTGGGAGAACTTCCGTCGCCGCACCGCCAACGAGCGTATCGCCGAGCGCGAGCGCGCGACCGAGAAGCTCGTCACCGCGCTGCTGCCGGTGGTCGACGATATCGAGCGCGCAATCGACCATGCCCGCAGCCAGGAGCTTTCCGACGACTTTAAACAGTTCGTCGATGGCGTTGACGCGGTGCATGCCAAGCTGCTCGATGTGTTTGCGCACGAGGGCGTTGAGCCCATCGACCCCAAGGGCGAGGCGTTCGATCCGCTCGAGCACCAGGCCGTGGGACGTGTCGAGGACGCCGCGCAGTACGACGAGACCGTCAACGACGTGTACCAGAAGGGCTACCGTATGGCGGACCGCATCCTGCGCTCCGCGATGGTGACGGTGACGTACGGCGGCGAGAAGCGCCCCGCGCCGGAGCCCGAAGCGGCGCCCGAGGATGCTGCGGCCGATACGGCCGAGAGCGCCGAGGAGTAATTGAGAAGGGCCCCGGGGCAACACCCGGGGCCCTTTCTGGCCTAGTGCCATATGAAAGCATGAGCCGCCGTCCGCGGGGACGGCGGATGAAACAGGAGAGGAGCTACGATGGCTGCAGGCAAAACCTTCTATGACATCCTGGGCGTATCCAAGAGCGCCTCCGACAAAGAGATCAAGAGCGCGTTCCGTAAGCTCGCGCAAAAATATCACCCCGATGCCGGCGGCGACGAGGCCAAGTTTAAGGAGATAAGCGAGGCCTACGAGACGCTTTCGGACGAGAAGAAGCGCAAAGAGTACGACCAGATGCTCATGTTCGGCGGTATGCCGGGCGCGGGCGGCGCGTATGGCGGCGGCTATGGTGCCGGTGCCGGCGCGAGCGGCTGGGGCGATATCTTTGACAGTATCTTTAGCGGCAACGGCGCCTGGGGCAGCGATTGGGGCTCGGGCTTTGCCGGGGCCGCGGGCGCTGCCGGT
>CAJLAV010000114.1:0-6608 GCA_905204735.1 uncultured Collinsella sp. | reverse complement strand
TGGCACCGTGGGGACACATGTATGTCAATCCTGGTCTAACAGAGCCTTATTTAATGATCGAGATATGCTCGGCGACTGCGGTGTTCTGCCCCTTAGGTTACAGACGGTTGTTTCTATTGAGCTTCCAGAGGAAATACATGGGGTTCTCTTTTGCCTTGGCTTCTCGCAAGAAATCTGCGGATTGAGATGCAACGGCCCCTATGCCGGCAGCCTCGAGGAAGGCCATGGCATCAGAAGGTGATGCGATTCCGTATTGCCCCAATGTAAAGCTCGCAATTCCGATAGCGGCTTCAATGCCTGCGGAGGTGACTAATCGGGATCGCTCGTTTTTCATCACTAAAGATATCTTGTGAAGCTCGGGCTCTATTAGGTCGTTCTTCAGGTCAGCTAATGTCGAGGTGTCGATGGGCCTTTCGCTCAGGCCTTTGGACAAGGTATCCCTAAACACAAGAAACGACTCTTCGTTTCTAATGCGGCAATCAAGGATGCTACGCAACGTTGCATTTTCAGCAATGGGGAGGGGGCAAGATAACCGGCGAATGGGTATGGTCTGATCTTTTCGAGGATAAAGGGTGGAAGTTGCGGACTCGAGGAACTCAATCTGAGCTGGACGAGTGGTTAAATACGAGCTATTCGAAAAATAGGGATTGACGAGGGCTTGAAAGCAATCGTCCAACAAAGGCAGTAGGATAGTCGAGATGCCGCCTTTCTCCAGCATGTCTCTATCCAATCGCGTTTCGCCTTGGCTTGCATAGAGCGATTCGTATTCAGACGGGATTACCAGGAAATCGACATCCATCTCATCATGGGACCCATATGCATCCATTCCCTCAATCGCTACACACAGATTCCCATCTGGTGCTTGTTTTAAAGTGCACGAGGTAGAGGAACAGAATTGTCGTACGAGTTCATCCCAATAACTCGATATCAATCCTTTTGCTTTTGATTCTCTTTCGATTTGTCGCGCTAGGCAATCTTTGCAAAGAGGAATGTAATTGCTCGAAAATCCGAGTATTCCAGCTTTGACTATGTCTTCGACTCGCATGGTCAAATAGATCCCGAATGCAAGTTCATCGACTGAGGCATAATCATCGTGCCCCATTTCGAATGCCGATTCTATAGGGCAATGAATCAGTGTTTTATCTGCATACAATGCTGAGAACTTTGCCAAATGGTAAATGTTTTGCTCTCGACAGGCATAGTCAGTGCAGGGGAATTTGCCTCCTTCAAGGGTGGAGTCAACAGAAAAATTGAACAGGGATTGATTTTCGATTTTTTCGATTGGGATAAGGGGTGCAAGGCCCCTAATAAAGGCGTCGAACCTCCTTTGCCCCAGTTCTTCTAGGTACGCAATTATTTCGGCAAGAGAGCTGTTCTTGAATGCGGCTAGATAAGAATAAAGGTCATCGTATGCATGAGTCGCCATTTCGCTCACCTACACTTTCGGAAAGAGTTTTGCGTCGTTATTTCCGAGGCGTCGTTGGGCTCGCAATCGACTCTAGTGTGCAGCTGCTTCTCGACGTACTCCCTCATGTTCTGCCTCCACATGTAACTAATTGATTTGCTATGTGCCATTATGAATGGTATATAGCAAATCAATTAGTTACATTTAATGGAGCATTGCGAGCGTGGCGCGCGCAAAGAAGAGTCGTTGTATGGAGGCTTCCGGCAACGGCCTTTTGTACGTCCGTGACTGTTGGGTGCTATCGCGGATGACGTCATTGTTGCCTGTACTCTCGATCCAAGGATGTAATTACGGAAGTGCGGGGAAAATCGAGAACCTTCGAGCACAACGCGATTTTTAGCACCAAAACCGCAGTTCGCGGAAGCGAAAACTGGGGCCTGGTTAGCATTTCTTCGATTTTCCCCGCACCTCCGAATTTGACCCCTTGCCGCACCTTGATCACGTCTTCAAGTGGCTGGTTCATCGCTAATGGAGTTTTCTGCGGTGCTTGAATTGCGGTGTTGTGATTAGGGCAAAAGGCTCTTGGCTCCGGGGAGGCTCATCGCACGAAAATTCAAGTTGCTGCTGAAGTAGGGCTTGCTTCGGCAGCGCTAACAATAAGGGCGGCTCTGCTAGTCTCGGGAGACCGCGGCATTCGGCGCGGTCAGTAGCGGTCAGTAGCGGTCAGTAGCGGTCAGTAGCGGTCAGTAGCGGTCAGTATATTCTTCGGAGCCGTTTCTCTGGGCTTCGGCGGACTTGCCAACTCGCGCTTGGGCACTACTCAGTAGATTACTCAGCAGTGCCCAGTAGATTACTCAGTAGTGCCCAGCAGGGGGAGGGCAGCAAACGCAATGGGCCTGTTTCCCGGCTAGGACCTGCAGCCTCAAACTTCGCTTGGCATCCTGTAGAACTGGTGCGGGTCTTTCGGGCTTTTCCCTACCCATTCCAACAGGCCTCGACCGGCAAGGTCTTTCAGAGTCTTCGAGGCCGTTTTCCTACCGACATTGGACTCCCGCGCGAGGTCGGAGGTCGTGATTTTCCCCTGAGCGGCGGCAATTGCCATCGCTGCTCGTTCGCGCTCGCTGAGGAGCGGTCGGTTGTCGGCCGCGGTTCTCCTGAAGGCCGCTTTCTGCAACCCAGGACGCTCGAAGACGACGACGGTGCTGTTGACGGTCTGCTCGAAGCGGAACCTCACGCCGGCTGCCTCGCAGGCCTCCTTGATGCGCGGTATGCCCGTGCCGTACTGCTCGATGACGCCGGCGCGGAACAGGGTGCGCGCGATCGCGGGGTTTCGGAGGCCGAACTCGCTCGCGGTACCGTCTAGGTGCTCTTGCGGCGAGTCGCCCTCGGGGAACAGGCCCGGGCTCACGATCTGGACGGTGTCCATGAACACGTTGACCTCGACGGCGGTGCCGGTGGTGTAGTCGCGGTGGCACAGCGCGTTGGCAACCGCCTCGCGGATGGCCTCGGCCGGGATCTCGGGGATCTCCTTGCGGTACATGCCCGTCTCGCCGATGACGAACTCGCGCCTGATGTTCGACGTCACGAAGTACTCGGCGAAGTCGAGCAGCTTGAGCATGGTGCCGCTCTCGCGGCGCAGGTCGAGGATCTTGGCCTTGGTGTTGCCGCCCAGAAGCCCCAGCTTCATCCTGGGGTAGGTGTCGGATCCCTCGCAGAACAGCTCCACCGCGGCGTTTCTTAGGCTGCCGTCGGGCGCGACGAGGTCGAGCCTTGCCAAGGTGTCCTCCACGCCGGCGAACCCGCCGCCCACGCGTCCGGCCCTGCCGCCGCGCGCGACGAAGTCACGCACCGCCTGCTCGTCGGCGTCGGAGACGGGCCTGCCGGACGGCAGCGAGTCCCACGGGCTACGGGCGCGCTCACGCTTGACGACCATGGCGCTCAGCTCCGAGGCCGACAGCGCTTTGTTCGAAGTCCCCACGCGGGTGAAGTAGCGTCCGTCGGCGGAGTAGGGGGCGTCGGCACCTGAGAAGGCAATTTTGATGTATCGCAGCCCATCATCGGCGTCGAGGCACTCGACCGTCGGGAACACCGCGGGCTCGATCTTGTCGGACACCCACGACGTCACCTGGCGCAGCGTTGCGTCGCTGACATCCTGGCCGATGACATCGCCGTTGTCCTTCACGCCGAAGTAGAGCTCGCCGCGGCCGTGCTTGTTCAGCATGGCGCTGATGGCTTGCAGTGCTTCTTTATGCTCGCCAGTGGACTTCTTGAACTCGACGGTCTCGCTCTCGCTGCCCAGGTTCATCCGCGCTGCCTTTCCCGTTCGTTGCTTGTCTCGTTGGATTATACCGTGGTCACCATGGGCGAAAACGTGGAAGCGCGCTTGCTTGCCTCTACCATGTTCTCATGCGCCTTAATGCCCTTTGTGAAGAATCATCCCATTGGGAAACGGGTCCCTATGGAACGATTTTGGTATCAGGCATAGGGGGGCGCTATCGTGGATGTCGTCACCATTGCCTGCGCCCTCGATCCAGAGATGTAATTACAGAAGTGCGGGGAAAAATCGAAAACCTTCGAGCACAACGCGGTTTTTTTGTATCAAAACCGCAGGTCGCGGAAGCCTAAAACGGGGGTCTGGTCAGCATTCCTTTGGTTTTCCCCGCACTTCCGAATTTGGCCTCTCGCCACATCCCGATTACGTCTTAAAGTGGCGCAAAAAGCCGTGTGCTCTGCTTGATTTTGCTCAGGAATTATGCCTGAGGGGTAGTGGATTCGCCTTTCTCCGCCGTGCAGCGGCACGTGTAGGGCTCTCTGGCTCAGGCGCGAGTCGCTTCCCGTCTGAAAAAGTTCTTAAAACAGCTTTAAAGTTGCCTTTGGCCTACATTGACAGCGTACAATATGCATGTTTACCATGGCAAAAGCTAAATTTGGGGAGGGGGAGCGCACGGTGGAAGTGCTGGTTGTTGGCAATACCGTGTATGTCGATGACGACTTTTGTGCCAAGGCGTTTCCCGGTGACCATGTTCAGGTCGTGGCGGCCAACGAGGCGCGCCGCGACGGGTCGTCGCTCCATGCGTCTTGGAAAGAGCTGCTGCAGCACCTGGACCAGGCTTACGAATTCGACCGTGTGGTCTACCTCTCTACCTATCTCACGCCGCATACCGAGGCCGTTGGCGACATCGAGCTGCTGCGCTCCGTCTTTCGAGCTTGCATGGGTCGCCAGATTCAGTTGCTGTTTGTGACTGGTCCCATGGGAGCGGACGGTGCGGTGGACGCTGCGGGGCAAAACGGCAAGGGCATCATTGCCCGTGCGGCCAACGACCTGTGCCGCTACTATGCGGTCCGCGACGGCATTCAGGCCAAGATCTTGCGCGTGCCGTATCTGTACACCGCCTCGCCCACGCTGGAAGACCCGATTTTGACCCCGCTGTTCGAGGCGTGCTCGCAAGGCTCTGCTGTCATGAGGGCTGGGGCGGACTCACCGCTCGGTGCCCTCTGCGCCGAGGAGCTGGCCGTTCTGGTGCGTCGCATCTTCGACAGCTGGGATGCCACATTCGAGGAACTCGAGGTTCCGGATAGCTTTGCCCACACCGTGGGAGACCTGGGCGAGGCGCTCAAGGGCTTGTTCCCGGGGCTCGACATTACCTACGACGGGGACGCCGTCGTCTCCATTGCTCCGAGCGATACCGTCCGCACGCGCTACGGGTGGTTCCAGCGCTATGACGTGCTGCGCGATCTTTCGACCATACACGCCCGCTGGGAGCAGACCCTCGCGGGCAAGCGCCATCCGCTGCGTGCCGCCATCGACCGCATGCGCGGGCGGACACTGCCCATCAAATGCCTGGAGACCGCGCTGGCCTGGGTGCTCTTTGAGGGCCTGGAGCTGGTGTTTTCGCAGTCTGCTCAGCTTAACGTGCTCGACTACCGCCTGCTGTACGTGGTACTGATCGGCACGCTGTATGGGCTCGATTTTGGCCTGGTTGCGGCGCTGCTGGCGTCGGTGGGTTTGGCCGCGAGCTACTTTACCCAGTATGGCTATACCTTCCAGGGTCTCTTTTACGAGCCGTCTAACTGGCTGCCGTTTATTGCGTACTTTGTTGTGGGTGCCGTGTGCGGCTATGTGCAGCTGCGCAACAGCGAAGCCATTAGGGCGGAGCGCGATCAAAACGAGCTCGTGCGCAACCGCAATACGTTCCTTACGCAGCTCTACCACGACGCGATCGAGGACAAGCGCGCGTACAGGCGCCAGATCGTGGGCCGCCACGACAGCTTTGGCAAGATCTTTGCCGTGACGCAGGAGCTCGACGTGCTCAACCCACGCGACATCTATCGCAAGTGCTGCGAGCTTCTGGGCGAGATCCTCGAGAACGATTCGGTGGCGATCTACCATGTTTCGGGCGGGGCATTTGCACGCCTGGTGGCAGCAAGTCCCGCGATTGCCGAAGATGCCGCACGTTCGCTCACGCTTGAGCAGCTTGCACCTCTTTTGGGCGACGGGGGTCGTTCGAACCTGTGGGTGAACCGCGAGTTGACGCCGGGGCTTCCCATGTTTGGATACACGATCGAGCGCGACGGGGCACCCGCCGTGTTGATCTTTGTGCGTAGTGCGGCCGAAAACCAAATGACCCTCTATTATCAAAACCTGTTCCGCATCTTGTGCGGCCTGGTCGAAAGTGCGCTGGGCCGTGCCTTTGACTATGAGGCGGTGGCGCAGGATAAACGCTGCGTTGACGGCACTTGCGTGCTCAAGCAGGCTGCCTTTGGCCAAGAGCTCGCGGCGGAACAGGCGCTGGCAGATAGCAAGATGGGGAGTTTTTTGCTCCTGCGCGTGGTACCGGGCATGGAGCCTGTCGGCGAGCTGGTGGGCGTAATTGGGTCGGCAATCCGCGAGAGCGACGCGGCGGGCTTGGTCGACGGCGACGTGCTCTACCTGCTTATGCGTCAGGCAAAGGCGTGCGATCTGCCCATTATCCGCGAGCGCCTGAGCGCAAAGCATATTGCGGTGGAGCCCGTCGACGGCGAGGACATCGTGGCGCTGCTGCAGCACATCGCTTACATCGGTGACGGTGAGGGGGATGCCGCTTGATCTCGCTTGTCGTTGCTGCCGTCTTGCTGCTGATTCATGCGCTGGTTTGCCTGATGCTGTGGACGCTCATGAAGCTGGGCCTGCTGCCGGTGCGCGGGCACATGCTGGCTGTGATAG
>CAJLAV010000113.1:0-6668 GCA_905204735.1 uncultured Collinsella sp. | reverse complement strand
TCGCGCCAGCCCTTCTTGGCTAAAACCCTTGCTGCGACGAAGGTCGGCGAGCCGCTGCGCAGTTTCTACATTCATGGTTCCTCCTATGTGATGCCAGCCGTGCCGCCGGACCGTTTTTGTTCTTAAGGCGCCTTGCACAGTTAAAAATCTATCCGCCACCGCCAAAAGCATGCCACCTATTCTAGTGAGATTTTTGACAACCGGCGGTTGCGGGCACATATGAGCTGCGGAAATGTGTCCAAACAAAGCAATGACCCACGGCTCGGTTGTCCCCGTTGCGGCGTTAACGGTAGTATGGTCGTACTGTTTATTCCGCACCGCCAACGGAGGGAGTTCCGCGCCGTGAACCGCGATTTCGCCTCATCGCTCATCCAGCTCAACAATACGTTCTATCGCGAGCACTCCGCTTCCTTTTCCGATACGCGCCAGGCCCCGTGGCCCGGCTGGGTGCGCACCATGGACATCGCGCTCGGGCAGCTCAACGCCGCCACGATCGAGCATCCCGTCCGCGTCTTCGATCTTGCCTGCGGCAATATGCGATTCGAGAACTTTGCCGCCGGCGGCGCACTTGCCGCCAAGGGCGTCGACGGCGCAAACCCCTCGGCAGATGCCAGCTGCCCGTTTGAGTTCTATGGTGTCGACTCGTGCCAAGACCTGGCTATCGATGCACATGGCCACGCGCTTCGCATTCCCAACCTGCACTTCCAGGAACTCGACGTGCTCGACGCCCTCATGAAGCTCAACCCCGCCGAGACGCCCGACGTGCTTTTCGACGCCCCGCTCGCCGACATCTCGGTCTGCTTTGGCTTTATGCACCACGTGCCGTCGTGCGAGTACCGCGTACGCGTACTCGACGCCTTGGTGCGGCAGACGCGCCCGGGCGGCATCATCGCCATCAGCTTTTGGGAGTTTATGAACGACGAGCGCATGGCGCGCAAGGCCGTTCGAGCCGAAGCCCGCGCCGAGCTCACCCCGCCGTTTGAGGGTTACGATTCCGCGCAGTTTGAAGCCGGCGACCACCTCATCGGCTGGCAAAACGACCGCCACGCCTACCGCTATTGCCATCACTTTGACGATCAGCAGATCACCGACCTGGTGCGCGGCGTCCGTACGTTCTACAAGAGCGGCGAGGTCCCCGTGCGCGAGCTTGAGCGCTTCCATGCCGACGGTCGTAGCGGCGAGCTCAACCGCTATGTGATTCTCAAGCGCCTGTAGGCACCGACGACTCGCCGCCGAGCCGCACCACATCTTTCGGGCAATCTATGCCCGCCCTTTTCAACCCATTGACGGAACGCGCGGCCATGCGTTTCGCATTTATGACCAAGGAGCCTCATGGGAGCCGTCCACGTTCGCACGCCTAAGAACTTTGTGCTCGAGGAGCGCCTGGAGCGCTACGCCGATGCGATCGAGACGAACCCCGAGGCTTATGCCGGAGATTGGCGCGAGGCTTGCGCGCCAGCTGGCAGCAAGCCCTTCGAACACCTTCACCTGGATCTTGGCTGTGGCAAGGGAACCTATCTGGTCGAGCGCGCCCACCGCGAGCCCGACACCCTCTTTATCGGCATGGACCAGGAGCCCATCTGCATCGCCTATGCCGCGCAGAAAATCTGCGAACAGGGGCTATCCAACGCACTCGTCCTGCCCCGAGGCGCCGCATCGCTGCCACAGCTGTTTGCCGCAGGCGAGCTCGATGCCATCACCATTAACTTTCCCACGCCGCAGCCCAAGGCCAAGTACGCTAAAAAACGACTCGTCCATGTCGACCATCTGATGCTCTACCGCCCGCTCTTTTCAGCCGGCGCTACCGTCACGCTGCGCACCGATAGCAAGCCGTTGCGCGATTACGCCCTGGGACAGTTTGCCGCGGCCGGCTACGATACGCTTTGGGTAAGCGACGACGTCCGCCGCGACCATCCCGAGCACCCCGAGACCGAATATGAATGCCGCACGCGCGAGATGGGTGCCGCCGTCTATGGCATTTGCGCCACACCCGGCGCGCAGCCCAGCGATGAACAGCTCGCGGCGGGCCGCGCGCAGGAGCAAAGCCTTGCCTGCTACCTGCCCGAAAACCTCGATGCGCTCACCTATGTACCTCTGGGCATGGAAGAGGCCGTCGAGAACTTTAGAAACCGCGCCCGCAAAAGCAAGAAGCGCCTGCCGCAGGAGTCCTAGGGGCTTCTGATGGTCGCGGCGTCGGCAAACAAGTGAAAATAGGCGTCAGCGAACGACCCTCAAACCTAAGTGAGTAGACTTTTTTGCAATAGCCAAGCACAACCCGCATAACGAAAACTAAAACCGCAGGTAGAGCTCTTGCGCAAAAGCCATGTGCTCGCGATATTGCAAAAAGTCTACTCACTTAGCTGGCAACTGCACCAAACGGCTGGGCAGAACGCCCATTTCCTGCATTTTCTCGCGCGCTGGCACCCCGCGCCGCTGCTACGCCATAATAGTTGGCGGACAAACGGCGAGAGAAAGCAACCACATGGCACAGACCACGACAGATACTTCCGCCAGCACCGTTTCTGGCGCCGGCGCCGCCAGCTCGTTCTCGGGCGGCACGGGAACCGAAGCCGAATTCGGCTCGCTCGGCGCGCTCTCCCCCACCTGGTGGGAGCCCGAGGATGGTAGCGAGCCCGAACCATGGCTCACGCCCGATCAGGCCTTCGAACGCTTCTTTGAATGGACAAGCGACCGCGGTATTGAGCTGTGGGACCACCAGGAAGAGGCCCTCATGGATCTAGCCGCCGGTGACCATGTCATTTTGGGAACACCGACCGGATCGGGCAAGTCGCTTGTCGCGCTAGGCATGCTCTTTATGGGCATGGCACAGGGCAAGCGCTGTTATTACACGGCCCCCATCAAGGCTCTGGTCAGCGAAAAGTTTTTCGACCTTGTGCAGGTGCTCGGCCGCGATAACGTCGGCATGATCACCGGCGACACGCATATCAACACCAAGGCGCCCGTCATCTGCTGCACGGCAGAAATCCTTGCCAACGATGCACTGCGCGAGGGCGAGGGCGCCGACGTGGGCTGCGTCGCCATGGACGAGTTCCACTATTTTGCCGACCCCGACCGCGGCTGGGCCTGGCAGGTGCCACTGCTCACCCTGCCTCACACGCAATTCATGCTCATGAGCGCCACGCTCGGCGATGTCACTGCCATCGCCGCCTCACTCGAGGAACACACCGGCGCTACCTGCGACTTGGTCGTCGATGCCCCACGCCCCGTGCCGCTGAGCTACGACTACGTGACGACCTCCCTCGAGGGCACCGTCGAGCTCGCGATGCGCGGCGGAGAGGCCCCGCTCTATATCGTGCACTTTAGCCAGGATGCCGCCCTTGCGACGGCACAGTCGCTCGCCAACTTTGGCATTGCCAGCAAGGAGCAGCGCGAGGCCATCAAGGAGGCGGCCAAGGGCACGAGCTTCTCGACGGCCTTCGGCAAGATCCTCAAGCGTTTGCTTGGCTGCGGCGTCGGCGTGCACCACGCCGGTATGCTGCCGCGTTATCGTCTGCTGGTCGAGCGTTTGGCGCAGCAGGGCCTGCTGCCCGTCATCTGCGGCACCGATACGCTCGGCGTCGGCATCAACGTACCCATCCACACCGTGGTGCTCACCGCGCTCACCAAGTTCGACGGCTACAAGATGCGTCGCCTGCGCGCCCGCGAGTTCCATCAGATTGCCGGTCGCGCCGGCCGCTCGGGCTTCGATACCGAGGGCATGGTCATCGCCGAGGCCCCGGAGCACGAGATCGAGAACGCCAAACTCATGGCCAAGGCGGGCGACGACCCCAAGAAGCTCCGCAAGATTAAAAAGAAGAAGGCCCCCGAGGGCTTTGTCACCTGGAACAAGCAGACCTTTGAGCGCCTGATCGAGACGCAGCCCGAGACGCTCAAGCCGCGCCTTCGCATCACGCACTCCATGGTGATTAGCGTGGTCGAGCAGGGCGGCGATGCCCGAGCCCGCGTACACGACCTCATCGAAACAAGCCTGCAGACCCCTGAGGAAAAGGCAAAGCTCGAGGTTCGTGCCGACGAGATCTTCGCCACGCTCATCGATTCCGGCGTCGTCGTTCGCACCGAGGTGCCGCCCGCGCCCGACGCCCCGACTGACGCCGCGCCAGACATCGACTATGCACTGACGGTCGATCTGCCCGAGGACTTTGCGCTCGACCAGCCGCTCTCGCCGTTTTTGCTTGCCGCGCTGGAGCTGCTCGACCCCGAGAGTGAGACCTATACCATGGATCTGATCTCGATGGTCGAGGCAACGCTCGAGGACCCCAAGCAGGTATTGCGCGCGCAGGAGCGCGCCGCGCGCGACCGCGCGATGGCCGAAATGAAGGCTGACGGCGTCGAATATGAGGAACGCCTGGAGCGCATCCAGGATGTCACCTACGAAAAGCCGCTCGAGGACTTGCTCGATGCCGCCTTCGACAAGTACTGCCAAGAAGTACCTTGGGCCAACGACTACCAGCTCTCGCCCAAGAGCGTCCTGCGCGACATGCTGGAGAGCGCGAGCGACTTTAAGGGCTATATCCAAAAGCTCGGCATCGCCCGCTCCGAGGGCATTTTGCTGCGTTACCTGGCAGAGGCCTACCGTTCACTCGACCGCACCGTGCCCATCGAGAAGCGCGACGAGCGCCTGCGCGACATTATCTCGTGGCTGGGCTTTGTGGTGCGCTCGGTGGACTCGAGCCTGGTGGATGAGTGGGAGAACGCCGGCAACCCGGCAGCCCTCGATGCTGCGCCGCCGCAGGGCATCGACGAGGTCGTGGCGGACCGTCGCGGCTGCACGCTATTGGTGCGCAACGCGCTCTTCCGCCGCGTGACCCTTGCCGCCCGCGAGCACGTTCGCGACCTGGGCGAGCTCGACGACGACTGGGGCATGAGCGAGATCCGCTGGCAAAAAGCACTCGACGCTTACCACGAGCAGCACGAGGAAATCCTCACCGACGGAGATGCCCGCAGCGCCGCGATGTTTTCCATTGACGAGTCCGACGAGAAGACCGCGCACGTATGGCACGTGCACCAGATCTTTGCCGACGAGGATGGCGACCACGATTTTGGCATCATGGGCGATGTCGATCTGGACGCCACGCAAGACGGCGGCGAGGTCATCTTCAAAAACTACCGCGTCGGCTTTATCGAGGACCTGCTCGAGGACTAGCCGAACATACTGGAACGAAACGAAGCGGGGCCGCTGGCAATATAGCCAGCGGCCCCGCTTTTGCGCTATACGCTATGCCTTACTCGGCACCCTCGACCTCATACGAATCCGCCTCGGCTGGCTCATCGTTTG
This sequence comes from uncultured Collinsella sp., assembly GCA_905204735.1. GTDB lineage: Bacteria > Actinomycetota > Coriobacteriia > Coriobacteriales > Coriobacteriaceae > Collinsella. The sequence continues at coordinate 1,372 of CAJLAV010000113.1, read as the reverse complement.
TCTCTGTCGCAGCCCCGCGCGCCTCGTCAAACGCGGCCTTCATGGTCTTGTTGCCCCACGTGAGCTTGCGAATGGTAAGATCGTCCGCCTTCTTGTTGGCTAGGCGCAGATTGTTCTCGGAGGACAGCAACGCCTCCTTGGTTTTCTGCAGGTGGCTAATCGTCTTATCGATCTCATCGATCGCCGTTTGGAACTTGCGGCTCGCGATCTCGTAGTTGCGGCCGAAATCATTCTTGAACTTTTCCATCTTGGCTTCGAAGTTCGTGACGTCGATATTCTGCTGCTTGTACTCCGCCAGCTCCTGCTTATAGCGCAGCGAACCCATGGCGGCGTTGCGCAGCAGCGTGATCATGGGAATGAAGAACTGCGGGCGGATCACGTACATCTTCTCATAGCGGTAACTCACGTCGACTATCCCTGCGTTATAGAGCTCGCTTTCGGGCTCGAGCAGTGTGCAGAGCACCGCGTACTCACAGCCTTTCTGGCGACGATCGTGATCGAGTTTCTTAAAGAAGTCCTCGTTTTTGTGCTTGGTCGCGGTCTCGTCGTTCTCGTTTTTCATCTCGAACATAATCGAAATGACCTCGTTACCGCTTGCGTCGCACTCGCGGAAGATAAAGTCGCCCTTGGTGCCCTCGGACGCATCGTTATCCTTCTCGAAGTACGCGTTAGGAAACGCCGTCATGCGCAGACGGTTGAACTCGGTCTCGCAGTGCTGCTCGAGCGACTCGCCCACCATCTTGGTGGACAGGCGGACCTTCATGTCCTTAAGGCGCTCAATCTCTTCGTCCTTGTAGCGAATCAGGTCATCGCTCGCGCGCTTGGCCTGCGCAAGCTCGAGCTCGTGTGCCGCCTTGACCTGTTCCTCGCGAGAATCGCGCACCGCCAGCTCGCTCGTCAGTTTGGCACGCGCCTCATCGCGCTCTCGCTCCGCCGCGGCGACCGCCTCTGACAGGTTCATTTTTGCCATCAGTTCCTGCTCGCGCAGCTGGGCACGCAGGCCCTCGGCCTCTTGCTCGGACTGAGCCTTTGCGGCGGAAAACTTCTCTTGCACCTTCGCGCGATAGTCAGCAAGCGCGCGCTCGGCCTCGCTGCGAGCGGCATCGAGCTCACGCTGCGACTCTGCCGCGGCAGCGGCAAGCGCCATCTCCTGGGCCTTGTCCGCCGCGGCAAGCCTGGCCTGCAGCTCGGCAATCTGAGCGTCGCGTGCAGCTAAATCGTTTTGAGCAGCGTTGCGCGCCGCCGACTCGGCAAGCTTTGCTTCGTCATCTTTGCGCCCAAGCTGCGCACGCAGGCTATCAATCTCACGCTGGAGTTCGGCATTCTCTTTTTGAGCATTGGCTCGTGCCTCAACCGCCGCGCGCTGGCTTGC
>CAJLAV010000112.1:0-6726 GCA_905204735.1 uncultured Collinsella sp. | reverse complement strand
CCCTGACCTCTTGACTGCCAGTCAAGCGCTCTCCCAGCTGAGCTACGCCCCCGTGACGAGGAGATACTATAAGGGAATGTTTCCTTTGATGCAAGGACTTTTTGTTGAAACTTTTTCTTACGGGTTTTCCTGGGACGGGGCTGAATTGACTGATTTTGACTTCGGCAAAATCAGTCAATTAACCCACCGTCCCGATAAAACCCTCACGCGGCAGCACCTTACTTGTAGAGGTAGGCGATTGCGGTTCCTTGGTGGACTTGGATCTTGGCCGTTTTCCTGACGACATTAGAGATGCCGGTGTCGGCTAGCAGGCCGAGGGGGCTGTGATCTAACTCCCACTCTAGGCCGTGTTCGCTTACCTTGGTGTTGGGAGCGATGGCGATGATGGAGAAGGTTTTGCCCTCGGCGCCCTCGATGGTCCAGGTCTCGTCCTGGTGCAGGATTCTGGCCGTCACTTCGTCTTCTTCGATCCAGACGGGGGCGTCCGCATAGCCTGCCAGTAGCCCTAACACAGACAAGGCCATGTCCGGACGGCCGCCGGTAGCGCAGGTCGCAACCACTTCGGCGCCCGGCCAACGGCGACAGACAGAATCGAGTGCCAGTGCCAGATCGGTGTAGTCCTTGTAGGGGTTGTGGCGTTCTGCTTCAAAATCGGCAGCGGCATCGACCAGAACGCGTCCCGCGTCGCTCACCGTGTCGGCATCCCCCACATAGACGTCGCAGCTCAGGTCAGCACCCAACAGGGCGTCCAAACCGAGGTCCACGGCGACAACGTGGTCGCACTCCCCCGCTAGCCTACGCAACAGATCCGCGCTCGCCACCACCGGTGAGCCGCAGACCACTAATACTTTGCATGCCACGACCCTCGCCTAGCCCTCAAACGAAAGCACGCGGGCCAGGTCCAGGTCCTCATAGTTATCGATAAAGATGTCGCAGTTGGCACGCACCTCGTCGCGCTCCATACGGCCGTGCGAGTCATAGATGCCCACGCGCTCAAAGCCTGCAGCGCCAGAGCTCTTAAGTCCAAAGACGGCGTCCTCAAACACCCACGCACGCTCAAACTTGTGCCCGTGGCGCTCCTCCAGGCGACGCAACGCCAGCTCGTACACGTCGGGGAACTGCTTGGAGCGCCCCGCCTCGCCTGTCGTGGTAACAAACTCCATGTAAGCGTCGAGCCCGGCACTAGCGAGCGCGGACTGCACCAGTTCGGCCGGTGTAGACGTGGCAACGCACATGGCAATACCGGCCGCCTTCGCCTGCTCCAAAAATGCCAGGAGCCCCTCGCGCGGCAGCACCTTGGAGTACCCATCAATCAAAATATCGCCCAGCTCGCGATACAGCTCCTCGCCATTCATGCCAATGCCCCACGTGTCGTGGTAGGCCTGGCACTCATCCTCCAGCGAAAGATGTTCAAACTGGGCAAAATCGTCGACCGTCACATCAATGCCATGACGGCGCAATAACTCGGTCTGTGCATGTCCCCAGACGGGGGAGCTATTAACCAGTGTTCCGTCGCAATCGAAAATAAAAGCAACACTTGGGGCAGCGATGTGGTTCATAAACGAGCCTTTCGATGTCAAATGGTAAACAACCTGCTAAAAACGTTTTACCAAACGTTAGCCTAACAGTTTTGAAACCCTAATTGGTAAAACTGTCAAGGGTTTTACCACGGCAATTCTGCCAGTGGTATAAACATGTCGCTTACCGATTAAACGCCCCCGCAAATCCGCTTTCGTCCATAAAACTAACGTACAGGTGTTATCGTAGTTTCTGCCGAAAGTTCCACCGAGCACGCGAGGTGGAACGAATCATAGAACTATCGCCGTCCCTTCGATTCGTGCAGCCTTGGACCTTTCGCATCTAGTCACCAAGGCAACACGCTGCCGCGTCATGATGGGATCAAACGTGAGCGATACAAAGCTAAAGCCAGCAACCAAAAAGCCCGCTACCCGCAAAGCCGCCCCGCACGCACCGGAGCTCTCCAAGGACGATGTCTACCTGTTTGGCATTGGAATGTGGGAGCGCAGCTGGGAAAAGATGGGCGCTCACCCCGACACGCAGAACCGTACGCGTGGCTGGCGCTTTTGCGTTTGGGCGCCCGACGTAAAGAGCGTCCATGTCATTGGCGAATTTAACGACTGGGATGAACAAGCCAATCCGCTGGTGCCCATGCATACGAGCGCTATTTGGGAAGGCTTTATTCCTGGCGCCGAGCAGGGTCAGCTCTATAAGTACCTTATCGAGACCAACGAGGGCGAGAAGCTCTACAAGGCCGATCCGTACGCCTTTAAGGCCGAGTGCCCTCCGGGTACCGCCAGCGTGCTGTGGACCATCGACGGCTACAAGTGGAACGACGCAGCGTCGCTCAAGCGCCGCGCCAGCCATAACCACATGTCGCAGCCCCTTAACATCTACGAGGTGCATATTGGCTCGGCGACGCGCCGCAGGGCGAGCCGGACGAGTACGGCAACTACCCCGGCCCCATGGATCCCTTCCCCGCACAGCGCGGCGAGTTTTACACCTACGACGACCTGTCGGTGGAGCTCGTGGACTACGTGCGCGACATGGGCTATACGCATATCGAGGTCATGCCGCTCATGGAGCATCCCTTCGATGGCTCCTGGGGCTACCAGACGACCGGCTATTACGCCGCCACGTCGCGCTACGGCAACCCGCAGCAGCTCATGCATTTTATCGACGCGTGCCACGAGGCGGGCATCGGCGTGATCATGGACTGGGTACCCGGCGGTTTTTGCGCCGACTCCCACGGCCTTGCCACCTTTAACGGCCACATGCTGTTTGAGCACGAGATTCACCCCAACTGGGGCACGCACAAGTTCGATTTCGCCCGTGGCGAGGTCCGCTCCTTCCTGGTTTCCAACGTGCTGTACTGGCTCGAGAACTTCCACGTGGACGGCATTCGCATGGACGGTGTGTCCAGCATGCTGTACCTCAACTTTGGCATCGACGATCCGGGCCAAAAGAAGTTCAACAAGTACGGCACCGAGGAGGACCTGGACGCCAGCGCGTTTATCCGCCAGGTCAACTGCGCCGTGGAGGCGCACTACCCCGACGTGATGATGATGGCTGAGGAGTCCACCGCGTGGCCGCTCGTGACCTATCCGCCGCAGGACGGCGGCCTGGGCTTCCACTACAAGTGGGACATGGGCTGGATGAATGACACCCTGCACTACATGCAGACCGATTTTCCGTGGCGTCCCGGCAACCACGAGCTGCTCACGTTCTCCATCATGTACGCCTTCACCGAGAACTTTATCTGCCCGCTGAGCCACGACGAGGTCGTGCACGGCAAGTGCTCGCTCATCGGCCGCATGCCGGGCGACTGGTGGCGCCAGTTTGCCGGCCTGCGCACGCTGGCCTTCTACCAGATGACGCACCCCGGTGCCAAGCTCAACTTTATGGGCAACGAGATCGGCCAGTTTATTGAGTGGCGCTACTACGAGTCCATCCAGTGGTTCCTGACCGAGGAGTACGAGACCCACAAGCATCATCAGGCGTTTATTAAGGCGCTCAACCACCTGTACACCGCCGAGCCCGCCCTGTATGAGCGCGGCTACACTGACGATGGCTTTACCTGGATCGATGCAGACAACTCCAAGCAGTCCATCGTGAGCTTTGTGCGCCAGGGCGAGGACATCGACGACGACCTGGTGATCCTGATCAACTTTGACCCGGCGAGCTACGAGAGCTTCCGTGTGGGCGTGCCGCGCGAGGGCGACTGGGAGGTCATCTTTGACTCCGACCGTCCCGAGTTTGGCGGCAGCGGATACGCCGGCGAGGAGCCCTACACCTGCTCGAGCGAGCCCTATCCCTGGAACGGGCAGATGGACTCCATCGAGATTAAGGTGCCCGGCCTGGCTGGCGTGGTGCTTAAGCGCCGCGGCCCCAGCAGCTACAAGCCGCCCGTGGTCGAGAAGCCCAAGGTTGCGCCCAAGAAGCGCACGTCCTCGGTGAAGCCCAAGCCTGCGGCCGCCAAGAAGGCTCCGGCTAAGGCTAAGGTTACGACGGCCAAGACCAAGACCGCCGCAAAGCCCGCTGCTAAGGCTACCGCGGCCAAGAAGCCGGCTGCCAAAAAGGCCACTCCCAAGGCCAAGTCTGCTTCTGTTAAGTCGTCTGCCAAGGATGCGTAACAAAACCGTTACAGCTGTAATTACCCGCCCCGACGGGGCGTAGGATACAAGACATAACCGTTCCGGGAGAAACATCCCCGGGGGAAAGGAACGTATGAATAAGATCTTCGACAACAAGCAGGAGTTTACCGAGCTCTATCGCGATGCCGTCATGAGCATCAGCGGCAAGAGCGTCGAGGCTGCCAGCGACCTGGACCGCTTTAACGCCCTGGCCAAGCTCGTGGCCGAGAAGGCACGCACCGTTGCCACCAAGAGCGACGCCCGCGCCACCGCCGAGGGCAAGAAGCGCGTGTACTACTTCTCGATCGAGTTTTTGATCGGCCGCCTGCTCGACAACTACCTGCTCAACTTTGGCGTGCGCGACATGGTCGCCGAGGCGCTCGACGACATGGGCTTCGACCTGTCCGTCATCGAGAACCAGGAGCCCGATCCGGCGCTGGGCAACGGTGGCCTGGGCCGTCTTGCCGCATGCTTCCTGGATTCCATGGCAGCCGAGGGCATTGCCGGCTACGGCAACGGCATGCGCTACCGCTACGGCCTGTTTAAGCAGGAAATCGTTAACGGCAGCCAGGTCGAGGCCACCGACGAATGGCTCACCCACGGCTATCCCTGGGAGGTTCGCCGTCAGGACAAGGCCGTGACCATCAAGTTTGGTGGCCGCGTGGAGGGCTTTGAGGAGAACGGCCGCACGTTCTACCGCACGGTGGACACGCAGGATATCCTGGCCGTTCCTTATGACATCCCCGTGGTGGGCTATGCCGGCGAGACCGTCAACAAGCTGCGCGTCTGGGCCGCCGAGCCGGTCGAGGAGCACTTTGACCTTGAGGCCTTCAACCGCGGCGACTACGCCCTGGCCGACGCCGAGCGCGCCGAGGCCGAGGCCATTAGCGCCATCCTCTACCCCAACGACGCCGGCGAGCACGGCCGTCTGCTGCGCCTGAAGCAGGAGTACCTGTTTGTCTCGGCCGGCATCTACAGCCTGCTCGACACCTTTGAGAAGGAGCACGGCGCGAACTGGGAGCTGCTGCCGCAGTTTGTGGCCATCCACACCAACGACACGCACCCCGCCATGTGCGGACCCGAGCTCATGCGCATCCTCATCGACGAGAAGAAGCTCGAGTGGGATGACGCCTGGAACATCGTGACGCAGGTCGTGAGCTACACCAACCACACCATCCTGCCCGAGGCTCTGGAGAAGTGGCCCATCGGCACGTTCTCCAAGCTTCTCCCCCGCGTGTACCAGATCATCGACGAGATCAGCCGTCGTTGGCACGAGTCGTTCGACACCACGCAGGAGGGCTGGCAGGAGCGTCTGCGCCAGACCGCCATTCTGTGGGACGGCGAGATTCGCATGGCCAACCTGTCCGTGATCTGCAGCCACAGCGTCAACGGCGTTGCCAAGATTCACTCCGACATCATCAAGAACATCGTGCTCAAGGACTTCTACGCCCTCACGCCCGAGAAGTTCAACAACAAGACCAACGGCATCTCGCACCGTCGCTTCTTTGCCGAGGCCAATCCCACCTACGCCAAGCTCGTCACCGAGGCCATTGGCGATGGCTGGCTCAAGGACGCCTTTGAGCTGGAAAAGCTCAAGGAGTTCCAGAACGACACCGAGTTCCTGAAGGCCGTGGGCGCCTCCAAGCGCGCCAACAAGGAGCGTCTGGCAGCCTACGTTAAGGCCGAGACCGGTCTGGTCATCGACCCCAACACCGTCTTCGATGTCCAGGTGAAGCGTTTCCACGCCTACAAGCGTCAGCTCATGAACATCATGAAGGTGATGGACATCTACAACCGTCGCATCGCCGATCCCAACTTCCACGTGACGCCGACGACCTTCATCTTTAGCGGCAAGGCCGCCTCAAGCTACACCTTCGCCAAGGAGACCATCCGCCTCATCAACTCCGTCGCCGAGGTCATCAACAACGATGCCCGCGTCAACGAGGTCATGAAGGTCTGCTTTATCCCCAACTTCCGCGTGAGCAACGCCCAGCTCATTTACCCCGCTGCCGAGATCTCTGAGCAGATTTCAACCGCCGGTAAGGAGGCCTCGGGCACGTCCAACATGAAGCTCATGATGAACGGCGCCATTACGCTAGGCACCCTCGACGGCGCCAACATCGAGATCGCCGATCTGGCCGGCCGCGAGAACGAGGCCATCTTTGGCCTGACCGCTCCCGAGGTCGAGCAGCTCTGGGCGTCTAACAGCTACTTTGCGTGGGATACCCTCAACGGCGACCGCGAGCGTCTGGGCCGCGTGATGGACGAGCTAAAGGACAACACCTTTGCGGGTCTTTCGGGCAACTTCGAGAGCATCTACAACGAGCTCATGAACAACAACGACCCCGACCTGGTCATGGCCGATTTCCGCAGCTATGTGGATGCGTGGGAGAAGCTTAGTGGCAGCTACGGCGACCAGGAGACCTGGAACCGCAAAGCACTGCTCAACACCGCCTCGAGCGGCTGGTTCTCGAGCGACCGCACCATTCGCGAGTACCGCGACGAGATCTGGCACGCGTAAAGGCGTGCGAGTTCCCTTTGCCAGCACGGCATTACTCGACGGGCGCGACCGAGC
>CAJLAV010000111.1:0-6754 GCA_905204735.1 uncultured Collinsella sp. | reverse complement strand
CGATATCCTGGAGCAGCTGCCGCAGGACCTGTCGGGGGTTATGCTCTTTGTGCCTAAGCTCATGTTCAACGCTGACGGCATGACGCTTGACGAGTATCATCGTGACGATTTACTCGCAAGCCTTACCAGTCGCGGCGCCGAGGTTCATGTGGTGTCGACCATGCCGCATGAGCTGCTCGATACCCTGGAGCACATCCTTGGCATTGTGCCTGCCGACTCTACTAATTCCGCTGACCCTACCCATTAAAGGAGAGCAGATGAAACCTATCGTCGCCGTCGTCGGACGCCCCAACGTGGGCAAGTCCACGCTCGTTAACCGCCTGGCCCAGACCTCGGACGCCATCGTCCACGAGTCCCGCGGCGTCACGCGCGACCGCTCGTATCACACGGCCGATTGGAATGGCCGTGAGTTCACCATCGTCGACACGGGCGGTATCGAGCCGCTCAAGAGCGATGACGTCTTTGCCACATCCATCCGCGACCAGGCACTCGCCGCCGCCGAGGAGGCCGCCGTCATCCTGTTTGTGGTCGACGGCCGCACTGGCGTCACCGAGGAGGACGAGTCGGTCGCCCGCATGCTCAAGCGCTGCGACAAGCCGGTCTTTCTACTGGTGAACAAGCTCGACAACCCCGATCGCGAGAACGACAGCATCTGGGAGTTCTATTCGCTCGGCATCGGTGAGCCCACGCCGCTCTCGGCCCTTCACGGCCATGGCACGGGCGACCTGCTCGACGACATCGTGGCCCTGCTCCCCGAGGAAGAGGACGAGGTCGCCGACGAGTTCCCCGATGCACTGAACGTCGCCATCATCGGCCGTCCTAACGCCGGTAAGTCCTCGCTGTTCAACCGCATCCTGGGTGCCGACCGCTCCATCGTGTCCAACATCGCCGGCACCACGCGCGACGCCATCGATACGGTCGTGGAGCGCAACGGCAAGCACTACCGCATGGTCGACACCGCGGGCATTCGCAAAAAGAGCACCGTGTACGAGAACATCGAGTACTACTCCATGGTCCGCGGCCTGCGCGCCATCGACCGTGCCGACGTGGCGCTGCTCGTCGTCGACGCCTCCGTGGGCGTTACCGAGCAGGACCAGAAGGTCATGGGCTTGGCCATCGAGCGCGGCTGCGCCATCGTGGTGCTACTCAACAAGTGGGACCTGCTCGACGACGATCGCAAGCGCGAGGCCTGCATGGAGACCATCGACCGCCGTCTGGGCGTCATGGCCCCCTGGGCCCAGTACCTGCGCATCTCTGCCCTGACCGGCCGCAGCGTCGAGAAGATCTGGGCGATGGTCGACGCCGCCGAGAAGACGCGCTCGCAAAAGATCAGCACCTCGCGCCTCAACACGTTCCTCACCGACCTGCGCGAGTTCGGTCATACCGTGGTGGACGGCAAGCGCCGCCTGCGCATGCACTACGTGACCCAGACGGGCGTCAACCCGCCGACGTTTACGTTCTTCGTCAACCACAGCGACCTGGTCAACGACACCTACCAGCGCTACGTGGAGAACCGTATGCGCTCGACCTTCGATTTTTCCGGCACGCCCATTCGACTCTTCTTTAGGAAGAAGGAGCAAAAGGATGCTTAATCCGATTCTGCTGACCGCCATCTGCGCCGTGGTTTCGTTCTTTATCGGAGCGATTCCGTTTGGCCTGATCCTGGGCCGCGTGTTCAACCACACGGACATTCGCAAGGCGGGCTCCGGCAACATCGGCACCACCAACGCCCTGCGTGTAGCCGGCCCCAAGGTCGCGGCGCTCACGCTACTGCTCGACTGCCTTAAGGGCGCTATCTGCGTCCTTATCGCCCGTCCGCTCATCGCGAGCGTGGGCTATGGCTTCCCTGTGAGCATCATGGCTCCCGGTGCCGCCGGCGACTGGATGCTCGGCGTCATTTGCCTGGCTGCCGTGTGGGGACATATCTTCTCGCCCTACCTCAACTTCCACGGCGGTAAGGGTATCGCCGTGGGCCTGGGCGTAATTCTTGCCTGGTACTGGCCCATTGGCCTATCGCTGCTGGGCATGTTTATCGTGGCCGTCGCCATCACCAAGTTCGTGTCGGTGGGCTCGCTCGCCGCTGCCATCGGACTTCCCATCGCTGCCTGCGCGGTCTTTCCGTACAGCAGCCTGGGCCTCAAGTTTTGCATGGCGCTAATCGGCATCACCGTGGTGTGGGCCCATCGCGCGAACATCAAAAAGCTCATGACCGGTAAGGAGTCCAAGCTCTCGTTTACCAAGCGCGTCACCGAGCCCGACGATAAGTAGGAGAGAGTCATGAATGTTGCGCTGATTGGCTCCGGCTCCTGGGGAACCGCCGTCGCTGGCCTTGCCGCCGCGCGAGCCGAGCGCGTGATCATGTGGGCCCATAGCGAGCAGACGGCCGCCGGCATAAACGGCGAGCATCGCAACCCCCGCTATCTGGTGGACTACGTGCTGCCGGAAAACGTTGTCGCCACGACGAATCTGGCCCAGGCGCTCGACGGCGCGGAGGCCATCATCTTTGCCGTGCCTTCGACGCACCTGCGTGGCGTTTGCCACCAGGCGGCGCCGTTCATCGCGGACGAGACGCCGGTTCTGTGCCTCACCAAGGGCATCGAGCCCGAGTCCGGCCTGCTCATGAGCGAGGTCATCGCCAGCGAGATCGGCAACGAGTCGCGCGTGGCGGCGCTCTCCGGCCCCAACCATGCCGAGGAGATCTGCCGCGGCGGGCTTTCGGCCGCCGTCATCGCCAGCGAAGATCCGCAGATAGGGGAGACCTTTAAGAACCTGCTCCTATCCACGGCCTTCCGCATCTACCTGTCGCAGGACATGACGGGCGTCGAGGTCTGCGGCGCCATGAAAAACGTCATCGCCATCGTGTGCGGCATCTCTGCCGGTACCGGCGCGGGCGATAACACGCTCGCCCTCATCATGACGCGCGGTCTGGCCGAGATCAGCCGCCTGGTACACGCCCGCGGCGGTCAAGCCATGACCTGCATGGGGCTTGCCGGCATGGGTGACCTCATTGCCACCTGCACCTCCGAGCATTCGCGCAACCGCACCTTTGGCTTCGAGTTTGCCCACGGCGTGTCGCTCGACGAGTATCAGGAGCGCACGCATATGGTGGTCGAGGGTGCCGTCGCGGCCCGCAGCGTCAGCGAGCTCGCCCGTTCACTGGGCGTAGACATTCCGCTCACCTTTGCCGTGGAGCAAACGCTCTACAACGGTGTTACTTTGGATAGAGCGCTCGAAATTCTCACCGATCGCGTCCCCTCTCAAGAGTTCTACGGACTCGCCGACTAGCGCAGAAAGGCTACTACCATGGGTTCTATCAAAATCGCTCCGTCCGTCCTTTCGGCCGACATGGCCAACCTCAAGGGCGAGCTCGACAAGATCGCCGGTGCCGACTACGTGCACCTCGACGTCATGGACGGCCACTTTACCGGCAACCTCACCTTTGGCGTTGACATCCTCAAGGCCGTCAAGCGCTCCACCGATGTACCGGTTGACGCACACCTGATGGTGTCGAACCCCGACGAGACGGTCGATTGGTACGCCGACGCCGGCGCCGACATGATCACCGTGCACTACGAGGCTTCCACGCATCTGCACCGCACGCTCACCCATCTGCAGCAGCGCGGAGTCAAGGCCGGTGTGGTGCTCAACCCCGCCACCCCCGTCTGCGTGCTCGAAAGCGTCATCGACGTTGTCGACATGGTGCTGCTCATGAGTGTGAACCCCGGCTTTGGTGGCCAGAGCTTTATCCCGGGCACCATTGCTAAACTCCACGAGCTCAAAGCCATGTGCGAGCGCCACGGCGTGTCGCCCATGATCGAGGTCGACGGCGGTATCTCTTCCAAAAACATTGCCGAGGTCGTCAAGGCCGGCGCCAACGTGCTCGTAGCCGGCTCCGCCGTATTTAAGTCCGAAGATCCCGCCGCCGAGGTTGCGCTGCTGCAGAAGCTGGGCAACGAGGCCGCACAGGAGGCATAAACCCTTATGACCGCAGGTCAAAACCGCATACCCGTGAATCTTGACTATGCCGCCTCGACGCCCATGCGCGCCGAGGCGCTCCTTGCGCAGCGCGAATATGACGACAGCGAGCTTGCCGGCGTCAACCCCAACTCGCTGCACTCGCTTGGCCGCAAGGCCGCCGCACGCCTGGAAGTCGCCCGTCGCGAGATCGCCCGTAGCTTTGGCGCACGCGTTCGCCCGTCCGAGATCATCCTTACCAACGGCGGTACCGAGGCCAACCAGCTGGCGCTGCTCGGCCTTGCCGAGGGCGCCCGCCAGCGCGATCGCAAGCGCGACCGCGTGATCGTGTCCGCTATCGAGCACGATTCAATCCTGGACAACTTGCCGCTGCTGCGCGCCGCCGGTTTTACCGTCGACCTGGTGCAGCCGTGCCGCGCGGGCTACATCGAGCCTGCCGCGCTAAGCGACTTGCTAGGCGACGACGTGGCGCTCGTGAGCATTATGGTCGCCAACAACGAGACCGGCGTGGTGCAGCCCATCCGCGAGCTGGCCGCCGCCGCACATGCTGCCGGTGCCTTGTTTCATAGCGATGCCATCCAGGGCTACTTGCATATTCCGCTCGATGTCACCGAGCTGGACGTCGATGCCATGACCGTTGCCGCGCACAAGATCGGCGGCCCTGTGGCATCCGGCGCGCTCTACCTTAAGAACCGCACGCCGCTGCGTCCGCGCATCTTTGGCGGTGGACAGGAAGCAGGCCGTCGCGCCGGTACGCAGGATCTGCGCACGCAGCTGGCTTTTGCCGCTGCCGCCCGCACGCTGGCGCCCCACGTGGCCCAGGAGCGTGCGACGCTGCAGGCCCTGTCCGACAAGCTCTACGCCACGCTTACGGCCCATCCTCGCATTCACGCCACGATGGGCGACTACGCGCAGGCCGATCGTCTGCCGGGTATGGTTTCGATCTACGTCGACGGCATGGACTCGGAGGAGCTCATCATCAAGCTCGATACCGCCGGCTTTGAGGTTTCGGCCGGATCGGCTTGTTCGAGCGGCAGCATGGACCCGAGCCACGTGCTCAGCGCCATGGGCATCGGCCGCGAGCAGGCATTGGGGTCGCTGCGCATCTCGTTTGATGACCGGGTGAACCCGGGCGATCTGGACGACTTTGCCCAGACGCTGTTGTCGATCGTAGGTGCCGCATGATCGTCGCCCAGCTCGAGCGTGCCCTGCTGACGCGCTACCCCAAGGCGGACGCCGAGGGCTGGGACCACGTAGGCTTATCCGTGGGCGACCCTGCCGCCGAGATTACCAACGTGGCCTGCGCGCTCGACGCGACCGAAGCCAACGTGAACCGCGCCCTCGAGGCCGGTGCCAACGTGCTGCTGACGCATCATCCCATCTATATCAAGGCGCCCGAGGCCTTTTGTCCGGCCGATTCCGCGCGTCCCCAGTGCAGCGCTGCACTATACGAGGCAGCTCGTTGCGGCGTGAGCATCATCTCGCTTCACACCAACCTGGACCGCTCGCACGAAGCACGCGTTCGCCTGAGTGAGTTGCTGGGCGCTGAGCCCATGAGCTCGCTGGAGCATGTGGACGAGCCTGAGCTCACCGGTCTGGGCGCACTCGCGTCCCTCCACGACGCCTGCAACCTGCGCGATCTCGCCAACCGTGCCGCCATGGCCTTTGGCAGCGACCCCCGCGTATGGGGCGACGCCGAGCACCCGTGCCGCACCGTCGCCATTCTGGGCGGCTCCCTCGGCGACTTTGGTGAGCTCGCCATCGCCGCGGGCGCAGATGTTATTGTGACCGGAGAGGCCGGCTACCACGTGGCGCAGGACCTTGCCTTGCGTGGCCTGAGCGTGATTCTGCTCGGCCACGACCGCTCCGAGGAGCCGTTCGTGGATATCTTGATGAACTCTGCAGTTGACGCCGGGGTCGACCCCCGTCATACGATTAAAATACTGAACCCTTGCCAATGGTGGACTGTGACAAAAGGAGAGAACTTATGAGCGCCGGCGCTACGCTACTCAAGCTGCAACAGATCGATTTGGAGCTCGCCCGCAACAAGAGCGAACTTGCCAATATGCCGGAGCTCAAGGAGCTCGCTTCTAAGCGCAAGACCTATGTGAAGCTCAAGGCCGAGATGACCAAGCTCTACGCCCAGCGCAAGGACCTGGACATTGAGCTCGACGACCTCAACACCACCGAGATCCAGACCAACAACGCCATCGAGGCTGCAAAGAAGCGTCACGTCGACGGCTCTGATTACCGCGAGGTGCAGGACCTGGAGAATGAGCTTGCCACCCTGGCGAAGCGACTGGACAAGATCGAGCACACCCGCAAGGATGTCGTTGTCGCCCATAAGGAGGCGCTCGACCGCGAGGCTCGCGCGCAGGCCATTATCGCTAAGTTCGAGGAGGGCGTGAAGGCAGATACCAAGGCCGCTCGTGCTAAGGCTGCCGATCTCCAGGCCCAGATTGACGCCGCTACCAAGGAGCGCACCGCGCTGGCTGCCACGCTGCCGACTGACGTGCTCACCGATTACGAGCGCCTGCTCAAGCAGTTCCGCGGCCTGGCCGTCGAGACCATTCAGGGCAACATCCCCACGGTCTGCCATACCGCGCTGCAGGCATCGTCCATGAGCGACCTCAACCACGACGGTAGTGAGATTACGCACTGCCCGTATTGCCACCGCCTGCTCGTGCTCCCCAGCAAGGAAGCTTAAATGATGACGGCGGCACCCAACAATTCAATGCAACTTGAGGGAAAAACGATCCTGCTGGGCATTACCGGCGGG
>CAJLAV010000110.1:0-6756 GCA_905204735.1 uncultured Collinsella sp. | reverse complement strand
TCGAAGCGATTGAAAGGAACCCCCTCCATGTTGAAGAAAACCCTCGCCTTCGCCCTGTCGGCGGCGCTTTTCGCGTTCTCGCTCGCCGGCTGCGGCGGAAATTCAATCGACAGCGCAAAGGCAAGCGATGCCGATTCCCAGGAAAAGACCGAACAGGCGGCCGATGCGCCCGAGGGCGCAAGCGCTGCCCCCATCACCGCCGACAAGGTGGCCGACGGCACCTATCCGATCACCGTAGATTCCAGCTCGAACATGTTCAGGATTGTGGACGCCCAGCTCATCGTGGAAAACGGCTCCATGCACTGCGTGATGACACTTTCCGGCACGGGCTACGGCAAGCTCTTCATGGGCACGAGTGACGAGGCTGCCGCCGCGAGCGAGGCCGACTTCATCCCCTATGTGGAAAACGCGGAAGGCAAGTACACCTACGACGTGCCCGTTGAAGCGCTCGACGAGGACACCGCCTGCGCCGCGTGGAGTATTAGAAAAGAGCAGTGGTACGACCGCACGCTCGTGTTCGAATCCGCCGGCGTCGATCTGCGCGCCGACGCACTGAAGTAACGCCATGCGGTCGATTCTTCCCAAGGGGGAAAACAGAAAGCGCCACAGAATCGCGGCGCGCGCGATCGCCTGCGTTCTCGTCGCCCTGCTCGCGCTTCCCTTCGCGGGGTGCAGTGCGAGCCCGAACGCGACCGGTGCCACGACGGGCTCTCAGGAATACACTGTGAGCGTCTCGCTTTCCGGCGGGTCAGGGCGCGCAAGCATCGCCTCACCAACCACAATTGTGAAGGATGGCGACACCTACACCGCGACCATCACCTGGTCGAGTTCGAACTACGACAAAATGACCGTCAACGGCGTGGACTACGCGCCCGTAAACGACGGCGGCAACTCCACGTTCGAGATACCCGTCACGCTCGACGAGGACATCGCCGTGTCGGCCGAGACCGTCGCCATGTCGACGCCGCACACCATCGACTACACGCTCCACTTCGACTCATCCACCATGAAGGAGAAATCGGGCGACGATGCAAGCGGCGGCTCCCCTGCGGGAACGGCTTCAAGCGCCGCGGCCGACTTCCACAACGCCGATTTGGGCTGCGGCTGGGAGCCGACGGGGGCGCTTCAGCTTGAATACGCCGAGCACTTCACTGTCGACGAGTACGAAGGCGGCCTGCGGCTTATCTGCATTTCGAACGGGGAGCGCTTCCTCGTGGTACCGCAAGATGCAAAGGTACCTGATGGGTTGAGCTCCGACATCGCGGTCATAAGGCGTCCCGCCAACAAGGTGTACCTCGTGTCGTCGGCGACGATGTGCCTGGTCGACGCGCTCGATGCGAACGACAACATCCTCATGTCGGGCACGAAGGCCGACGATTGCTCGGTCGCGGGCTTCAAAAGCGCACTCGAAAGTGGGGCGATCGCCTACGGCGGCAAGTACAGCGCGCCCGACTACGAGCGAATATCGGCCTCGGGCTGCACGCTCGCCATCGAGAACACCATGATCAACCACACGCCCGATGTGAAGGAAAAGCTGCAGAAGCTCGGGCTCGTCGTGCTCACCGAACAGTCGTCGAGCGAGCCCGAAGCACTCGGGCGCGTCGAGTGGATTAAGCTTTTCGGCGTCCTGTTCGACAAGGAAGACGAGGCCGCGCACCTGTTCAACGAGCAGAAGGCCCGCGTCGAGCAAACGTCGAGGCTCGCGTCGTCAGGTAAAACCGTGGCGTATTTCTACATTAACTCGAACGGGGCCGCCGTCACGCGGCGGGCGGGCGACTACGTGGCGCAGATGATCGAGCTTGCAGGCGGCAACTACGCGCTCGATGACGCGCAGACGGCGTCGACGTCAGGTTCGTCAGTAACGCTCGAAATGGAGCGCTTCTACGCGACGGCGAAGGATGCCGACATTATCGTCTACAACGGCACCATCGACGAATCGGTTGCCACCTTGAACGACTTCGTAGGCAAAAACGCGCTATTGTCGCAGTTCAAAGCCGTGAAGAACGGCAACGTCTGGGTCACAAGCGCCGACATGTACCAGCAGATGACTTCCACCGCCGACATTATCGACGAGCTGCACGGGGCGTTCACCGGCGATGACGCGAGCAACTTCCATTATCTGAGGAAGCTCGGCTAGCGCCATGAGAAGCCGGCTTTCCATGACATACGACGAATCGGGGCGCGCCGCGCGGTGTCGCGTCGTGACGGCGCTGCTCGCTGTTGCCCTCATCGTGCTCGTCGGGGCCAACCTGTGCATCGGGAGCGTGCTCGTGCCCGCAGACCACATCCCCGGCATCCTTTCGGGAGGCGCGGCCAATTCCATGGAAATCCAGATCATCTGGGAGATTCGTCTGCCGCGTGTGCTTTCAGCCGTGCTTCTCGGCGGGGCACTTTCGCTCTCCGGGTTCCTGCTGCAGACGTTTTTCAACAACCCCATCGCCGACCCGTTCATCTTGGGCGTCTCCTCGGGCGCAAAGTTCGTCGTCGCGCTTACGATGATCGTACTTCTGGGCGCGAACCAGGCCATGTCCTCGCCGGCCATGGTGGCCGCAGCGTTTCTGGGATCGCTTATCACCATCGGCTTCGTGCTCCTCATCGCACGGCGCATAAGTTCCATGGCCATGCTCATCGTGGCGGGCGTCATGGTGGGATACATCTGCTCGGCGGCGACGAACTTTCTCATCGCCTTCGCCGACGACCAGTCCATCGTGAACCTGCACAACTGGTCTTTGGGTAGCTTCTCGGGTTCGAGCTGGGACGACATCGCGGTCATCGCGGTCGTGGTGATCACCGTGAGCGCATGCGTATTCGCGATATCGAAGCCCCTTTCCGCCTTCCAGCTGGGAGAAGCCTACGCGAAAAGCGTCGGCGTGAACGTCGCACGCTTCCGCGTGGTGCTCGTCCTTCTAGCGAGCATGCTCTCCGCCTGCGTGACCGCGTTCGCTGGTCCGGTGTCGTTCGTAGGCATCGCGGTTCCGCATCTCGTTAAGTCGGCGCTGAAGTCGTCGAAGCCCATCCGCGTGATTCCTGCGTGCTTCTTGGGAGGCGCCATCTTCTGCGCGGGCTGCGATTTGATCGCGCGCACGCTGTTCTCCCCCGTCGAGCTTTCCATCAGCGCCGTCACCGCCATCTTCGGCGCGCCGGTGGTTATCGCACTCATGTTGAAGAAACGAGTGAGGTAGATGGGGGAATTCATGCCGCGGCCCAAAACGCTCAGAGGGGAGTCGAACCTCGAAACCCCGGTCGCAACGAAGGCTGACGGAGCGCCGCTTTTCCGCATAAGCGACCTGTCGGCGGGCTACGACAAGAAGGTCGTAGTCGAAGGCGTCGAGCTGGAGGTTCGCGCGGGCGACGTCGTGGCGCTCATCGGGCCGAACGGCTCGGGCAAGTCGACCATCTTGAAAACCATCACACGCCATCTGGCACCGCTTGCCGGCGCGGTCGAGCTCGACGGGCGGGAGATTTCCCGATGGAAGACGGCGGAGTTCGCAAGGAACCTTGCCGTTATGCTGACAGATCGACCCCGGACCGAGCTCCTCACCTGCCGCGATATCATAGAGGCGGGAAGGCACCCCTACACCGGGCGAATGGGCACACTCTCGCCCGACGACCATAGTCGGGTCGACGAGGCCATGAAAACCGCACATGTGGAAGAGTTCGCCGAGCGCGACTTCATGCAGATAAGCGACGGGCAACGCCAGCGCGTCATGCTCGCACGCGCCATCGCACAGGATCCGCGTGTGCTCGTGCTCGACGAGCCCACGTCATATCTCGATATCCGCTACCAGATCGACCTGCTGCGAATACTTCGCCACCTTGCGAAATCGCGGAATGTGGCTGTCATCATGTCCATCCACGAACTCGAGCTCGCGCAGAAAAGCGCCGACAAGGTGATTTGCGTGAAGGACGGCCGGGTCTTCCGCGCCGGCGCACCCGAGGACATATTCACGCGCGAGACGATTGGCGAGCTCTACGGCCTTAAACATGGCACCTTCAACGAGCGCTTCGGCAGCGTGGAAATTGGGCGCCCACACGGCGATGCGCACACGTTCGTCATCGCTGGCGCAGGTACGGGGTCGGCTGTGTTTCGCCAGCTCATCCGACAGGGCAAGGCGTTCTACGCGGGCGTTCTGCACGAAGGGGACATCGACTGCGAGCTCGCGCGCGACCTGGCGACGGAATGCGTGGCCGAGCGCGCCTTCGAGCCGATCGGGGATAAAACCATAGCCCGCGCCAAAGAGCTCCTCGTCCACTGCGCGCGCCTTATCGTGTGCCCCTCCGCCTTCGGCACCATAAACGCCCGCAACGCAGAACTCGTCGAGTTCGCACGCTCGCATGGTATCGAGGTCATGCGAGTATGCGAAGGCGCATCGGAGGATTCCCATTTGGAGTGGGAAGAATAAACTGGACTTTCTTTTAAGGATCCTCAGGCTACAGCTCCTACACCGGCGAGGTCTCCAAGGCGCCGGAGAACCTCGTGAACAGGGATTTCCACGCCGACGAGCCCGACTAGGCCTAATCCAAGCGAGATTCCAGACTCGACAGACCATTGAGAGTCAGATCGTTGGCGACCTCAGAGACGCGCTCGATAGGAACCGAGCCGTCAGACAGTGCCCACGTGCGATAGATACCGATAATACCCGACAGCAAAAACGCCAGATAGTAGTCGAACATCTCGTCCTTGAGACCTTGGGGCAGCAGATCGCGCTCGGCAATCTCATGTTCGAGCGGCGCACGAAGACGAGCCATGAAATCATCGAGCGGAATATTCTCGATCAGCTGACGATTGAGCACTAAGTTGTTGCACAGTGCCTCATTAACGGTTTTAAAGAAGGTCGCCGCCGCGCCAAGAGCGCGCTCGCTGGTGTCACCGTCCATAGAAGCAAGCGTTTTCTCGACCGAGTCGACAATCATCTCCACAACATCGACGGCAATGGCATCGAGCAGGCCGTCAACCGTACCAAAGTGAACGTAAAAGGTCTTGCGGTCGACATTGGCCTCGCGCGCGATGGCACTCACCGTAATGTCTGCCAGCGGCTTTTCCATGAGCAGGCGCTCGAAAGCCGAAAGGATGGCATTACGGCTGCGAATGATGCGACGATCAAGACGCGGTTTGCTGGTTGCCATGGGCGTGTCCCTTCGATATGCAAGCATTCATCAACAGATGAGAGATAATCTACGTAAGAGGATTATCCCCCATACAGCACAAATATGCCCCGCATCATGAAGAACGCACGACTGCCCTACTGCGACTTGGGATGCTTCTTCTTATTGAGTGCCGACGGAGATACGCGAATACCATCGCCTGTCTGGCGCACATAGGCTTTATGAGCCGGCTTAGCGGTCCCAGAAGCCTTCTGAGCGCGCTTCTTGGGATCAACGGTAACAGCATTCGTGGGGTGCGGCATAGTGGGCGCAGAGGGCGTCTGAGGCGTGCGGCCGAGCTTGCGCATCACACGATCCCAGCGCGCATGGATGCTCTCGTTGTGGGCGCTCTTAAGTCCCAGCAGGGGCGCAGCCAAAATGGTCGGCGCAATAAACGTAATGAGGCGCCACAGCAGATAGCCGGCGGTCGAAGCCGACCCAAAGAAATGACCCAAGAACAATGCAAAGCCGCCCTCAGCGCCACCAGTTCCACCGGGCAGGGGGACCGCAGAGCTCAGCAGCTGGACAAAGGCGCTCGCGGCCATGACCGAGAAAAAGTCGACCTCGTGGCGGCCAAAGGCAAGCATCAGGAAATACGGCACCAGATAGAAAAACGCGAGTTGCAGCATGGTGATGACCACCGTGAGCAGCATGGAAGAAAAATGTCCGGCTGAAAGCTTGAACTTCTCGGAGAAGGAGTAGATCTCGCCATCGACAAACGTGCGCCATCCCTCGATCTTAGTGGCCGAGACACCAATGCGCTCAAGCCAATTGATGATGCAATGGGCGACGCGCGTGACGGTCTTAGGCATGAGCGCGACGGCGAAGATGCCCAGCAAGATGCAGCAGTGCCCACCAAAGCTAAAGACGCACAGCAACGTCATGTCGCCATAGCGCTCGGCAAAAAACGGCATGCGAGCAAGCAGTAGGATAGCGCCCCAGGCAACGAGGCCAAACTGGTACACGATAAAACGCGTGAATTGCGTGGCGCCGGCCTCGCCCACGTTTTGGCCGGCCTTGGTCAGGCGATAGATTTGAGCCGGGGTGGAGCCCATCATCATGGGCGTCAGGTTACCAAAGAAGATGCCACTCGCCTCGACCGAGATCAGGTCGCGGATGCCGACGGGCGAATTGGGATCGAGCCAGACGGCGATCGCATAGGCCACAATGCCAAAGAACAGGTACATGAACATGCAAAGACACGCGACAACGAGCCATGACGCCTGGACGCTCGACATAGCGGCCCAGAACTGCCCCATCTGCCCGGTTACCACCAGATAGACGATATAACCTACCAGCACGACGCCGATAAAGATGGCGCCGCGGCGTGCGCTCTTATTGTCATCTCCGCCCGAGGCCTCAACCTCGACCTGGGGCTTAGACGTATGCTGAGAGGACTCCGTCATGAGACTCCTTCTAACAGTCAAAATATCTTGGATATTGTACCCGTAAGGGCCATAGGCAGAACGCAAAGCTCTGGTTCAAACGGGAATTGCAGACGGTTGTTTGAAAATAAAAAAACCCGGCCTTCCATAGGAAGTCCGGGTATCAGATGCGTGGTAGCCCGTACCAGATTCGAACTGGTGATCTCCGCCTTGAGAGGGCGGCGTC
>CAJLAV010000109.1:0-6790 GCA_905204735.1 uncultured Collinsella sp. | reverse complement strand
GGAGCACGAGGCGCAGCAGCTCGGGCTTCTTCATCGGGCCGACGGGGATCATGAACTGGTCGATGGTGTCGGCGGTCTCGCCTTTGTGGGACACCTCGACGAACGCGGGATCCTTCAAGATGGAGGACACGCTCTGCATGACCTTGCGGTCGAGCGTCGCCGAGAACAGCAGCGTCTGGCGCTCGGCCGGCGTCTCGCGCACAATGCGGCGGACGGCGGGCAAAAAGCCCATGTCGAGCATGCGGTCGGCCTCGTCGAGTACCAGCACCTTGACCTCGTTCAGGTGGCAGGCGCCCTGCTCGATCAGGTCGACCAGACGGCCCGGCGTGGCGACCAGGATATCGCAGCCGTACTTGAGTGCCGCGGTCTGCGGCTTGTAGCTCACGCCACCCACGACGGTCACGGCGACATGGCCGGTGACGTCGGCGATCTTGCTCGCGACCTCGTCGATCTGCTGGGCGAGCTCGCGCGTGGGGGTGATGACGAGCATCACGGGGCCGCGGCCGTTGCCCTCGGGCTTCTTGGCACCGCGACGGCGGTTGCGGCCGCCGCGCTCGCGCACGGGTTTGGGCGGAGCAATGTGCTCCAGATTGTTCATGGTCGGCAGCAAGAAGGCGGCCGTCTTGCCGGTGCCGGTTTGAGCGGCGGCAAGCAGGTCGCGACCCTCGAGCACCACGGGGATCGAGCCGGCCTGCACGGGCGTCGGCGCCGTGTAGCCCAGGTTCTCGATAGCACGGAGTATCTCGTCCGAAAGCCCCAGCTCGTTAAAGGCGGGCAGGCTCTCGGTAGCGGACTCGACGGCCTGGGCAGCATTGGCCTCATCGGCGGCATCGAAGGCGGCCTGGGTCATGGCCTCGCGGGCCTCGTCCAGAATCTCGGCGTCGGTGACGTCGGATACAGAATTACGCATATGTTGTTGTTCCTTATCTGCACGCGTCATGAGCGCGGCATGCGGCCGCGCGGGCGTGCTTGGTAGTGCGCTAATACATACAAAAACAGGTGCGCACAGAGAGGACGTTGCTCAGCACGCTGGCGATCGCTTTGGCAGCCCTATCACGCGCCGTCCAGACGCAGCAGCTCTAAGCGATGGAGCAGATTCGCCGCCGGTTAGTATACCCGTACTCCGTATGCCCCCACGTAAACCACAGATGACGAGGCGGACGAGGCGGGCCTGGCCGATTGTCTCAATCTGTAACAGATGCAGGGCAAAACCGGGTCCAAATGTTACAGAACAAGACAGAGGGGGATTTCCGTCCAGTCCAAACCAAATCTCTCAGTCTTCCTGCAATTTCGAACATGTGGCCTATAATGTTGCTTTGGTTACGCTGTATATTGCACAGCCATTTAATACGTCGCCCACCGGGAGCCATTAATTCCTATCGCCATATTGGCTAGGAAGCAATCAAAGGAGGTATCCGTGGCAGCAGAGACGCCTTGCTCGGTCCTCTATAACGATATCCGCTCGTTCGGCGGTCTTAAACATCTCGAGATCGCCCGAATGCTCATCAATGGAAACTCTTATCTCGGCAGTACCCTGCTCGAGAAATGCTCTTCCAACCGCTCGTATCTCACCCGTTACATCGTCCATCGCAAGCCTGACCAGTGCGCGCCCGCCATCTACAGCGACTTTACCGTCACCACGCTCAACCTTTCCGCGGCAATCTGCAGCAAGCTCGGCGGCGGCGAGTCCGCCTATCGGGCAATCGCCGAGCACTATCGCGGTCCGGCCGCCAACGAAATGATGTCGGCTCTCGCCAGCTACAAGCTGGACAGCCGCCTATATGCAAATGCCCTCAATCGCATCGACAACTTTGACGGCAATGCCGTGCGTGAGAAAAGCACGCTTTACCTTATGCTCTTTGTGGCAACGGGGGCGCTCGCCGATCCCGTTCAGGGCGTGGCCACCGTCGAGCGCTTTTGCGACAGCAAGACGGGTGGGCACTTTGGCACCACCGAAACTACCGTCGGACGTGGCTTTATGGGCAGTCTGGATCAGCCGCACGCCGTCGCTCCCAACCTCGGTCTGCTCAGGACACATGCCGACAACTGCGTCGACATGCAAATCCATCCCCTCACACGCGATCCGCGTGGCACGGTAATTGGATCCTTGCCCAAAACCTCGCCCAGCATCACCGATGTGGGCGCCGACGCATCGCGCGAACATCTTCGCATTTGGCTTGAGGGTGAGCACTGGTACGCCCAGGGCCTTGGATCGACCAACGGCACGGTGCTCGAATCGGGCGCGGGCGACGGCGATATCGTAATCGAGCCGCCGCGCGACCTACGCGAGCCCGGCAAGATCTATCCCCCAGTGGAAATCGAAAACAGCGACAGGCTCCATCTGGGTCTCTACACGACATTCCTTGTCATTGTGGACTAGCGCGGACGGCGATCGAAAGACGGTCGCCGTCCGGCTTTCGTCTTCTACCTTCTGCGTCGTAAACGACAATGCTCAGCGGTATACGTGGGCAGTGCGGCTATCATGGTACTTTACCGATATCCGCACTGCTCGCGTAAACGTGCGGCAACCCATGCCAGACAAAGGAACGCCATGGATACTACCGATAGCGCCTATGGCGACAAACTCGTCCGTCTCGATACGTTCGATACCGCCGTGGCGGTCGACCCCAGCGCCGAGGACGACGCCAAGCGTCGGTTTATGACGCTTATTCTCCAGACGGCCCACCGCAACAACGGCAACATCGGGCACGTGCTGCGCGCGACCAACACGAGCGGCGAGGTCTTTGCCGTCAAGCTACTCAAGGACAATGCCATCCTTTCCGGCCAAGCCCCCGACCGCTCCGCCGAGCAATCGGCAGCGCACCTGGCCAGCACCGCCGCGCTGTTCGAGGAGTACCGTCATCTGTGTACCGTCTCGCACCTGCGCGGATTTCCGCGCGTCTATGGCTACGGATCGTGCGAGGATGACCCTCTCATCCTCATGGAGTGGGTCGAGGGCACCTCGCTCAAGCAGGCGCTGCCCCTGCTTCCGCACGACGCCTCGGGCGGGCTGACCACCCAGATGGTCGCCGCCGTCGGAAACGCCGTGCTTCGTGCGCTCTTGATGACCCAAGGCCTCGTGAATCCGGTCATCCATCGCGACCTGTCGCCTGCCAATATCATGTTCCGCACCACCAGCCGAACACTCGAGCAGCAGATTGCCGATTGTTCCTTTGACCCCTGCCTCATCGACATGGGCTCCGCGACCATGGCTCTCGGCGACGACACGATCACCCGGCGCGCCGACATCTGGCGCTTTGCCACACCCGCATACGCCGCGCCCGAGATGCTCACGCAGGATATCGAAGGCATCGCGGCCCTTCGCCGTTCGCCCGCGATCGACGTCTATGCGCTTTCGAGCATTCTGTACCAGCTCTACAGCGGTCGCAAACCGTTTGACTTTGAGTCGACGGACGCCGCTGCAACCGGCTCGTTCTATCTCGTAAAGACCAAGACCAAGCCGGCGCCGCTCGAGCCGCGCTGCGAGGGCGATGAAGCGCTCGTCCAAATCATCATGAAGGGTCTCTCAGTCGAGCAGTGCGATCGTCCCACCGAGCAGCAGATGCTCGAGGTGCTCTCGGCATACCTCACCGATGCCGAATCCGAGGGCCGCGAAGGCACAGGAGACGAGGCCGCGATTGATATCGATTCTGGCACGCACCTTAAGGTCGACGTCGCCGGCGAGCGCGCACGAGAGATCCTGAATCAGGCCCGCCACGATGCCATGACCCGCCGCCGCTTTATTATCGGCGGCGCTATCGCAGCCGTTGCGGGGCTCAGCGTTATCGGGGCGGCAACCCATGGCTTTGGCATCCCCGACTACCTCGACGGCATCCGCGGTTCACTTGACGACTACACCTGGGATCAGCTGCAGGAGATTTCGCTCAAGATTAAGGCCGCTGAGACCCGTAGCGAGGCACGCGAGATTGCCAAGCGCTATCACCTGCTCGATGCCGATGGGCATATCCCCTATCCGTGTACCAAGCGCGTGAAACTCACCAACGGGCTGGAGGTCGGCGCGCAGCTTGTGGGCATCCGCCACGATGAGCTTCTGGACGGGACGGGCAAGGCCGGACTGACGTTTATGTTCGACGCGGGTATTGCCGAGCGCAACGCTGCGGCTGAACTGCCGAGCGCCGGCTGGGCAGTTTGCGAGCTGCGGGAATGGCTCGACGGCGACGGCCTTAAGCTGCTGCCCAACAAGTTGCGCGCGCTCATCAAATCTGTCAAAAAGGTCTCGAATAACGCTGGCGCCGCCAACAGTGCATCGTGTCTGAGCGAGTTGCCCGCAACCCTTTGGCTGCCCGCCATGGTCGAGCTGTGCGGTACGCAACCGCCCGATTCGTTTGCCAAGGACTATCACTACCTGGCAGACATCTACAACGGCGAGGGCAAGGAGTATCAGCTCTTCCGCGAGCTCAAGGTGAGCCCGTATTCCACGAACGAGACGATGGTCCGCCAGTGGAAGGGCAAGGACACCTGCTGGTGGGAGCGCACGGTGAGCCCCGACTCATCGGAGACCGAAGGCACGCTCTACATAAACCGTGTGGGCCACGACGGCGACGTCTTTACGTACGCAACGCCTGCGGAAAAGCCAAACAAGCTAACCTGTGTGATTCCCGGGTTCTGTATCTAGGCGGCGGGCGTCTTGCCGTGACGGGACCCCTCCCCGGCAGTTGTCTCGATTTGTAACAGTTAGAGGTCATTTTCCCTGCTAGATGTTACAGATTGAGATGATTGGTTGGGACGGTCCATCGGCCAACCATCCATCCTCATCTGTAACGAAATCTCATACATTTCTTTCTGTACTGGACACCCCCAGGGGGTATGGGTGTATAGTATCGGCAGGTTAACATTTCCGACACTACGTCACAGAAAGGAGAAGCCATGGCTCAAGATAAGTTTGACGTGGGCGGCATGACGTGCGCCGCGTGCCAAGCGCACGTGGACCGTGCCGTCAGCAAGCTCGACGGCGTCGAGAGCGTCGCGGTCAATCTGCTCGCCGGCTCTATGCTGGTGGACTACGACCCTGCGCAGGTCTCCCCCGACGATATCTGCACCGCTGTCGATCGCGCTGGCTACTCGGCCTCGCCCATCAGCACGGGCACCGACGCTGTCCAAAGCGGCAGCTCGCAGGCCAGGTCTGGCGTCACCCATATGGAGTCGCCCACCAAAAAGTTGGAGGCCGCCGCCTCTGCCATGCGCACCCGCCTCATCGTCTCGATCGTATTCCTTGTCCCACTGTTCTACATAGGCATGGGGCACATGCTCGGCTGGCCGCTGCCCGGCATCTTCACCGACCACACCCACAGCATGACGCTCGCGCTCACCGAGCTCGTCCTGCTCATCCCCATCGTCTACGTCAACGACGCGTACTTTATCAACGGCTTCAAATCACTCGTACACGGCGCGCCCACCATGGACGCTCTCATCGCCGTCGGCGCCACCGCGTCAATCGCCTGGTCGCTCTACGCCATGTTCATCATGGCCGACCAGCTGGCCACAGGTCAGGTGCACGAGGCCATGATGACGAGCATGGACAACCTGTATTTTGAGAGTGCCGGCACCATCCTGTCGCTCGTCACCGTGGGCAAATACCTCGAGACGCGCAGCAAGTCCAAGACCGGCGGCACCATCGAGGCGCTGATCGACCTGGCGCCCAAGACCGCGACCGTCGTGGCAGAGGACGGCAGCGAGGCCACCGTCGACGTCGACAGTATCCTTCCCGGCCAGGTCCTGCGCGTGCGCCCCGGCGAGTCCATCCCCGTCGATGGCGTGGTGCTCGAGGGCAGCTCGGCCGTGGACGAGAGCGCGCTGACCGGCGAGTCCATCCCCGTGGAAAAGACCGCCGGCGACACCGTCAACGCCGCCACTGTCAACCGCACCGGCTCGTTTACCTTCCGCGCCACACGCGTGGGCGCCGACACGTCGCTCGCCAAGATTGTCCAGCTCGTCGAGGACGCCAACGCCACCAAGGCGCCCATTGCTCGACTGGCCGACAAGGTCGCCGGCGTGTTTGTGCCCGTGGTGTTCGTGATCTCGGCCGTGACCTTCTTGGTGTGGATGGCACTGACCGAAAGCGTCAACGAAGCGCTCACCTCCGCCGTCGCCGTGCTGGTGATCAGCTGCCCGTGCGCGCTGGGCCTGGCCACGCCCGTCGCCATTATGGTCGGCACCGGCAAGGGCGCCGAGATGGGCATTCTGTTTAAGAGTGCCGAGGCGCTGGAGAACCTGCGCAGCGTGGGCACCGTGGTGCTCGATAAGACGGGCACGGTCACCCGCGGCAAGCCTGCCGTGACCGATATCGTAGTGGCCACGCGCGCCGACGACTCGCCCGCCATGAGCAAAAAGGCGCTGCTCAAGCTGGCCGCTGCGCTGGAGCGCTCAAGTGAGCACCCGCTGGCCGAGGCGATTATGGCCGAGTGCGAGACACGCGGGATCGTCGCGCGCATGGTCGAGGACTTTGCGGCCGTGCCCGGACGAGGCGTTACGGCGCGCGAAGGGCAAAACGCCATTGCAGCCGGCAACGTACGCCTGATGGACGAGCTGGGCGTTACCGTGCCCGCGGGTCTTGCCGAGCAATTTGCCGCCGAGGGCAAGACGCCGCTGTTCTTTGCCAAGAACGGCGAGCTTGCCGGTACCATCGCCGTGGCCGACGAGGTCAAAGAGACGAGCGCCGAGGCCATCGCCGCGCTCCGCAAGCTCGGCGTCGACGTGCGCATGCTCACCGGCGATAACCGTGTGACGGCCGAAGCAATCGCCCGCCGCGTGGGGCTGAGCAGCGAACAGG
>CAJLAV010000108.1:0-6974 GCA_905204735.1 uncultured Collinsella sp. | reverse complement strand
GTCGCCCCTGCGCGCCGACAGCGCGGACGGGTCGACGGGCAGCCTGGAGGCGTCGCTCATCAACACGCCCACCGGCACGCCCCCTAGCACTATCACCGGAGGCTTCATGCCCTCGACAGGCGATATGGCAATGTACGCCGCGGCCGCCGCAGCGGTCGCCGGAGCCGCACTCCTCGTGGCCGCGCTCCTGATCAAGCGGGGAGGTGGCAGCCATAAAGAGTAGCTGGCAGCCCCACAGAGAGCGGGGCGAGACATAGCGAAGCAGATGCTAAGACACAGACAGATGATGACCGATCGAATGAGAACCAACCGGAAAATGGAGGAAAAGAAGATGAGCATGAGCAAGAACATCGCACGCCTGGCAGTAACCGCCGGCCTCACAGCAGCGCTGAGCTTCGGCGGCGTCATGGCGCCGGTGAGTATGGCGTTTGCTGATGATCCGGTGACGGCTCCGGCAAATGGCATCATCATCGAGCAGAGCGAGAACAACAAGGGCACCGCTAAGACGCGTTTCGTTCCGTACCAAATCTTCAAGGCAAAAGTTCACGACGGCGAAAATGGTAAAGTCACATCTGATGTTGATTGGGCTGATACCATAACGCAAACCACCAAGGACCAGATTATTACTGATATCCGTAGCGATGCTAGTAATGGTAAGAAGCTTTCCGGAACTCCTTCTGCTCAGGACGTTGCTGATTGGTTGGGCACCTATGTGTCCGAAAGCGGCAGGGAACTCGTTGTTAAGAACGGAGACTTGCTTAATAAAATAGCCGCCATTGTAAAGAAAAATGAGCAGCCGTCAGGTACGGCGTTCAATGCTGGTGATTCTTTTACGCCTGAGAGCGCTGGCTACTATCTCTTCCTGACAGATGATAACTCCATCGGTACGAATAAAGACTATTCCAACAAGAAACAGACGGGCACCTCGCCGATTTTCGCCGTCGTAGGTGGTACTGGAGTAACCGTGACCGAGAAGACTGGCATTCCCACGGTTACGAAGAAGGTCAAGGATGACAAGCTCCGCAGCGACTGGGCTGACAAGGGCGACTCCCAGATGGATCAGCCCGTGTACTACCAGCTGACCGGTACTGTGGCTGCGAACATCGATACGTTCAACACCTACTACTATGAGTTCCACGACGAGCTCTCCGCTGGTCTGACCGCGGATGAGAATTCTATTACCGTTAAGATTGATGACGAAACCGTGACGGCGGTCAACAACTACACCGCGAGTGTCACGAATACTACGGACGAGTCCGGGGCTGTAACTGGGCAGGTGCTGACTGTTTCCTTTACGGATCTTAAGGCTGCTGCTCGGTCCGTGGGCAAGACGCTTACCAAGGATTCCCATGTCGTCGTCACCTACACCGCCAAGCTTGACCACGAGAAGGCGACGAATGTCGTGGTTGGCGGCGAGGGTAATCCCAACAGCGTCAAGCTCATCTACTTCAACAATCCCATGAGCAACGGCAAGGGCGAGTCCGTGCCCGATACCGTCCGTGACTACACTTACGCGCTCAAGCTCGTTAAGGAGGACTCTGCTAACGAGGCCACCAAGCTCGAGGGCGTAAAGTTCACCATCCAGGCCACGGGTGCCGACGAGGGCGCTGGCACTCAGTATGTCCAGGAGAACGGTTCCCTCGGCAAAGATCCCTGGAATTTCACGACCGATGGAAACGGCGAGATTAATATCAAGGGCCTTGATGCTGGTACCTACACGGTCAAGGAGACCGACACCCTTGGAGGCTACAACACGCTGGGCGCCTTCACCTTCACCATTAAAGCCGATGGCCTTAATCAAAACGAGGGAAATAATACCCTGACGGTTACTGCGTCCAAGGAAGGCCCCGAACTTGTCGTTGCTCCGACCTTTGATCATGGCACCGTCACCCTCACCGTCAAGAACAAGAAGGGCTCCAACCTCCCGCTCACCGGTCTTAACGGCGTGACCTTCACTTGGATCGCTGGTGGCGCGGTGCTGTGCATCGGCGTGGCACACCTCATCCGCAGCCGTAAGCAGGCTGAGGAGTCCGAGCAGGAGTAACGCTCGCTCACCCATCCCTTTGGCAGGTGGGATGTGATGGCCATGAGACTTGCGGACACTTTTCTCGTCCATCCACGTTCTTGCTTTGCCATTCTCTTTTCGGGGCAGACTCCGCACTGGAGTCTGCCCCGTTCTTTTTGGACAACACAGGCAGCCTCCACCGTCCGATGCGGACTCATCCGTCATCGCGTTTCTTGACTCGTATGAGGTTCGGTTTAAGGTCCGTAGACGCTCGCGCGGTGCGGACGGTAGAAGGCATTTGCGCCGCAACAAGCGCAAATAAGAATGCCCGGGGGTCGGATCCCGGGCATTTAACAAAACCAGAAAACTAGGCCGCCCGCGCTTTCGAACACTTACGCGGGGTGCGTCGTTTCCTGTAGCTATTGTATCCCGAATCACCCCGCCGATTCGGGACATTTTGAAAACGCAAACACGTCGGGCAAACTCGGACGACGCGGCCAGGTTCCGCCGGTCGAGGGATCGTGTGTGTAACTATCGAACAAATGTTTGTAAAAATCGCGTTCACCAGGCGCAGGCGCGTCCGCTCGCAGTAAAATACCCTTGCGACGCATCCCGTGCGCGGGCGGCCGACGACTCGATCGGAGGTCCCCAAATGCTGAAATTCCTTAACGTGCTCGCCGCCCTTGCAGCGGTGGGCTCGTTCGTCATCGCGTTTTTTGACTCGTATGAGGTTCGGTTTAAGGTCCGTAGGCGCACGCGCGGTGCGGACGGTTCTCGGCGTTTGCGCCGCAAGCGCAAATAAGAACGGCCGGGGTTGCAGCCCGGCCGTTTAACACGTTAGAAAACTAGGCTGCCCGCGCTCCTTAACACTTACGCGGGATGCGTCGTTTTCTATAAACATTGTATCCCGAATCTTTCTGTTGATCCGAGATATTTTGAAAACTCAAATACGGGCCTATGCCTGATAGAAATCTCGTTATTTCCTAAAATTATGTATAATTCCAATATTAACTGGAACTAAGCGAAAAAGATGGAAATGAACGAAGCGCTTGCCTACTTACAAGAAGCACTGGGCCTCTCCGCCAAGGCTAAAACTTGGCCTGGATCCGCACGCTTGCCGCTGCATCTGCGGTCGATTGAGGTCCGCGCCGTTGACGCAAATGGTTTTTCTTTTTTGCTTGCAAGTTTGCCTACTGGCGTTGGGCTTCCCGAGGCTAAGAGAGTCTATAGCCAGCTAGCCTTGCGTGCGGAGGCTCCTGTCGTCGTTTCGTTTCCTGATGCCGATGCGCGTCAGCGCAAAGCATTGGTCGCACAAGGGATCCCCTTTGTTTGCCCCGGTAGACAGGCTTTTCTTCCATTTATGGGCGCTGCCTTCACAGAGAGAGGCAGCGTCCGGTTTCATAATCGCGCGACCAAGATGTCATCCAACGCGCAGGCTGCCGCAATCTGGGGAGCAGGGCAGGAGTCATATCATCCCGATGACCTTTGTCGTGCGCTTGGGATTTCGGCAAGCCGCGCGAGTGAGGCCGTAACCGAGCTTGTAGACAGGGGGCTCGCAAGGCGCGAGCGGCGCGAACGGCGTGTCATTGCGTTCCCCGTGGCCGCGGATCTTCTGCTCAGTGAGCACATGGCAGAGTTCTCCTCGCCTGTCTCGAAGGTTGTTTTTGCAAGGAAGGCACCACGGATCGACCGTCTCACTGACGCTGGCGAGACGGCGCTCGCTGCGCGTTCGATGCTTGCTGCGCCGAGCATGGAGCAAAAGGCTGTCTTAAGAAGTGCATGGCGTGGGCTGCGTGACCTTGAAGTCGCAGAAGGGGAACTGCCAGACAGCGAAACGACGATGATCCAAGTGTGGCGCTATGCGCCCGTGTTTGCCGACTCCTCCCGTATCGACGACATTTCACTTGCGCTATCTTTGGCGGCAATCGACGATGAGCGAATTCAGCTTGAACTCGATCGCATGTTTGGAAAGGAATATCCATGGCAGGAAGCGCTGTAGAAGGTCTCCAAGAATTTCGGCAGCATATGCAGGAAGCTGCAGGGTCGTATGCGCTTATTGGCGGCACAGCATGCGACATTTTGCTCGCGGAGGCGGGACTTTCGTTTAGGGCGACCCACGATTTTGATGTAGTCATTGTCGCCGATGACCGGCTGCCTCAGACGGCCGAAGCCATATGGACCTTGGTGTGTGATGGCGGCTACCGCTGTGGCTGGGGTGAAAGCGAAGCCTCATGTTTTTATCGGTTTACGGAACCAAAGAGGCCGGGTTATCCCCATATGATCGAGCTCTTCGCGAAGTGCCCCGACTTTCTAAAGGGTCGTGAGGGGGTTGATGTGGCGCCAATTCACGTTGATGAAAACATAAGCAGTCTTTCGGCGATTTTATTGGACGATGCTTATTACAACTTGTTTCTTCAGGGAATTCGGACCGTAGACGGTGTTTCGGTCTTGGATACGGAATACATTGTCCCGTTCAAAGCGAAGGCGTATCTCGACCTAAAAGCTAGACGGGAAGCGGGGGAGAACGTTGATTCGAGGAAGGTAAAAAAGCATAAACACGATGCGCTGAGGCTTGCTCAGCTGCTTGGCGAGTCGGAAGGTGTCGACCTGGGCGGAGAACTGAAGGACGATATGCTTGCGTTTGTCAAAGATTGTGAGGTGGGCGACGTCAATCTGAAACAAATTGGGGTTGCGGGTGTAACGATGGCGCAGTTGCTCGAGACGATGAAGGCAACATATGGCTTGATTGGTTGAGTGGGGTTACGTGGCCCGGACGGTGCAGCCAAGCTGCGTTGTCCGCCGCGGAAGCTCGCTAATCGGCTATTATTTGTTTAGACAACTTGAGTTGTAGAGGAGTGACCGGCGATGGTGCAGGGCGCCAAACATATGAAGAGCAATAACGCCGCGGACAACGGCGGCTCAAGCCCTCAGCCCAAACCTCAACCAAAACCTAAGCGCCGCCGCAAGCGGCTGCCGCGCTGGGCCGACCGGCTCATCACCATCGTTATCATCCTTATTGGCGTGGGCCTTATGACCTGGCCGTGGATCTTGGACCGGCTCGAGGCCTCGGGCGTGTTCAACCAGATCAGCACCGTATCCAGCACCGTGGACGCGCTCTCCGAAGAGGAACGCGAGCGCATTCTGCTTCAGGCGCGCTCCTATAACGAGCAACTTGCTGGCGAGGCCACCGAGCTCCCCGCCGACCAGATCGAGCCCTACGCCCAGCAGCTCATCTTTGACCGCGACCCCATGATGAGCTGGGTCGAGATCCCCTCCATCGACGTGAGCATGCCCATCTACCACGGCACGAGCGAGGAAGTCCTTATGGCAGGCGTCGGCCACCTGGAGGGCACGAGCCTGCCGGTGGGCGGCACCTCGACGCATTGCGTGCTCACCGCGCACTCGGGCATGCGCAACCTGAGTATGTTCGACGACATCCATTCGCTGGAGCCCGGCGACCTGGTGCTGCTGCACACCATGAACAAGACGCTTGCCTACAAGATGGTGGACTCCGAGGTCGTGCTGCCCGAGGAGATGGAGTCGCTGACCATCGAGCCCGGCGCCGACAAGGTGACGCTCGTCACCTGCACGCCCTATGGCGTGAACGATCATCGCCTGCTGGTGCATTGCGTGCGCACCAAGTACAACAAGAAGGACGTCGACAAGCAAAAGTCGCTGGCCGGCCGTCACTGGGGCAAGCGCGAATTCGCCGTGCTCATCGTGGTTATTGCCATTGTGCTGTTGCTGCTGGACATCGTGATCCACGCGGTCCGCAAGCGCCGCAAGGCCAAGGCCTCGGCATAAGACATTCTCCAGAACCACCACAATGGGGACAGGCACCTTTGTGGTGGTCGGGGCTTCCAAACCATCACAACATTCGATGAAAATCGCGATTTTGACGATAAGCGTCGAATGTTGTGATGGTTTTCGTTGTGGGCGGGATGGTTTTCGCCGCAGGTCCGCCGAACCGCGCCCTGCCAACCGCCGCCCTCGTTACGTTTTCGCTGCATTTGGCTAAAGCACCTGCTCCAAGCGGCGTTGCCTTGTATACTAGAGCGGTTTATCTGTTATGCGGAAGGGAGCGCCTATGGCACTCAGCGAGAAAGACGTGCGCGGCATCGCCGAGTACGCAAAGATCGCACTGACCGATGACGAGCTCACCCAGATGACGTCCTACATGAACGACGCCGTCCAGATGCTCGAGCCCGTCTTGCAATATGACTTGCCCGACGTGGAGCCCACGTTCCATCCTATCGGAAGCCTGTCCAACGTGATGGGCGATGACCTGCGCGAGCCCGAGCGCGACCTGCCGCTCGACGTTGCGCTCGAAAACGCCGGCAGTGCGCGCGATCGCTACTTCCGCGTGCCGTCCATTTTGGGAGAGGGGGAGAGCGAGTAATGGCGCTAAGCTTCGATTCCCTTACCGCTGCCCAGATCGCCGCGGGCGTTTCCGCCGGTGACTTTACCGCTACCGAGGTGGCCCAGGCCTCCCTTGCCGCCATCGAGGCGCGCGAGGGCGGGGTCCAGGCATTCCTGCAGGTGGCGCCCGAGCTTGCGCTCGAGGCCGCTACGCGCGTGGATGCCGACCGTGCCGCCGGCAAGCCGCTGCCCCCGCTTGCGGGCGTGCCGCTGGCCATCAAGGACAACATGAACCTCGTGGGTACGCGCACCACCTGCGCTTCCCGCATGCTCAAGAACTACCAGAGCGTCTACACTGCCACCTGCGTCCAGCGCATGCTCGACGCCGGCTGCCTGCCCATGGGCAAGGCCAACATGGACGAGTTTGCCTTTGGTAGCTCCACCGAGAGTTCGGCGTTCCACCGCACCAATAACCCTTGGGATACCGAGCGCGTGCCCGGCGGCTCCTCGGGCGGCTCCGCTGCCGCCGTCGCCGCGGGCGAGGTCGCGCTCTCGCTGGGCTCGGACACCGGCGGCTCCATTCGCCAGCCGGCATCGCTGTGCGGCGTGG
>CAJLAV010000107.1:0-7135 GCA_905204735.1 uncultured Collinsella sp. | reverse complement strand
TCCAGGCGATGGTGCGGGACTGCCACTCGCTGAAGCCCTCGGAGGAGTCGATGCACAGAACGTCGGCACCGGCCTCGATGAGCAGCGGCACGCGCTCGGCATAGTCGCGGGTGTTGATACCGGCGCCGACCATGTAGCGCTTGTCGCCATCGAGCAGCTCGTTGGGGTTGGTCTTGTGGCTGTCGTAGTCCTTGCGGAAGACGATGCCCATAAGGTGATCGTTGTCGTCGACGATCGGCAGGGCGTTGAGCTTGTTGTCCCAGATGACGTCGTTGGCAACCTTGAGGCTGATGTTCTTGTCGCCCACGATGAGCTGCTCACGCGGGGTCATGAATTCGGAGACCTTCGTCTGGTGGTCATCGCGGCTGGGGCGATAGTCACGGCTGGTGACGATGCCCAGGAGCTTGCCCTTGGGGGTGCCGTCGTCGGTAACCGGCATAGTGGAGTGACCAGTCTTCTCCTTGAGCTCGATGACCTGCTCCATGGTCATGTCGGGGGTCAGCGTGGAATCGGACTGAACGAAGCCGGCCTTGTGATCCTTGACGGCCTTGACCATAGCGGCCTCGGACTCGGCGCTCTGGGAACCGTAAATGAAGGACAGGCCACCCTCGGTAGCGAGCGCGACACCCATGTCGACGCCCGAGACGGACTGCATGATGGCGGAAACCATGGGGATGTTCAGGGTGATTGCCGGCTTCTCACCGCGCTTAAAGCGGGTTAGCGGCGTCTTGAGAGAGACGTTGTTGGGGATGCACTGCGAGGACGAGTAACCAGGGACCAGCAGATACTCCGAAAACGTGTGGGACTCACCGGGAAAGAACGTAGCCATGTTTCTCCTTTTTCCATGCGACCGGTCGGCTGCAGGCCTCGTAGGACCCAGCCCAACCTTGGGCGCCCAATACTGGGGAAGTATCTTAACGCACTTTGACTGCTACAATGCATGATTTAAGAAGAGCACACGAGGGTTTGACGCAGGCTTTGCGTTTGCCCAGCAAACACTTTAGCGGGGAGACGTGGAGCGCATGGAGTACAAGACGACGGCAAAACTGGTCATTCAGTCGTGCGACAAAGATCTGCCGGGCGTGTTCGGCCACGGCTGCGTCTTGCTGCTGCAGGGTATCGCCCGCGAGCACTCGCTCAACCGCGCCGCCAAGAGCATGGGAATGGCGTATTCCAAGGCCTGGCGCATCGTGAACGAGGCTGAAGGGCAGCTGGGCTGCAAGCTCATCGAGCGCGACGGTGCCCGCGGATCCACCCTCACCCCCGCCGGCGAGCGAGCCATAGCAGTCTACGAGGAGTTGCAGGCCGACATCAACAACGTCATTGCCACCAAAGCCGACGCCCTCATCGCCAGCATCAAAGAGTAGCCAATTTGGGACGGGGCTTTTTAGCCGGTCGGTCACCATAGATGATTTTTCTGGGACGGGGATTAAAAAATCATTAGGTACACAATGATTTTTTAATCCCCGTCCCAGAAAAATCATCGGAGGGCGTTGTCTAGGGTGGCGGCCACGATCAAGGGGTCGTCGGTGCCGGCGAAGAGGCGGACGGTGCTCCCCTGCTTGCCGCGTGGGGCCGAAAGGCGCGTCGTTGCGCCGCCGGCCGGCGATGTGCGGAACTCCCCCGGCAAAACATCGAAAAGACCATCTGCACTACGCTCGATAAGGTCGAATTCAACTGCCGTGCCAAAGCCATGCTCGAGGATTCCCGTTGCAACCGCATGGTCGGGATGCGAGCTCAGTCCGGGATAGCGCACGTTGCGCACCATCTCGTTGGCGGCCAGATACTCGGCCAGCGCACGGGCGCGGTCGAAGTGTGCCTGCATGCGGGCATCGAGCGAGTCCAGCCCGCACTTCAGCACACCGGCCTCGTCAGCAGGCATATCAAGCTTGGCCAAGCCACAGCCCTCAAGCAGGGCATGCACGCACTCAGCCGCGGCATCCACACGATGGCGCTTAAGCTGCGAGCGTGCCACCGAGGCGGCAACGAACTTGCGCGGCGCCTTACCAGCACACACGCGGTCGAGCGCCTCGAGCGACAGCACGGCACCCAGCCGCAGCGGATCGCAGCCAAAAGCCGACGCCACGGTGTTGTCAACAACCAGCAGCGCATGGGCCTCACGCGCCGCCCGACCCAGCGCACGCAGATCGGGCACACGCAGGCCAAACCCGCCGATGGAGTTAACGAACCACCACAGGTGCGGCCCCTCGGCATCAAACGAAGCATCAAAGCCCTCGGACGCAGCGGCAAACGCCTCGGCGGACGGCGAGCCCACCAGCGAGACATCGCAGCAATCAAAGCCGCTCGCAAACGCATCGGCAAAGTCATCCGCAAAGGCCACCAGGCGGTCACCGGGGCGCACAATCCCCAACAGAGACAGCGCCGCCGGCACATGCAAGGCCGCAAGCAACTGCGCCTCACGCGCGCCGATCCTCAAAGCCCAAGCCTCTTCTAGCTGCTGTACGCCCACACGGCACCATCCCTTCATAAGCAAAAACCCACGATGCGGGTGTTCCCCGCATCGTGGGCAACGGCTGCAGTATAGCGCCGATATGCGACGAATCGCCTAGATGATGAGCGTGTGATAGTTCACGCTCGCACCCGGAGCGTCAACGGTCACGCCATAGGCCTCGGGATAGATGCGTGTCGAAAATACGAGCGCGCCATCGTTCACAAACACCTCGACCGACGAGACATCGCCAACAATGCGCACGTTGCGCACCTCGTCGACGGGCTCCCAGCGCACGGTACGACCACAGCCGGCAGAAGCGCAACCCTCATCGGTAAATCGCATCTCAAAGCGCGAGGGCAGTTCGCCCTCGGCGGGCATAAACTCCAGCTTCAGCTCGCCATCAACCATCGCGGTAAACGCGCCATCGACACCGTTGGCAACAACGTCAAAGCAGGTATCGCCGTCAACTTCCAACGAGCCCTCTCCCACACGCACCGAGGCATAATGACGCTCGATCTCGCGCGCCGGCTGCTGCAGCACCACGCCGCCGGCACCGGCTGTGAGCTCACGCGGCACTGTCATGCAGTGCTGCCAGCCACACGCCACGGTGGGTGTGTTGCCATAGGTCGGCTCATCGGGCATGCCCATCCAGCCGATCAGAATGTGGCGACCATCCTCGGACGTAAACTCCTGCGGAGCATAGAAGTCAAAACCGGCGTCCCACAGGCGGAACTCGCCCAGCTCATAAGCGTCCTTGCCACCAGTGATGTCGCCCGATACAGGCATGTAGCCAGCAGCGTATACGTTGCCGCGGTCCCAACGACCGCCCTCGAGCCCCTGGGGAGAAAAGGAAAGGAACTTCGCCGGTACGGCGCCATCCGTCTCAAGCTCCAGATACCCCGGGCACTCCCACATAAAGCCAAAGCGCTCGGGCGTAGACACACGGCTCTCGAGCTGCCAGCTAAACATGTCAGCCGAGCCGTATACCAGGATCTCACCCACATCGCGCCCGGCACCCTCGCCGTGCATCTCACAAAAACGGCTATCGACATGCGGCCCGTCAACGCGACGACGCGCGCCCAGCACCATGTGATAACGCCCGTCCGCGTCACGCCACACCTTGGGATCACGCACATGGCAGGTCAAATCCTCGGGATAATCCTCGGAGGCCAGCACCACACGCTTTTGGCTGAACTCCCGACCGGCAAGGCCATCAACGCTCTCGACATAAACAGTATCGGCGCGGCGGCCGGTATTGACGTAGTCGTACGTCCCGTCCGAATCGGAAAGCTTAACGTTGCCCGTATAAAGCACGCGAATGCGACCGCCCTCGGCAAGCGCGGAGCCCGAATACACGCCATGGCAATCGAACGGCTCGTCGGGCAGCAATGGGGCGCCAACGTAGTCCCACGTCATAAGGTCGCGGCTCGTCGCATGACCCCAGGCCTTAACGCCACCCTCGACATCAAACGGCGCATATTGAAAATAAGCGTGGAACACGCCGCCTGCTTGGCAAAGACCGTTGGGGTCGTTGAGCCAACCCGCGGGCGGCATAATATGGAAGTGCTGGCCATACGCGCCATGACCGCACTCAGAGGCAGCGGCGTCAACAGCGGCAACCAGCTTTGCAAGGTCGCGACCAAGTGCATTAGACATATCAAAGTCCTAACGGATCGAAAGTAACAAGGCACCAGAGATCGGCACCAGATACGGGAAACGCCCGCGGGCATACAACCCGCGGGCACCCCTCAATCAAAAGCTCTTAGGCCTGCTCGGAACCCTTGGGCTCGTCCTTGTACAGGACAAACGAGACGCCAAAGGAAACCAGCGCGGCGACCGCAAACATGATCGCGTACTGCACGGGCTGGGCCAGGCACAGCAGGATACCGAAGATACCCGTAACGCCCGTACCGGAAGCGGCAAGCGAGGTGAGCGCGCAGACCAGGGCGCCGCAACCGCCACCGATGCAGCCGGCGATGAAGGGCTTAAAGAAGCGCAGGTTCACACCAAAGATGGCCGGCTCGGTAATACCCATGAAGGCGGACAGGGCCGAAGGAAGTGCCAAACCCTTGATCTTGGCATCGCGGGTCTTAAAGGCAACGGCGAGTGCGGCGCCACCCTGAGCGATGTTGGCAGCGCTGGCGATGGGCAGCCAGTAGGTCACACCGTACTGGGCGAGCTGACCCAGGTCGATGGCGGTGTACATCTGGTGGATACCGGTAACGACCGTGGGGGCATAGAACAGGCCGACGATAAAGGAACCGATGCCGAAGGGCAGGGTCAGCAGGGCCTGGATCAGACCGAGGATGGCGTTCTCGGCCCAGACAAAGATGGGGCCGACGGCAACGAGCGTCACGAGCACGGTCACGAACACCGAGACGAGCGGAGTCACAAAGAGGTCGAACATTTCGGGAACGATCTTGTGCAGGCGCTTCTCGAGGAAGGCGAGAATGGCGCAGGCGATGACGATGGGGATCACATGACCCTGATAGCCGACCCACTCAAAGCTGTACACGCCGGGGATGACGGTGACCATGGTCTGAACGCCCTCGGAGGCAACCGTGTAAGCGCTCTGCAGCGAGGAGTTGATGAACGCACCGCCGACGACAGCGCCCAGATACGGGTTGGCGCCAAAGGCCTTAGCGGCGGAGTAGCCGATCAGGATCTGCAGAATGCCAAAGGACGTGCCCGAGACCAGGTCGGCAATCTTGTAGATAAAGTTATTGGTGTCGAGCGCGATAAAGCCGTTGGAGGCCATAAAGCTGAGGGCGCTCATAATGCCCAGCAGCAGGCCCGAAGCCACGATGGCGGGGATGATGGGGACAAAGACGTCGCCGAGCACCTTAATGGCGCGCATAAAGATGTTCTGCTGCTGCGCCGCGGCCTCCTTGACCTCGGCCTTGGTGGCAGCCTCGACGCCGCTGAGCGCGATGAACTCCTCGTAGACCTTGTTAACGGTGCCGGTGCCAAAAATAATCTGGAGCTGGCCCTGGGCCTCAAAGACGCCCTTGGCGCCGTCGACGTTCTCGATGGCCTCCTTATTAACCTTGGAATTATCGGCAATCACCAGGCGAAGACGCGTGGCACAGTGTGCGGCCGAAACCACGTTGTCGGCGCCACCGATGTTGTCGAGCACCTCTTGGGCTGATTTGCGGTAGTCCATGACTTCCCTTTCCTCCAACGGGAGCATCTGCACCCGGCCATCTTCGACACTTACACTGTAATCGTTTTCAGTTATATATGTCTGTAATCGTTTTCATATAGCGGTAAACGGTAGGAAAAAGCCGGCGAATGGTAGTTTTACGGAAAAACCAGGCGGCTCAGAGGCAGGCAGACGTGCCCAAGGCCTAGACATTCATAAGCTGATG
Source organism: uncultured Collinsella sp. (assembly GCA_905204735.1). Taxonomy (GTDB): domain Bacteria; phylum Actinomycetota; class Coriobacteriia; order Coriobacteriales; family Coriobacteriaceae; genus Collinsella. The sequence continues at coordinate 1,315 of CAJLAV010000107.1, read as the reverse complement.
GCCGAGCTTGAGCGTCTTGAGACCGCTCTCCCCCTCCTCGCCATCGAGCGCGTTGAGCAACATATTGGTCGCCTCGACGCCGCTGGTCAGGTAGCCGTAATGCACGGTGGGAATGCCGCCCGTCAGCGCGCGCAAAAATGCGTTGTCGCCGAAGCCGCTCACGCGACGCACGCCCTCGCCCATGCCACGCACCTCGTCAAGAGCGCGCAGGGCGCCGGCAGCCATAGTGTCGGTCGCGCACGCGATAAACGAAACATCGGGGGCATCGGCAAGCAGCTCGCGCGCAGCGCGATAGCCCGAGTCGAGCGTAAACGAGCCCAGGCGAATCAAGGCGGCATCGAGCGGGTTACCCGCGGCGCGCAAGCCGGCCTCAAAACCGCGACGGCGGTCATAACCGGCCGCGCGGTCCTCTTCGGTAACTCCGATGTAGGCGATCTTGCCATCCACCCGACCCGCAAGCGCACGGCCGAGCTCAAAGGCAGCCTCGTAATCGTCGTGATAGACGCACGCCGCGCCCTCGACATGTTGGCCGATCAACACAATGGGCACACGGCACGACTCAATCGCGCGACGGTGCTCGTCGGTGATCATAGTTGCCACCAGAACAATGCCGTCAACCGGGTGGTTTTGGAATAAATCGAGGTATTCGAGCTCACGATCGGCCGCGTTGTCGGTGTTGGCAAGCAGCATCTGGTAGCCACGGCGACCGAGCACCTGACCAATGCCGGCGGTAATGCGGCTCACGGATTCCGAGTTGATCTTAGGTACGATGACGCCGATGAGCTTGGTGGAACCGGTGCGCAGCGCGCGAGCCTGGCTGGATCGCACGTATCCGGTCAGCTCGATTGCCTGCTTAATGCGCTCGGCCTTGTCCGCCGAGATATATCCACCGTTGAGGTAGCGCGAGACGGCGGCGCTCGAAACGCCGGCCAGCTCGGCCACATCTTTCATCTTAACCACGAGCACCCCTGTCATTGAAATCGCTTTCACCATGATACCCGTGAAGACGGCATCCGAACAAAATCGGCCCACCCAGGTCGAGCAAACGTCAGCGAGCGGGCAGCTACCGTGGCGAGGTGCCGCGAAAGAGGAGCGAAGCGTACTTTATGTACGCGAGCGACGGTTTGAATGGCAGATCGCCCGGCAGATGTCCGCGCAGCGTCGAGCGGTCCGGCGTTCGTTAGAACGCCGGAACAAAATTAGCCGTGATATTCGCCGTTGTATTGGATCAACGTTAGATCTTCCACGCCATCGAGCGCGCGGATGGCGTCGGCATAGGGCATATCCACGCCGTCCGAGAACACCTCAACGGCCA
>CAJLAV010000106.1:0-7285 GCA_905204735.1 uncultured Collinsella sp. | reverse complement strand
GAGAGCACTTAATGTGCTCTCCGTGCGAGCAGGACTGTCCGAGCAGGCGACCAAATACTAAAGCCCTCGGAACGGCGGGACAGAGTATGCCCCGCCCCTCGGGACGACAGGACAGAACAGGAGCGTATATGGCAGGCAAGCCGCAAACACTAGCTACGACCTCGGCATTCGAGATCTTGGGCCCCATCATGGTCGGCCCCAGCTCATCGCACACCGCCGGCGCCCTGCGGTGCGCCCAAGTTGCCGCCAGCCTGCTGGAAGGCCGCATCACCAAAGTCACCTTTGGCCTGTGGAACTCCTTCGCCCACACCTACCGCGGCCACGGCACCGACCGTGCGCTCGTCGCGGGCATCCTAGGCCTTGATACCGATGACGAGAACATCAAGCAAGCCTTCGACCTCGCGCACGAGCAGGGCCTCGAATATCACTTTGACATCAAGGGCGACGACGCCTCCATCCACCCCAACACCGTCGACATCGACATGGTCGACGACACGGGCGCCACGGCACAGGTCCGCGGCGAGAGCCTGGGCGGCGGCAAGATGCGTATCAGCCGCATTAACGGCGTCGGCGTCGACATCTCGGGCATGTACTCCACGCTCTTCGTGGCACACAAGGACGTCCCCGGTGTACTCGCCGCGCTCACCAACCTGCTCGCCTACGCACACGTGAACATCGCCTTCTGCCGCACCTACCGCACCGAGGTGGGCGGCCAGGCCTACTCCGTCTTTGAGACCGACGGCGCGCCCGACGACACCGTCGTCCCCATGCTGCGCAAGCTCGACAATGTCGATTACGCAACGTTTATCGAGCTCCCCGGTTCTGCCTCGTCGCTCTCCCCCGGCGTCTCGGCCAAGGAAATCTTCGACGACGGCGAGCAGCTGCTCGATGCATGCGAGGAACTGGGGCTCAGCATCGGCGCCGTCATGGCCGTTCGCGAGGCGCGTCTGACCGGCGAGGCCCACGCCGTCGCCGCCATGCGCCGCGTGCTCGACGTCATGCGCGAGGAGAACACGGCCCCCCTCGCCAATCCGCAGCGTTCGCTCGGCGGTCTTATCGGCGGCGAGGCCAAACTTGTCGAAGCCACCGGCCGCAACGATTTGAGCGCAAGCCTGATGGGCCCCGTTCAGACCGATGCCGTGGCCCGCGCGATGGCCGTGCTCGAACGCTCCGCCACCATGGGCGTGATCGTCGCCGCCCCCACGGCAGGCTCCGCGGGTGTTGTGCCCGGCTGCGTGCTGGCGCTCGCCGATCGCCTGCAGCTCGACGACGAGCAGGTCATGGACGCGCTCTACTGCGCAGCCGCCATCGGCCTCAACCTCACCACAAGCGCCTGCGTTGCCGGCGCCGAGGGCGGATGCCAGGCCGAGGTGGGAAGCGCCGCCGCCATGGCAGCCGCCGCGCTGGTGCAGATGCTCGGCGGCACGCCCGAGCAGGCGCTCGACGCCAGCTCAATCGCACTGAGTAACCTGCTGGGTCTCGTTTGTGACCCCGTAGGTGGCCTCGTGGAGGTGCCCTGCCAAAACCGCAACGCCATCGGCGTAGCAGCGGCCTTTAGCTCGGCACAACTCGCCCTCGCAGGCATTAAGAGCTTGGTGCCGTTTGACCAGATGGCACATGTCATGCTTTCGGTGGGTCACGCGTTGCCAGCCACGCTGCGCGAGACGGCAAAGGGCGGCATCGCGCAGGCTCCGGCCGCACTTTCGGCCTGTGCAAAATGCGGTGTGTGCAGATAGCGACAAAGAATGACTCAAAGGTGGGACAAATGTCCCACCTCTTTTGAATGCCACCGTTTCCGTACCACAAACAGCAGGGCAATCGCTATAATGTAAGCCCAGTAAAAACACGATGAACCGCAAGGCGAAAATCGAAGGATATGCATACGATGTCGCAAAACGATCGAACTCAACTGATTCCCGATCCGCAGCAGCCGAGCAGGCACACCGGAGGCGTTCAGTCGCCGCGTCCTATCGCGCCGAGCCACGGTCAGCAGCGTAGTGCAGCAAACGTTTCCCAACGCCCGAACCAACAGCGACAGCAGCGTCAACAACGACAGCAGCACCAGGCAAACGGCAATGCGCCCAAGCAGCCCCCCACGCACGCTCGATGCGATCGCGGCCCCGCGCGCAAGTCCGCCGAGAACAATAAGTCGGGCAAAAAGACGACGCTCTTTGTCGTCCTGGGTCTAATCGTCATTGTCTATATCGTAGGCGTCGCAGCATTTTCTCAGGTAGCCTACCCCAACACCACCATCGCCGGCGTCGACGTCTCGTTCTCCAACGCTTCGTCTGCCGCTACCAAGGTCAATTCGGCATGGAAGCACTATAAGCTCGCCGTGACAGGCGATGACTTTAGCTGGACCTATCAGCCCGAGTCCGATGAACCCATCGTCGACGGTGAAGCTGCTGCAAAAGAGATCATCAGCCACAACGAAGCCTTTATTTGGCCGGTCCGCCTCGTGGAATCCTTAAGCGGCAAGACCAAAACAACTGCTACCTCCAACGAAATCGATCTTGATCAAGACGTCGACCTGTCCATGCTCTCCGACACCTTTGACCAAAAGAAGTTTGAGAAGGATCTGGGCGCCGCCATCGACGAGTTTAACGAGGGCCGTTCGGGCACGTTCGAGGCCAATAGCTCCTATGACGAGCAGGCCGGCAAGTTTACCGTCGAGAAGGCGCGCTCCAACGAAAAACTCAACCGCGAGCATGTCATTAAGTATGCCGAGCTCGAGCTTGCCTCGCTGGCCGAGACCGTAGATCTTTCCAAGCTCGGCAACGATGCCTATGAGCCGCTCAATGGAACGCTGACCGATGATCAGATTCAGGCCGCATGCGATGCCGCCAACAACTTCCTGGGCGTCAACGTGACCCTCAAGCTCAACGGCGAGGATGCCGGCAAGGTTGATGGCAGCTCCGTGTTGCAGTGGATCAGCTTTGCCGATCCCGCCAACCCCACGCTCGATACGTCGCAGATCAGTAGCTGGGCAGCCGAGCTCGCCAACGGCTTTAATACCGTGGGCTCCACTCGCTGGTGGACGCGCGCCGATGGCAAGCAGTGCGCCGTCGAAGGCGGTGACTTTGGTTGGTCCATCGACAGCAGCTCGCTCGCCAAGCAGGTCGAGGACGCCATTAACAACAAGCAGACCGGCGAAATCGAGATCAAGTACTCCCAGAAGGCCGACACCTTTACCGCAAAGGGAGAGCCCGACTGGAAGGCGTATATCGACGTCGACCTGTCCGAGCAGCACGCGCGCTACTATGACGAGAACGGTAATATCGTTTGGGAGGCCAACTTTATTTCCGGCAAACCGGGCGAAGACGCAACCCCCGAGGGCGTGTGGCAGATCAACAGCAACGACGGCGGCAGCACCCTGATCGGAGCCAAGGACCCCGAGACCGATAAGCCCAAATACGAAAGCCCGGTGAGCTACTGGATGCCGTTTGAGGGCAATATGATCGGCTTCCACGATGCCACCTGGCAAAACGACAAGAGCTTCGATAATGCCGAGTCGTACAAGTGGTGCGGCAGCCACGGTTGCATCAACCTGCGCCTGGCAGACGCCAAGGCACTGCACGACTGCATCAAAGTCGGCCTGTGCGTGGTTGTCCACTCATAGTGCAACGCGCGCATTCCTACAACGTGGAACCGCTGCGACCAATCTAACAGTTCCGAAAGAAACCGTTCTATGCGCCCACCCCAACCGGTGGGCGCATATAATTATCGAGGTTCTTTCTATAAAGGAGACGCTATGCCGAATGTCCCCACCATCACCCCGGGCGCGGATGATACCGAGCGCACGCCCGAAGATGCCACCGAAACGATTCCTCTGATTACAAACGCGCACACCGACAAGCAGAGCGGACGCACGAACGATACGGTCGAGATTTCCGATGAAGAGGCATATGCCAAGCTCAAGGCAAAACGCGCCGAACGTCGACGCAAAAAGCTGATTCGACGCGGTATTGCCGCCGGCGTCGTAGGTGCCATCGCGCTCATTGCCATTGTCGCTACCCTGGTTCTCAATGCGCAGCCACAGGGAGCTAGCGGGCCTGTGACCGACATGGTGACCGAGGGCACGTTTACCACAACGGTCGAGGCGAAAGGCCAGCTCAAACCCATTTCGTCCTCAGTGGTCTCCCCTTCTGTCGACGGCACGGTCGATTCGATCAACGTGCAGGCAGGCCAATCCGTCAGCGAGGGCGACGTGCTTATGACCATTAAAAACGACGAGCTCGATCGCAACGTTGCCGAGGCGCAGCGTGCAGTTGCTGCCGCTCAAGAAGACCTCGCCAACGCGCAGAAAGCCGCAGCTGCTGCGCAGGCCACCCCAACGACGGACGTCGAGGGAGCTTCCGCAGCGGCTGGCGTCTCCGCCGCATCAGTGGACACGAACGCCGTATCGGCCGCGCAGCGCAGCCTCGCATCAGCCCAGGCAAACCTCGACCAGGCGAACGCCAAGGCCTCCAGTCGCACGGTCACGGCCCCGAGCTCGGGTAGCATCGTGGAGCTCAATGCCAAAGTGGGCGCCACGGTTACAGGCGGCATGATCATGGGCGAAAGCGATACGAGCGGCGGCAAGCAGTGCATGCAGATCGCCGACCTGTCCAAGATGAAGGTGACCGTGCAGGTGGGCGAAAAGGACATCGCCAAGATCGCCGTTGGGCAGAGCGCCAACGTCACGTATCCCGCGTTTCCCGATATCGTGAGCCAGGGCACCGTCACGGCTATCGCGTCGGTGGCAAACTCCGACGCCACCAACGGTGGCGGCGGTAGCGTAACCTTTAACGTCGACATCCTCATCGAGGCGCCCGACGCGCGCCTGAAGCCGGGCATGACGGCCGAGGTCTCGGTGGTGACCGAGCGGCTCGACGACGTAGTGATGGTTCCGACGATGGCGCTCATGACCGAAGACGGCGAACACTATTACGTCAACGTGGCGACTGATGAAGAGGGCAAGCAAACCCGTCGCGTGAAGGTGACCGTCGTGACGCAAAACGACAACGAAGCCGTAGTCGGTAAGACGCAGGTCAAGCGCGACGACCAGGGCAACGAGATCCACCCCAACGTGCCGGTTACCAAGCTGCGCGATGGCGACACCCTCGTCATGGACACCGGAGCTGACGCAACAGCTGACGGCGGCCACAACGCGGATTCGGGCAGTATGTCTGACGATGAGGGCATGTAATGCGTCCCGTTATCGACATCCGGAACGTGCACCGCATCTTTGAGAGCGAGGCGGGGTGCGTCCACATCCTGCACAACGTGAGCTTGGCGGTAAATCCCGGCGAATTCGTCGCCATCACTGGCCCATCGGGCTCGGGCAAATCAACGCTCATGAACATCCTGGGCTGCCTGGATAAGCCAACGGCAGGCGACTACTACCTGCAAGGGCTCAACGTGGCCGAGCTCGATGATGACGAGCTCACCGAAGTTCGCGCCCTGAGCATTGGCTTTGTCTTTCAGAGCTTCAACCTGCTGCCGCGCCTGTCGGTAATCGAAAACGTCATGCTGCCGCTGGCCTACACCAATGTGCCCCGTAGCCAGCGCGAAATGCGCGCCGTGCACGCGCTGCAGGCTGTCACGCTGCCCGTCGACCACTGGGACCACCGCATATCCGAGCTCTCGGGCGGCCAGATGCAGCGCGTCGCAATCGCACGCGCCCTCGTCAATGACCCGCCCATCATCCTGGCCGATGAGCCGACGGGAAACCTGGACTCCGCCACTGGAGCGCTTGTGATGGAGACCTTCCATAAGCTCCAGAAGCGCGGCAAGACCATCGTACTCATCACGCATGACCCCGGCATCGCCGCCGAGGCCGATCGAGCCGTAACCATCCGTGACGGGCGAATCCATGACGGCGCATATGTCGCGCATACACCGAATACGTTACGCGGGGCCGTCAAAAACCTGCCCGCGATTTCTGCAACCACCAATCAGCCGAAAGGAGCGAAGGCATGAGCACCCGCGATCTTGTCCAAGAAGCCTTTCACTCGCTCGAGGCCAACAAGGGACGCAGCCTGCTCACCATCCTTGGCATCGTCATTGGCATCGCCTCGGTCATCGCCATGACTTCGCTCATCGGCGGCATCCAAAACAGCCTGGTCAACAGCCTGGGCCTCAATGCAGCCCGCATGATAGAGATCTATTCGTCCCAAGAACTCACCGATTCGGATGTGGAAAAGCTTCGCAAACTGGTGCCGCAGATTGAGCAGATCGGCATCGTCGATAGCGCCTATTCCGAGTACAAGGTCGGGGATAAAAGCTATACCGTCATGGCACACGGCGTCGATAGCGACATGCTCGATGCCGTGGGCGCCAGCAAGCTCGTTGCGGGACGTGTCTATTCACAGGCAGAGTCTCAATCAGGCTCGCGCGTGGCACTCATCAGCCTCGGCGGCGCCGATCAGCTTTACGGCAACGAACAGGACGCACTGGGGAAAACCATCAAGGTGTCCAACGGCGAGGTGCAGATTGTAGGCGTGATTGATGGCGGCAGCGACTCCATGGGCTCGCTCACGCTGTATATGCCACGCGAAACCATCTCCGGCCTGTTTGGCGACGAGAATCCTTCATTTCCCAGCGTGACGGCACTTGCCGCCGAGGGCACAGACATGGACGAGCTCTGCAAGACCATCGAGTCTAAGGTGCGCGCGATGAAGGGCATCTCGGAGGATGATGAGTACGACAGCGTATCGGCGACCTCCATGAAAAGCGCCATCGATGCACTCAACTCGTTTATGGGCGCCTTCTCGCTCATCATGGGCGCTGTCGCCAGTATCTCACTGCTTGTCGGCGGAATCGGCATTATGAATATGATGCTTACCAACGTGACTGAGCGCATCCGCGAGATCGGTATTCGCCGTACCTTGGGCGCCAGTCGCCGCGATATCACCGCGCAGTTTTTGGCCGAGTCCTCGGCGCTGTGCGTCACCGGTGGCCTGCTGGGTGTCCTGATTGGCTATCTGCTGGCCTGGGGCCTCGCGATGTTTGCCGCAGGATCAGGGGTTCTCAACGAGCTCGGTGCCAGTGGGGAGATCACACCGAGCTTTTCAATCGCCACGGTGCTGCTGGCCTTCGGCGTCTCCGTCGGCATCGGCGTAATCTTTGGCTTCTACCCCGCTCGCCGCGCGGCAAAGCTCAACCCGGTGGAGTGCCTACGCTACCAGTAAGTCACCACCAAAAAATTGCGGTGAATTAGGAACCGAATATGCTATCTAGCAGCAAAAAGGGGGTGCGGACAGAAAGTTGGACCGTGAAGCGGTCCGGACTGGAGGTTCGCATG
>CAJLAV010000105.1:0-7316 GCA_905204735.1 uncultured Collinsella sp. | reverse complement strand
TCGACACCGCCGAGTTCGCGATCCCCGGCCTTGACGACGAGTTCCGCGTCATCGTGTCTCCGTGGATTCTGACGGTGCTCGTTACCGACCGCCTGGCTCGCTACTACGAGACGGTCACCAAGCACAACCTCAAGTATCGTCGCTACTATCACCAGTTCGACTACTAAAGAAAACGGGTGCGGGAACGTGCCGGGCTATTGAGAGGAACACAGAATGAGACAGTACATCATCGCCAGCCATGCGCACTTCGCTACCGGCATCAAGGAGAGCGTCGAGCTGCTCTCGGGCGCTCGCGACAACGTCCACGATCTTTCGATGTTCGTCGATGGCCGCATGGACGTGGCCGAGGAGGCCCAAAAACTGCTGGCAGGCATGTCTACTGACGATGATGTCGTTGTCTGCACCGACCTCTTTGGCGGCAGCGTCAACAACGAGTTTACCAAGATCGTCCAGACGCGTCCCCGCACGTACCTCGTTACCAACATGAACCTTCCTCTCCTCATCCAGTTGCTGTTCTCTGACGAGTCGGCGCCGGTTGAGGAGACGATTCGCGCCATCGTCGCTGCGGACGATACGCGCGCGAAGTTTGTCAACGATCTTTTGGTCGATGACGACGAGGAAGAAGAGTTCTAATCCGCAGCACCTACTGACACGCCGTAAGACGGCACAAGACCTTTGGGGGGTCACATTATGATTCAGCTACTTCGCGTTGACCATCGCCTGCTTCATGGCCAGGTCGCAGTTTCCTGGGTTCAGGGCCTTGGCTCCAACTGCATCTTCTGCGTGGGCGATAAGGTCGCTAACGACCCGGTGTGGAAGACGACGCTCAAGATGGGCAAGCCTGCCGGCTGCAAGCTCGTCATCAAAGATATGGAGCATGCAATCGAAGCTATCAACTCGGGCGTGACCGACAAGTACAAGATGATCATCTGTGTCGCCACTATTGCTGAGGCAAAGCAGCTTGTTGAGGGCTGCCCGCAGATCAAGTCGGTCAACCTGGGCAACACCAAGCCCAAGGACGAGAAGCGTCCCGATGCTCGTCAGGTCTCTCGTCAGATCTTCCTGACCGCGGCCGAGGAAGCCGATGTGCGCGAGATGCTGGATCGTGGCGTTGAGGTCGAGATTCGACCCCTGGCCGATGAACCCAAGGTTGACTGCGCCAGCGTGCTCTAGGCGTTCAATTTCGAAGAGTCTGAGCTCTTCGTAGTGTCCTATTAGGAAAGGGGGATATATGCTTACCCAAGCAATCCTCATCGGACTTATCGCCGCATTTGGTAAGTTCGACTCCCAGCTCGGTACGCTCTATGCGTTCCGCCCCATCGTCCTGTGCCCGCTCGTGGGCCTGGTGCTGGGGGACCTGCAGTCCGGCCTCGCGATCGGCGCCAGCCTGGAGCTGCTGTTCATGGGCTCGATCTCCATCGGCGCCTACGTGCCGCCTGATGAGACGATCGGCGGCGTGCTCGCCTGCGCCTTCGCTATCCAGCTGGGCCAGAGCACCGAGGCAGCCATCGCGCTTGCCATGCCCATCGCCACGCTGTGCCTTGCCATCAAGAACATCCTCAACGCCGCCCTGCCGGTCCTGGTTGACCGCGCTGATGTCTTCTCCGGCCAGGGCAACCTTAAGGGTGTCTATGCGATGCACTTCCTGATCGGTTTGACCGGTATCACCATGGCGTTCCTGCTGTGCTCGCTGTCGTTCTATCTGGGTGCTGACGCCATCCAGGGCATGCTCGACTTCATCCCGCCCTTTGTCCTTGCTGGCTTTGGCGTTGCCGCCAACATCCTGCCTGCCATGGGCTTCGCCATGCTCGGCCGCCTGGTGCTCACCAAGCAGCTCGTGCCCTTCTACTTCCTGGGCTTCCTGCTGTGCTCCTACGCCAACGTGCCCGTCCTGGGCGTCGCCCTGATCGCCATCATCATCGGCATCGACAAGTTCGACCTGCTCGGCCTGGGCGGAGCCCAGCCCCAGCTCTCCGCGGAAGGGGATGAGGACGATGACTTCTAGTCCCGAGAACAAGATCACGCGCTCCGACCTCGTCAAGAGCGCCGTCAACACCGGCGCCCTGGGCATGGAGTTCTCCTGGACCTACTACAAGCAGATGAACATCGCCTTCTGCCTGATGGTCGCCAACATGCTCAAGAAGATCTACGCAGGCCGCCCCGACGACTACGCCGAGGCCCTGCACCGCCACTGCGCGTTCTTCAACATCACCGTCCAGTTCGCCCCGTTCGTCGGCGGCATCGCGATGGCCATGGAGGAGAAGGTCGCCCGCGGCGAGATCGAGCCCGAGAGCGTCAACGACGTCAAGGCCGCCCTCATGGGCCCGCTGTCGGGCATCGGCGACTCCATCTTCCTGTCGACGCTGCGCGTGGTCGCCGCCGCGGTGGGCATCAGCCTGTGCCAGGCCGGCAACCCCTTCGGCCCCATCGCCTTCCTGCTCATCTACAACGTCCCCGGCTTCGCGCTGCGCATCTGGGGCGCCGTCAAGGGCTACGAGCTGGGCGTGGGCTTCCTGGACGAGGCCCAGAGGACCGGCCTCATGCAGAAGATCATGACCTGCGTGGGCATCGTGGGCGTCATGGTCGTGGGCGCCATGTGCAAGGACATGTTCTGGGCCAGCATCCCGGTGGCCATCGGCTCGGGCGACGACGCCCAGACCCTCCAGGACATCCTGGACGGCATCATGCCCGGCATGCTCGGCATGATCGCCTTCTGGCTGTACTACTGGCTGCTGTCCAAGAAGATCAACCCCATGGTGCTGATCGTGGCCACCATGGTCGTGGGCATCATCGGCGCGTTCTTCGGCGTGCTGGCGTAGGTTCCTGCGTTCTATTCTGCCCCCAAGGGAAACGGCGACCCATTGCGGTCGCCGTTTTTTATTACCGAAAGCTAGCTGGAGGTGCTTCGTGATTCGATCTGACAATCCACCCGATAATGGCGTGAGCGGGGCGATGTATCTATTTGGCACGGCGCTCCTGTGGAGTTTTATCGGCATCCTCGTTCACGCAAATTCGCAGTCAGCTCTTTTGATTGGTGCCGTCACGGCAATATTTATGGCGCTCTTTATCCTGCTCGTCGGCAGGCCTGTCCTCCGCGTCAGCCGTCTTATTGTCCTTGTGGCCGTCTGCAACTTCGTGACGGGCACCACGTTTAACTTTGCCAACCAGCTCACGACGGTCGGCAACGCGATCGTCCTGCAGTACACCTCGATGATTTTCGTTATCGTGTATCAATCGCTCGCAACTCGCACGTTGCCCTCGCCTGCGAAGATTGCCTCCGTGGTGGTTGCTTTTACGGGTATGGGACTTTTCTTTTTAGGTGATTTGAGTGCCGAGGGCATGCTCGGCAACCTGCTTGCCGTCATTTCGGGCGCCACCTTTGGGCTGTGTTTCTTTTTAAACTCTCGCTCCGATGCGTCGCCCATGGTGTCCTCGCTCATCTCCTGCGGCATCTCGATACTGCCGATCGTCTATTTTGCAGGCGACCTAGGCTCCGTGAAACCCTTTGAGTGGGGGCTTATGCTGGTGCATGGCCTTTTTTGCAGTGGCCTTGCGAGTGTGCTGTATGCCAAGGGGATTGCGCGCACCAACGCGTTTGCGGCCAACTTGGTCTGCATGAGTGAGGTCGTGCTCGCTCCCTGCTGGTCGGCGCTCCTCTTTGGCGAGGTCTTTAGCTGGAACGAGTTCTTGGGCGCGGCGATGATCGTTTTGGTGATTGTGGCCAACTTGGCATCCGATGCTTTTGGCGACGGCTTTCTGGTGGCGCTTGTCCGCCATCGAAACAAAGAGCATGCCTAATAGGATGCGTCTGCCGTTTACGGTAAAAAACACCCCGCTGAGCGACTGGTATTAAATAAGGCGAACCTGCATACCTATAATTGGTATCAAATCATTTGTGCCTGGTATGGGTGTTGGCAGCACGCCAGGTGCGCTTCGGACCGTGTGGTCAAACTCCCGGATTGATATCAATAACGCGCGCGACGGGAGTGACGACGGTTCGAGATTCCTTATTGGGAGGAACTATGCTTGTCCAAGCAATCCTCGTCGGCTTAGTCGGAGCTTTTGGATGTCTCGACTACCAGCTCGGCACCCTCTACGCATTCCGCCCCATCGTCCTGTGCCCGCTCGTGGGCCTGGTGCTGGGGGACCTGCAGACTGGCCTTGCCGTTGGCGCCAGTCTGGAGTTGCTGTTCATGGGCTCGATCTCCATCGGCGCCTACGTACCGCCTAACGAAACCGTCGGCGGCGTGCTCGCTTGCGCCTTCGCCATTCAGCTCGGTCAGGGTACCGAGACGGCCATCGCGCTCGCCATGCCCATCGCCGTCCTTGCGCTGACGATCGGCAACATTACCAATGCCTTGTTCCCCGTGTTTGTCGATATGGCAGACAAGTTTGCCCTCAAGGGGAACCTCAAGGGTATCTACGCCGTTCATTGGGGAATTGGAATCTGGGGCTGCGTCGAGTACTTCCTGCTGTGCGGCGGCGCCTTCTATTTGGGTTCCGACGCCATCCAGGGCTTGCTCGACTTCATCCCGCCCTTCATCATCGACGGTTGTGGCGTTGCCGCCAACATCCTGCCGGCCATGGGCTTCGCCATGCTCGGCCGCCTGGTGCTCACCAAGCAGCTCGTGCCCTTCTACTTCCTGGGCTTCCTGCTGTGCTCCTACGCCAACGTGCCCGTCCTGGGCGTCGCCCTGATCGCCATCATCATCGGCATCGACAAGTTCGACCTGCTCGGCCTGGGCGGAGCCCAGCCCCAGCTCTCCGCGGAAGGGGATGAGGACGATGACTTCTAGTCCCGAGAACAAGATCACGCGCTCCGACCTCGTCAAGAGCGCCGTCAACACCGGCGCCCTGGGCATGGAGTTCTCCTGGACCTACTACAAGCAGATGAACATCGCCTTCTGCCTGATGGTCGCCAACATGCTCAAGAAGATCTACGCAGGCCGCCCCGACGACTACGCCGAGGCCCTGCACCGCCACTGCGCGTTCTTCAACATCACCGTCCAGTTCGCCCCGTTCGTCGGCGGCATCGCGATGGCCATGGAGGAGAAGGTCGCCCGCGGCGAGATCGAGCCCGAGAGCGTCAACGACGTCAAGGCCGCCCTCATGGGCCCGCTGTCGGGCATCGGCGACTCCATCTTCCTGTCGACGCTGCGCGTGGTCGCCGCCGCGGTGGGCATCAGCCTGTGCCAGGCCGGCAACCCCTTCGGCCCCATCGCCTTCCTGCTCATCTACAACGTCCCCGGCTTCGCGCTGCGCATCTGGGGCGCCGTCAAGGGCTACGAGCTGGGCGTGGGCTTCCTGGACGAGGCCCAGAGGACCGGCCTCATGCAGAAGATCATGACCTGCGTGGGCATCGTGGGCGTCATGGTCGTGGGCGCCATGTGCAAGGACATGTTCTGGGCCAGCATCCCGGTGGCCATCGGCTCGGGCGACGACGCCCAGACCCTCCAGGACATCCTGGACGGCATCATGCCCGGCATGCTCGGCATGATCGCCTTCTGGCTGTACTACTGGCTGCTGTCCAAGAAGATCAACCCCATGGTGCTGATCGTGGCCACCATGGTCGTGGGCATCATCGGCGCGTTCTTCGGCGTGCTGGCGTAAGGGCCCGGCTGCATAGATTTTCGTTGCAACCTGGAAAGGGGATGGAGCAGGCCTATGCCCTCCATCCCCTTACTTGTATAGAGGGAGTTCGTATGTTCGCGAAGGATCGCGAAGCAATGCGCCTGACGCCGGCAGAAGTCAGGCTGATTCTTATTGAGTCCCTGCAATGGTGCGCCAACAACGCGGTGTACTTTTTAGGGCTTATCGGCGCGGCGACGTATGATCTGGCTGGCACGGCGTTTTTGGTTGCTGCCATTACGCTCGTACGCAATCTTATGACGTCGGCGGGCAATATGGTGTCGGGCTCGGTCATCGACCGTTTTGGTCCGCGCCGGACGTCGTTTGTGACGTGCGCGATTACGGCGGTGCTATCGCTTGGCGTGGGGTTGGCGCCGTTGTCTGTCCCCGGGCTTGTGTTTGCTGCGTGCGTCTTGGGGCTTGCGGGCGGCTTTATCAACACCTGCACGCATGCGTTTCCGGGATACCTGGAGTCGACCACCGAGGGCCGTACCCGCGTGAACGGCCTCATGGTCTTCTATAGCAATATCGCCTATACCGCCGGCCCGCTGCTCGGCGGCGCCATCGTGAGTTGTTTTGCCACGCAGTCTGTTTACCTGCTCATGGCTGGCATGATGGGCATGGCGGCCATGCTCTCCTTGGGCTGTCACGAGTGTGTTGCTCCCGCAAAAGGGGGGAAGCCGAAGGGCGGTATTCTGGGCGGCATGGCCGAGGGCGCGCGACTTACGTTTCGCGACCACGACCTGCGCCTCATCTTTATCTCGGGCTTTTTGGGTTTCTTTGCGTTTGGCGCGTTCGATTCGCTGGAGTCGTTGTTCTACCGCGATGTGCTCAACGTGGATATCGTCTGGCTGGGCTGGCTGTCCTCGGTCGTGGGCCTCACTTCCTCGGTGGGCGCGTTCATCCTGACCAAGCTTTCTGCTCGCCATGTCAACCTGCGATTGCTGCTCGGCGCGCTCATGGCCGTGGGCATTGGGTCCATGGTGTACGTGGGCACCGATATGCTGGGGGTCGCGATTATCGGTCAGGCGATTAACGGTCTGGCCTGGGGGTTCCTGGAGCCGCTGCAGATGATCTTGATTCAGGAGCGCGCCGACATCAAATACCTGGGACGCATTACCGGCTTTGTGCGTTTTGGCCTGATGAGTGCCGGCGTGCTGCCGTTGCTGGCTGCTCCATTTTTGGCGGAGGCCCTGGGCGTCCAAACGGTGCTGTTTGGAGCATCGACAATCATCGCGCTGGTAGGAACGCTGTTCTTTGTCACGCAGGGGAAGCGTCAGAAATGCTAGATATACATCTAATTTTAATTTAATACCATTCACCCGAAAATTTCGACCGTTCACCGAGGATCGCCATAGATTACAAAGTGGTATTAAAAACACGTTGGGTGTATGTCTATAATTGGTATCGAAAAGAAACGCGATGTATAGAGTCGCGTCCAAAACAGAAAGGACAAACCATGAAGGAAACCGAGAAGATCGAGATCATGCACTTTAGCCAGGAGGGCTACGTCGAGGACGGCAAGAACGTCTACGAGACCGGCAAGAAGATGACCGCGCTTGCCGACAAGGTCGCCGACGAGGGTTACGACGCCGTCTTCCTGATGGGCGTGGGCGGCACCTGGGACGAGTTTATGCAGCTCGAGTACCTCATGAACAAGTTCGGCGACCGCGACCTCGAGGTCTACC
>CAJLAV010000104.1:0-7382 GCA_905204735.1 uncultured Collinsella sp. | reverse complement strand
CTGCGGTAAAACTCATGGTTGCTCTGAAACTCGTCCATCAGGTGCTCGACGGTCACCATGGTGCCGCCGTTAACCGACCAGGTATCGGGGTTGTGGCAATACGCACAACGCATGGGGCAGCCCTGAACAAACACCACAAAGCGGATGCCGGGTCCATCGACCGTTCCCATCGTCTCAATCGAATGCACGCGGCCCAGGGCAAACGCGGAGTCCTCAGGACGAGCGTCCACACCCTCGAGCGTCATCTCAGCCATTCCCGCTACCTTGCCTCTCTTTGATTTTAGCTACATAAATGCCAGAGCCATTCTAGCCCATACGTTTGCGTTTAAACGTCTCGGGCTAGAATGGCACGTTTTAATCTATCCCCCATTACCGTGACGGGAGCCCATGTCGAGATGTGAAGGCGAAGAATGCTCGCCTACAGCCTTTACGCCTTGAGCGTGAGCACCGCACCGAAGGCGGTCGGGCCGCAATGGCTCGAGATGACACCGCCGACCTGAGTCCAGGTAACGTCTTTAAAGCCCAGGTCGTGCGCATAGACTTCCATGTCGTCGCGCAGCTCCTGGGAAAGGCCTACCGAATACGCCAGGCCAATGTGCGAGTAGTCAATCTCGCCCTTCGCAACCATGTGGTCAATAAAGGCGCGGGCGCACTTGAGCATAGAGCCGCGGAACTTCTTGGTCGCCACGAACTTGCCGCCCGTTACCTCAATGCAGGGCTTAATCTTGAGCAGATGGGCACCGAGGAATGCCACGTTGGACAAACGACCGCCCGCCTTAAGGAAGGCAAGATCAGTAGGAACAAAGCCCAGCAGCACGCGGTCCATGACGGAGTTCGTAAATGCAAAGATCTCGTCGACGGTGGCATCGGGATGAGCCTCAATATACTTGGCGGTCTCGACGGCAACCAACGACTGACCCACCGAGACAAAGCGCGTGTCCATGGAGAACACGTAGTCGCGCCCCTTAGCTGCAATCTTGGAGGACTGATGTGAGCAGGTCGTGACTTCGGAATACGCGAGATGCAGAATAGTCGCGTTGGGCTGCTCGGCATGGATACGGTCGTACACGTGAGCAAAATCCGCAGGCGCGCAGCCGCTGGTCTTGGGCATTACGCCAAACTCGTTGCAGCGTGAATAAATCTCAAGCGGATCGATCGAACCGTCCTCGACGGTCTCGTCACCAATCGTGACATGCATGGGCACGCGCACGATGCCGTAGCGCTCGCAGAGCTCCGGCGTCACATCCGACCCAGACTCAACCACGATTACGTACTTGCCCATTATTATCACGACCCATCTCAACATTGGCTTTTCAATACATGGCACGCGCCGCCGCACTGCTGCACAACAGCGTCCAAGCGCCAAAGAGACGCCGTCCCTTGCACACAACAAAGGACAGCGTCTCCCTGGAAAACTCCGTGCTTAACTGAGATTTTACACGGTTTATAAATGAGTGTTACTTATCCCGCAAACGGTCGCTATACGCGATAAACGGTAGTTCGCTGCGACAACTGCGACACATTCCACCCGGCAAGTCCAATCGTGCTCCACGCACGGTTAATGCGCGAGGCGGTAGAAATCCATCGATGCCGCACCCTCGGCATGCAACCCCATCGCCGAAACCGCCGGCGAATAGGTACGGCTCGTAAGTGCCGCCTCGCCGCCATTTGCAAAAATCTCGACCATCGTAGTGTCCGAAAGCACGCGCAGGTCGCGAAGCTCGCTGAGCTCGATCGACCTCTGGTCGCGCCCATAGCCTTCGTCACCCATGTCGAGGGTAAGCATCCCGTCTGCATAGCGCACAAAGACACCCTTGCGAATCTCGAGCTCGACCATCTTGGCGCCCTCACAGGAAACCACAAGATCAAACAGGCGGCCCGGCTCCTCAACGGTTTCACCGCCTGTCGCGCGAACGCAGTCGCCGCGCATCCTCTCAATCTCGTGCGCCGGCTGCTGGCAGAGCTTACCATCGCGCATGCTCAGCTCTCGCGGCACCGTCAACGCGCACTGCCACCCGCGCGCCACCGTCGGGTTTTCTGCCGTCGCATCGGGGCAACCCGACCATCCGATCATCAAACGCCGGCCTGCAGCATCCTCAAAGGACTGCGGAGCATAGAAATCAAAACCGGCATCGACCATCGGGGGCATGCCCTGCCCGACGACTTTAAAGCTCGGCGCCTCCCAATCGGCCTCGATAGGGAACCACACGCACTGATGCGGATTGCGGTAACGCCAACCATCGGCAGGCACACCCTGCGGACAGCAAACGAGAATAAGCTCGCCATCGAGCTCAAACAGATCGGGGCACTCCCACATAAAGCCAAACTTCTCGCCCAACTCAATGCGCGTCGCATAGCTCCAGTCCTCTAGTTCGCGCGAGGTATAGACAAGCACGCAGCCGCGGTCGTCTTTCGTACGAGCGCCCAGAACCATGTAGTAGATACCGCCATGTTCAAGGATCTTGGGGTCGCGCACGTGCGTACCGATATCGTCGGGGTAATCGACCGGTCCAACAGCTATGCGCTTCTCGCCCAATTCGTCGGGATTCTCGGCAACCATATGAATCTGGTTTTGCTCACGGCCCGTCAACACGTAGTCGTAATCATCGCGGTCAAAATGCTTGACGTTGCCGGTATAGAAGTAGTGAATCTTGCCATCGCGTACAAAGGCAGAACCAGAATACGCTCCGCTCGAATCCAAATCGGAATCGGGGAACAGCACGGGGCCGTGATTCTCGTACGTCACAAAATCCTTTGTCGTCAGATGGTTCCAAAGCACTGGACCGCCATGCGCAGCATCGAACGGATCGTATTGATGATAGATGTGATACGTATCACCAATCTGAACCAAACCGTTGGGGTCGTTGAGCCAGCCAAGCTCAGGCTCCACATGGAACAGAAGCCTATCGGGGTCGGACGCGATGCGAGCCGCCGTCTCATCCTGTCCGGCACGCCACTGCTCATAGTCCGCGCGTGTCACCTTGTTTTTTTGATTTAACATCGCCGTTGACTTTCTCGTCTATGGGGAAGGACGCTCGACTCACACGAGTCGAACGCCCTTCCTCAAATGGACTTATCCGCACATTGCACTGAATGGCTCAACTAGAAGCTGACATCGAAGCCAGCGCCAGCGCCCTCTTCATCGGTGGTCGGCACGCCCTTTGCCTTGTTGTAGGCAAAGATCAAGACGATCGGCACGATAAAGGCGATGAGATTGCCAGCCACATACCACACGAGGGTCTCGGGCGTGACGATAAGCAGGCCAAGCACGCCGGTCAGACCCTGACCGATAGCGCGCACCTCAAAGAGCTTGACGAAGGCACCGCCGCAGCCTGCACCGATGCATGCGCAGATGAACGGAATGATCGAATAGCGCATGTTTGCAGCAAAGATAGCGGGCTCGGAGATTCCGACCAGCGTCGGGATAAAGGACGACATGCAGATGTTGCGCTCTTTGGAGTGCTTCTTGTGAATGAGGTACATACCGATGGCGCCGCCGCCCTGGGCGATGATGGAAACCGACCAGATGGCCTGGATGTAGTTGAAGCCAGTCGTGGCAACAAGGTTTGCCTCGATACCCTGGATGAACTGATGCGTACCGGTAACGACGAGCGGCTGCAGGAACGCGGCGAAGACAAAGGCACCAAAGACGCCCATCCTGTTGTACAGGATATCGATTACGCCGGCGAGGACGTCACCGATCAGGTTACCGAGCGGGCCGAACACGGTGAACAGGGCGACGTTAGCAAGAATCAGGGTAACGGTCGGGACAAAGACGAACGAAACGACCTCGGGGATGTACTTCTGGGCAATCTTTTCGACCTTGGCCATAAACCAGGCGGTCAGAATTGCAGGGAACACGCCGCCCTGGAAAGCAACCATGGGAATGGAGAGCGGACCAAAGTTCCAGTACTCAGCACCCGTCGGGTCCATAACGAACGTGTTGCGGTTCATAAGGCTCGGGTGAACCATGACGATACCGACGAGGATGCCCAGGATCGGGTTACCGCCAAAACGCTTGACTGCGCTGTACATAACCAGGACAGGCAGGTAGTCGAACGTGGTGGCGATAATGGCAAAGAAGCTTGCGAGGTTCTTGAGGAACTCGCTGTGATCGGCGAGGCTGCCCTCCATGCCAAAGAGGCCGTTGGCAACGATCAGCGACTTAAGGCCGATGATGATTGCAGCGCCGACGAAGGCGGGAATGATGGGGATAAAGATGTCCGAGAATACCTTGAGGACCGAGAAGAACTTGCCCTTCTTGTCCGCCTCGGCGCCCTTGACCTCGGAAGCGCTGATCTCCTTAACGCCCGTCAGAGCCATAAACTCATCGTAAACCTTGTTGACGGTACCGGTACCGAAGATGATCATGAGCTGGCCGCTGTTGTACAGCACGCCCTTGACGCCATCGATGTTCTCGAGCTCGGCCTTGTTGTATTTGCTCGTATCCTTGAGCACCAGACGCAGACGGGTCACGCAATGCGTGGCGCCCTCGATGTTCTCCAGTCCGCCGACGTTGTCGACGACTTGCTGGGACACTGCCTTGTAGTCCATGTTCCTCTCCATTCCTTTTCTAAATCATAAAACGGTTCGTTGCCGCTACAGAGACGCGATCGTTGCGTTTGCGCACTTGAGCGCACCGTCGGTGACGGTAAGCGCCACACCCTGGCCCTGCTTGTTGCAGAAGCGAGCGTTGAGCGCAACATCATCGACAAAGATGGTCGCGATGTCGTCGTCGACGACCAGACGCACATGGTGAGTGCCCTCGCCCTTAAAGAACAACGGACGCTCGAGGCCCATGTTGTTGACCTGGAACCACGGGTACTGGGGAGCCGGCGTGAACTCGAGCTTGCCCTCGCGCAGGTTGGCGCGGAACTCATAGGCAAGACCGGTCTCGGCGTCCTCGGCGAACTTGACCGAGAAGCCGGCAGCGTTACCGCCGAGCTCAATGTCGGCATCGAGCAAGTAGGTGGAGCCGGCATCTGCGGCGAGCACCTGCTCGACCTTGCCCGACTCGCAGGAAAGCTCAAAGGTCTCGACTGCCTTAGCCTCGCCAAAGGCGCCAAGCATGCTGTCGGGGAGCTTGGTGCCGAGCGTTCCATCGGCACGCTGAACGATCTCGAGGGGCATAAAGGTGCCACCCCATAGGTAAGAGCTGGGGTCGCCGCCCTCGTCACGCGTAGGAACCCAACCAAAGAGAACGCGACGCTCGCCATCGAATGCGGTGCGAGCGGCGTAGTACGCGCGGCCGTCGAAGGAGTCGTCAGCGGGGGTAATCCAAGGACCGTTGATGGACTTGGACATGCGGTAACGGGTCTTGTTGCCGTCGCTGTACTCGGAAAAGACGAGGTACCACCAGTCGCCCATCTTAAAGAGATCAGGCATCTCAAACATGGTGTACAGGCCCGGGTTCCACCAGTCGCCCTGGAACTCCCAGTTGGTCAGATCCTTGGAGGTGAACTTGACCAGGCGGCCGGTCATCAGACGCTTGTCCTCGCCCACACGCGTGCCGAGGATGAGCATGTACTCTTCGTTCTCCTCATCCCAAAGCACAAAGGGATCGCGCCAGTTGCGGTCATCGTAACCCTCCTGGGGCGGAAGCAGCGTCTCGGCGATATTCTTCTCCCACTTGACGGCGTCGTCGCTCGTTGCGTGAAGAAGAACCTGCTTCATCAAACGTGCGCGGACCTTATCGCGATTGCAACCAGTGTAGAGCGCATGGTACTTGTCGCCCACCTTAAACACCGTGCCGGCATAAATGTACTGGTCGACTTCCTCGTCGCCGCCGCGCTCAAGGCTCTCGCCAAAGTCCTTGTAGTTGACGAAATCCTTGGTCGTAGCGAGTGCCCAGCCAAACGGCTCTCCGAAAGGTTCGGGGTTACGCGTGTCACGCTGATGATAGAGATAGAACGTGCCGTCCTCGCCGTACGGCATGATGTCGCCTACCCAAATTCCCTCAGGCTGGTAATACACCTTGTGCATCCGAGACTTCCTTTCCACGACATACTAACTCGGTACAATGGCAAGATATGTCAATCGTTTTCATATGTCAAACGTTTTCACACCAATACGTCTTTTCGCAGTTCCAGTCGTCGGCAAACGGTTGACATATGCCGGTGAACGGTCATCAGAGGCGTTTGAGGAATTCTTTTGGCACGGGATGAACTACGCGGTTTTGCCCTCAATGAGTTCAACGGGAAGCTTGATATTCGATTCGGGATTATCGCCGTTAATAAGAGCGATGATGGATTGCGCCGCGAGCTCTCCGATGCGATCGATATCTTGACGTACGGTTGTTAAGTCAGGCATAAACGTCATAGTTCGGCGGGCACCATCCGCGCCCACGACCTTAATATCGTCTGGAGCGCTCAAGCCGCGCTGCTTCATCACGTTGAGACAGATGGCCGCCATCGTATCGTCTCCCGCAAAGATGCCGTCAATATCGGGGTTCTCATCGAGGATCTTCGCAACGACCGCGCCCTTTTCGTCGTCGGGCTTAACGAACTCAACCTCACGGACAAGCGCGGACAAACCGGCCTGCTCAACAACATCGAGGTAGGCATCGGTACGCTTATTGGCAGGCATGCGCATGCGGCTATTGCTGCGCAGGCACAGGATACGCCTGCAGCCGTCATCAATCAGACGGCGCGTGGCGAGCTCGCCGATGCCATAGCTGTCACTTGCAATCTGGACAGAGCCCTCGCCAAGATCGCAGTCGATGCCAACCAGGCTCAAGCCCATCTCGGCATATGCCTCGGCACCGATATTGAGGGAGTTTACGATGACGCCGTCGACCATATTGCGGCGGAGCATGTCGATATAGGAACGCTCAAGATCAGGTCGATTGGCGCTGTTGCACAGCAACATCTTAAAGCCATTTTCCGCCAACGTGCGCTCGACCGCCTGCACAACCTGAGCATGGAACGGGCTGCTCACAAAGGGAACGATCATACCGATAAGATTCAGGCGACCGTTGAGCATGGCACGGGCGATATCGTTGGGCGTATAGTTGATGCGCTCCATCGCGGCATGGACCTTATCGCGGGTCTCTTGGCTAATATAGCCGCGATTATTAAGCACGCGAGATACCGTAGTAGGCGAAACCCCCGCCACCGCTGCAACTTCCTTGATGCCAGGCTTAGCAGAATCCTTAGAACGAGCGCCCTCGCGAGCCATAGCACCCTCCCCCATCAACATGTCAAACGTTTACATACGAACAAAGCATACCCCAACAACAGCGGGAAGACGGTAACAGCACAAGTAAGTAAACGACTCATCCAAATAATTAGGAGAGTTCCGCCTAAAGGGTGACTACACAGGACCCCCGCCGGGCCGCTTTGGGTTACTTTCCAAAACATTTCCGGAGGACGCAAAGGGCTCCG
>CAJLAV010000103.1:0-7487 GCA_905204735.1 uncultured Collinsella sp. | reverse complement strand
GGCGGTATCGTCGAGACGCCGGTGAATATTGAGCTGATGCACGAAATGGGTACGTGCGTGTACCTCGAGGGCGACTTCGAGGATTCAATTCGCCAGATTCGTCGGTCCGACACGCGCCCCGATTTCCGCTCGCCCGAGCATGCTGCGCGCCTGTTTGAGCATCGCCGTCCGCTGTATCGCCAAGCCGCCGACCTTACCCTTGATATTCGCAACAAGTCCTTCGAGGACGTTTCCTACCTTTGTGCCGAGATGCTTTTGGAGCGTGGACTGCTATGATTCGCCGTCAACTGATCAATTTCCAAAACCGCAGTGTCGATGTCCGCGTCGGATTGGGCGCGTTCGAGGAGCTGTCGCGCATGTTTGCCTCGGTCGTTGGCAAGCCTAAGCGTGCGATGGTAGTTTGGAACGACGTCACATCCGAGCGTTTTGGTGAGGTCGTCGAGCATGCGCTGGTCGATGCCGGCTTTGCCGTGTCGCAGCTCGTCCTCGAGGTTTCGCCTGCCGGTGCTACGCTGGCCGATGCCGATGCTATCTTTGGCGCCCTGTCTGCCAACGGCGTTACCTGCGACGATCTGGTTGTCGCCGTTGGCGATGCCGCAACCTGCTCGGTTGTTAGCTGGTGCGCCAACCAGTGGTGCGGCCGAACTGAGTGCGCGCTGTTGCCGACGACCTTCGACGCCATGTTCACGGTCGCGACGACCATGAAGCCGCTCGTCGCCTCGTCGGCCAATGCGCTTCCCGCTATCGCGTTCCGTCCCGAACCGGGCTTGGTCGTGTGTGACCTCGACCTTGTTCGCGAGGCGGACCCCGAGTACCTCAAGCTCGGCTATGTGGTACTTGTTGGTACCATGCTTTCGAGCAGCAAGTCCCGCTGGAATCAGTTTACCGAGACCGTCCCTGAGATTCTCGCGGGCGAGGAGGTCGCGCTCGTCAATGCCGTTCAATGGTCTCAGACTGCCCGCAAGGACGTACTGATGGCCACGAACCCGAGCGCCCGCCATGCGCTCGATTTTGGCAAGACGGGGGAGCGCGCCCTGCGCGTCTGCTTGGGCGATGCCGCTTCGCAGGTCCCTGCCTACCAGCTGTTGTCCGAGGGCATGCGCTTTGAGGCGCGCCTTGCCCACGACGCCTGCGACTTCGATATCGATTACGTTTTTGAGGTCGATGACTGCCTGGAGGACTTTGGTATCGAGGAGCTTGCCTTCGATCTGGAGCCTGCCGCATATATCGAGGAGTTCCGCAGACAGCAGTTTGTCCGCTCGAACCGCAGCATGTTGCCGCTGCCCGCGGCGCTCGGCGCCATTCGCCTAACGAGCGTCGAGGACGAGGTTCTTGAGCGCCATGCTCATGCCTACTTGGCTTCTCGCAAAGAACTTCTCTAAGATTTATTGACTTCCATCGTCTTTCGTATCATGTTGAGGGGCGGGTTTTCAATCGGATGCGGATCGCATGCGATTCCGTCGTTCGGTTGAGACCCGTTCCGTCTATATAGAGACAACAAGAAAGGAATCTGCATGTCTGAGTTTGCTGCCGGTCCTGCCGGTCGTATCGAACGTGTCCGTGCCTTGATGGTCGAGCGCGGCTACGACGCCATCGTGGTGCGCGACGAGGCCAATCTTCGTTGGCTCACGGGCGTGAAGGGCGTCTTCGACTACACCTTCGAGTTCCCGCACGCGGCGTTTATTACGGCTGACCAGTGCCTGTTCCATACCGACTCGCGCTACCTCAACAGCTTTGAGGAGAACACGCCCGCCGGCAGCCCTTGGGTCTACGACATGGACGAGGGCACCATTCCCGGCTGGGTCGCCGGCAAGATCGCGGCCAATAGGTGCCGCGTCTGCGCTGTCGAGGATGACATGCAGATTAACTTCTACCAGGGCATCCAACGTGGCCTGGAGGATCGTTCCGTCGCCTGCATGCTGCCGCTGATGCACGACGACATCCGCAAGATGCGCGCCATCAAGGACGCCGAGGAGATTGAACTCATGCGCCATGCGCAGTCGATCACCGATGCCGCCTTCCAGCACATGCTCGGCTTTATTAAGCCCGGTATGACCGAGAAGCAGGTACGCAACGAGCTCGAGAACTTTATGTTCGCCAACGGTGCTGACAGCCTTGCCTTCGGCTCCATCGTGGCGAGCGGCCCCAACACCGCCAACCCGCATGCCGTCCCG
Source organism: uncultured Collinsella sp. (assembly GCA_905204735.1). GTDB lineage: Bacteria > Actinomycetota > Coriobacteriia > Coriobacteriales > Coriobacteriaceae > Collinsella. Next base: position 5,313 of record CAJLAV010000103.1, on the reverse strand, counting down.
AGCGACCGCGTGATCGAGAAGGGCGACTTTGTCCTCATGGATTACGGCGCGGGCTACTGCGATTATCGCTCCGACATGACACGCACTGTCGTGATGGGCGGGCCCACGCAGGAGCAGCTTGACCTGTACGCGCTCGTGCGCCGTACGCACGAGGAGTGCGTCGCCGCCATCCATCCGGGCGTCGAGGGCAACGACATTTTCAAGCTTTCCAAGAAGATCATCGGCGATGCCGGCTATGGCGATTACTACAACCATGGTCTGGGCCACGGCGTCGGTATCGACATCCACGAGCTGCCCAACTTCAACCGCAGCAAGAACACCATCGAGATCGGCTCGGTTGTCACCATGGAGCCTGGCGTCTACCTGCCCGGCGTGGGCGGCGTGCGCCTGGAGGACTACGGCGTGGTCACCGAGAACGGCTACGAGCCCTTCACCAAGACCCCGCACGACCTGCACGTCATCGACTGCTAACCCATTTCGATAGATTTTTGGGCGGGGCGTCCGGAGCAATTCGGGCGCCCCGCGTTCTCTTTTTATGCGCTCGCCGCAGGCGCGGTCTGCAAGTGTATAATTTCTGTCGTATGTAATTTGGACGCTTGTGCGTTCTGCCCATAACAAGAAAGGTCGCTATGCCTACCATTTCTACCGCCGACTTCAAGAACGGCCTCGGTCTCCGCATCAAGGACAAGGTCTACACCATCGTCGAGTTCCAGCATGTCAAGCCGGGCAAGGGCGGCGCGTTTGTGCGCTACAAGACCCGCGACATCAAGAGCGGCCGCGTCGTCGAGAACACCTGCAACGCCGGCACCAAGTTCGAGAGCGTCATGCTCACCACCCGTGAGTTCCAGTACCTCTACAACGATGGCGCCGACTACATCTTCATGGACAACGAGACCTATGAGCAGGTTCCCGTTCCCGAGGACATGGTGGGCGAGAACTCCAAGTGGCTGCGCGAGAACGACATTTGCCAGCTGCTCTTCGCCGACGATGAGCTCATGGGCGTGACCCCGCCGATGTTTATCGAGACCACCATCGTCCAGACCGACCCGGGCTTTAAGGGCGACACCGTCCAGGGTTCCACCAAGCCGGCCACGATTGACACCGGCGCTGTCATCCAGGTCCCCATGTACCTCAACGAGGGCGAGGTCATCAAGGTTGACACCCGCGACGGCAAGTTCGTCTCCCGCGTCTAGCAACCAACTCTTCTAGGAGGACTCATGCCCCAGGAAATCAAGATTGACGGCATCGGCATTTCGCCCGATGTTTTGACCGCCATCGTCTCGCGCGCCGTGTCGGATGTCGAGGGCATCGCCTCCGTTGGCGTCAAGGACCTTGCCACCAACCTTGTCTCCATGATGCTCTCGTCCAAGGCCCCTGCTTCCGAGCCGGCGGTCGAGGCCGAGGTCATCGGCGACAAGCTCGCACTCACCGTGCGTGTCGTGGTGTTCTTTGGCTATCCGTTCAAGAAGCTCGCCGAGGCCGTTCGCGCCGCCGTGGTCGCTGCCATCGATGCTCAGGTGGGCGTCGAGGTCGAGCGCGTTGACGTTTGCATTGACGGCCTCGTTTTCCCCAAGGAGTAACCTTTGAGCCTTAAGGTTTATCGCGGGCGCACGCTTGCCCGCAGTCAGGCGCTGCAGCTGCTGTTCCAGGCCGAGGCCACGGACAGCCCGCTCGAGCGCGTCCTCGAGGGCGATTTCCTGATCTCGAAGGGTCCCCTCGACCCCTATGCGCTGGAGCTTTGCCGCGGTGCCTACGAGCATATCGATCGTATCGACTGCGCTCTGCGCGCCGTCGCCAAGAACTGGGATCTTATGCGCATGCCCGGCGCCGACCGCAACTTGCTGCGTATCGCCGTCTATGAGATGCGCTTCCTCACCGACGAGGAGGTCTCGGACGCCATCGTAATCAACGAGGCCGTCGAGCTTGCCAAGGCCTATGGCACCGACCAGTCCGCTTCGTTCGTCAACGGCGTGCTGGGCAAGATCGCTCGCAGCGAGGAGCTGCCAGGCGAGGACCTGTACCAAGAGCTGCTGGCCGAAGATCGCGCTCGCGAGGAGGCACAGGCTGCCGAGGCTGCCGCCAAGGTTGCGGTTGCCCAGGCTGAGGCTGGCGTGCTGGCCGAGGATGCGGACGCCGCCGAGGCTGTTGTCGACTCCGTCGAGGAGTAGCTATGCCAGAGGGTTCCGTCCGCAACTTCGACGAGATCTCGGACCGCTTGGACCAGATCATCGCTACCGTTCGTTCCAAGGATACCTCCTTGGAGCGTTCGCTCGATTTGTTTGACGAGGCGATTGAGCTGGGCTCCCGCGCGGTCGATATGGTCGACAAGTTTGAGCTGACGCCGCGTGAGGCCGACAAGCTCGAGCAGGAATATGATGAGGATGCGGCAAACGAATCCCAGGATAGCTAGGCTGCATCTCCGGATACGAATGGTTGATGGCATTCATGAAACGCGTGCGTCTTGATGACGAACTGATTTCACAGGGCATCTGCGCCGATCGCGCGGATGCCCTTCGCACTCTTATGGCCGGCTTGGTCTCGAGTGGCGGTGAGCGCTTGACTTCGCCGGGTCTTAAGGTGATGCCGGGGCTGCCGCTGCACGTGAGGGGGCGCATTCCCTATGTTGGCCGCGGCGGTCTTAAGCTCGAAGGCGCGCTTGATGCGTTTGGCATCAATCCGACGGGCCTTGCCTGTTTGGATGTGGGCTGCTCTACCGGGGGTTTTACCGATTGCCTGCTCAAGCGCGGAGCTGCGACCGTTGTCTCTGTGGACGTGGGTCGCGCCCAGTTCGATTGGTCGTTGCGTCAGGACGATCGCGTGACGCTGCATGAGCGCACAAACGTGACGCAGCTGCCTGAGCTTGGCTATGCCGGCGCCATCGACCTGGCTGTGTGTGATGTCTCGTTTACCAGCATCGCGAACATTATCGATGCGGTACTGGCGTGCCTGGCGCCTACGGGTGCATTCTGCACGCTCGTAAAGCCACAGTTTGAAGCTCCGGCGGCGCTGGTGGGCGAGGGCGGCATTGTGACCGATCCCGCTGTGCGCCGCGATACGCTCGTGGCGGCGGTTGAGCTCTTTGCTGCCAAGGGGCTGTTCCCGGTCGATGTGTGCGTGTCGCCCATTCATGGTGCCAAGGGCAACGTTGAGTTTTTCCTGTACGGCACGAGATTTGAATCTGGCGACCGCTCGCAAGACGTGCTGCAATCCCAGGTATCGGTTTTGAGCGAGAAAGCTGCAACGCTATGAAGGTCTTTCTGGTTCCCAATTACTACAAGCAAGAGGCGGTCGAGAGCGGCCTGATGCTCGAGCTTTGGCTGACGCGCCAGGGCTATGAGGTCGCATGGGCTGCCGACCAGCGATCGAAGATTCAAAGCACGCCTGATATCGACGGCTCCGATCTGGTTATTACGCTCGGCGGCGACGGTACGTTGCTGCGCGCTGCCCGCATCCTCAACCATCGCGAGATTCCTATCCTCGGTCTTTCCTATGGTCACCTGGGCTTTTTAACTGCTGCGAGTCCCGAGGAGCGCGACATTCTGCAGGTCGTGAGCGACGCCCTGTCCGGCGAGCTGCATGTGAGCCGTCGCGCTACCATCGCCGCGGATATCGTGTCCGTGCGCGAAGACGGTACGAAGGATGTCGTGTGCACCTTCGCCCTCAACGACATGGCGCTTACCCGCGGTCCGCTGTCCGATATGGTCGAGTTCGACATCACGGTGTCCGGCCATCATATCGACCGCCTACGCGGTGACGGTGTCGTCGTTTCGACGGCGACTGGTTCTACGGGTTACGCGCTCAGTGCCGGTGGCCCCATCGTGAGCCCCGACTATACGGGCATGGTCTGCGTTCCCATTGCGCCGCACACCATTCAGGCCCGTGCCTTCTTGACTTCGCCGAGTGATGTCGTCGAAATCTTTATGTCCGATGATCGCCCGAGTGTTCCCGCGATTGCTATCGATGGACAGTTTATTACCTGCGATGGCACCGTTGAGAGCGTGGCTGTGCGCCGCGGGCCCGGAGATGTGCTGCTGCTCGATTATGGCCCCGAGAGCTTCTATAACTCGGTGAGCCGCGTTTTCTACGGAGTCCGTCATGATCGATGAGCTGCAGGTTTCTAACATTGCACTCATTCGCGAGGCGACGCTGGTGCCGAGTGCCGGTCTGACTGTCCTGACCGGCGAGACCGGCGCCGGCAAGACCGCGCTGCTCTCGGCCCTCAATCTTATTTTGGGTGAGCGCGCGGATTCGTCGACGGTGCGCGAGGGCGAGGCGCTGGCGAGCGTCGAGGCGCGCCTGTTTGACGGCCCGCACGACACGGAAGGCTTCACGGTCCAGCGCAGCCTTTCCGCCGAGGGCCGCAGCCGCGTCAAGATTGACGGCCGCATCGCCAGCGTGCGCGAGCTTTCGGAGCGCGTCGGCGTGATGATGGATCTGTGCGGCCAGCACGAGCACCAGCGCTTACTCGATCCGGCGCATCACGTTGCGATGGTCGATGCGTGGGCGGGACGCTCTGCGCTCGAGGCGCTGGATGCGTACCGCGCCTGCTTTAAGGCTTCGCGGGCTGCCGCCAAGGAGGTTCGACGTGTCGAAGAGGCCTCGCGTGCGCAGGGGAGCCGCGTCGAGGAGGCGCGCTTTGCCCTCGAGCGCATCGGCGAGGTCGACCCCAAGCCGGGTGAGTATGAGGAACTCGAGAAGCTGCTGCCGCGCTCCGAACATGCCGAGGTACTGGTTGCCACGGCTAACGATGCCCATGCATCGCTTGCCGCCGAAGGGGGAGCGCTCGATGCCGTGAACAGCGCCGTGGCAGAGCTTTCCCGAATGGCTACCGTCGATCGCAAACTCGGCGACATTGTCGATGCACTATCGGATGCCTGTATCTCCCTTGAGGATTGCGCGAACGAGCTTCGTGCCTATCGCGATGGCATCGCCTTCGACCCGCGCGAGCTCGCTCGCATGCGTGAGCGGTATTCCGACCTCAAGGGTCTGTTGCGTCAGTGGGGTCCCACCATGGACGATGTTTTTGCCATGCGCGATCGCTCGCAAGAGCTGCTGTCCCTGGTCGATGATGGCGATGAGCAGATCAAAAAGGCGCGTGAGGCACTCGGGAGCGCCGAGCGCGAGTTGTTCGCCGCCGCCAAGGCGCTTAAGCGTGCACGCAATACGGCGGCTCCGCGCTTCTGCCACGAGGTGGGCCGCCAGATGGCTCGCCTGGAGATGGGCAGCGCCGAGCTCGTCTGGGAGTCGCGTGATCTTCCCCGTGCTGAGTGGACGCCCGTTGGTCCTTCGAGCTACGAGCTGCTATACCGCAGC
>CAJLAV010000102.1:0-7522 GCA_905204735.1 uncultured Collinsella sp. | reverse complement strand
GAAAACAGCACGGCCTCGGGATAGCGACGACGGAAACTCAATCGATCGACGCTATCGAGTAGGTCGATTTTATTGAACACCGTAAGCGTCAAACGCTCGCCGGCACCGATCTCGTCAAGAACGCGATCGACTGCCTCGAGTTGGCGCTCGTAGTCCTCGTCAGAGGCATCCACAACTTTAAGGATCAAGTCGGCACCAAGGACCTCAGACAGCGTGGACTTAAAGGCATCAACGAGACCATGCGGTAGCTTTTGGATAAAGCCAACGGTATCGGTAACGGTCATGCCACGACCACCGGGCAAGCGATACGAGCGCGTCGTCGGATCAAGCGTGGCGAACAATTTGTCCTGCGAAAGCACCGTGGACCCGGTCAGGCGATTGAGCAACGTCGACTTACCGGCATTGGTATAACCGGCTAAGGCAACGCGAAACGCCGGCGACTCGATACGACTCTTTGACTGGACATCGCGGCGCTGTTCAACCTGCTTAAGCTCGCGACGAAGTGCGGCAATCTTGTTGCGAATCAAACGTCGGTCAACCTCGAGCTGGCTTTCGCCCTGGCCAAAGCGCGAACCAATGCCACCGCGTGTCTGCTCTTTAGCAAGATGGCTCCACATACCGCGTAAGCGGGGCAACAGATACTGCAATTGGGCTAACTGCACCTGCAGACGGCCCTCACGGGTCTGAGCGTGCAGGCCAAAGATATCGAGAATCAACGCCGTACGGTCGATAATCTTAACCGGTTCGCCCACGGCTTTCTCCAGATACGACTGCTGCGAGGGCGTTAAATCGTCGTCGAAGATAACAACATCGGCATCCATTCGATGCACAAGTCCGCAAAGCTCCTCAACCTTACCGGAACCAATAAACGATTTTGGATACGGTTTAACCAGACGCTGTGACAAACGCGACACGCACTGGGCGCCAGCCGTATGGGCCAGTCGCTCAAGCTCGTCAAGCGAGCGATCGAGCGGCCAGGCGTTATCGCGCCACTCAACTCCGACAAGGACGGCACGTTCGGGCTCAGGCGCCGTGGGAACGAGGGGAAACCGAGTCATTAGGCCGCCTCGATACGGTGAAGGATATCCTCAACGACCTCATCGATCGCAAACTCGTCCATATCGAACCACACAATGCGGTCATCGCGTTTAAACCACGAAAGCTGACGCTTGGCATAGCGACGCGAACGCATCTTGATGAGTTCACGGGCCTCATCCATAGAAATCATGCCGTCAAAGGCATCGATAATCTCTTTATAGCCGATCGCCTGCATCGAAGTCAGGGCATCTCCCAGCCCCTGATCCATAAGACCGCGAACCTCATCAACAAGACCCTGCTCAAACATCAGATCGACGCGTAGGTTAATACGCTCGTAAAGCGCCTCACGATTACGCATCAACCCAAACCACAGAGCGTGATAATGCTCGCGCGGAACACTAAACTGCGACTTTTGCTGCGCGTAGGACACACCATCATCGTGCATTTCGAGCGCGCGAATCACGCGACGAACATTATGGGGGTGGATGACCGCAGCGGACTCGGGGTCACGCTCGGCAAGCAGCGCGTGCAGCGCTTCCTCGCCTATGCGCTCGGCAAGCTCCTGATACCCCGCGCGGCGATCGTCCTCAAGCTCGCCTGAGGGAAAATCCATCTCATCCAGGGCGGCCTTGAGATATAAGCCCGTGCCCCCGCAAAACACCGGTAGGCGGCCCTCGCCCAGCAAGCGCTCAACATGTACACGAGCGTCTGCCTGATAAAGCGCTGCAGAATATGCAACGCCCGGTTCAACAATATCGACCAGGCGTAGCGGCGCCGTGCATTCCTCGGGTGCCATTTTGGCAGTGCCGATATCCATACCTCGATAGATTTGCATCGCGTCACACGACAGCACTTCGGACGAAAGACGAGTCGCCAAACGATCTGCGACATCACTTTTGCCAACCGCGGTCGGACCGACAATCGCAACGGCGGAAAGGCCTGCCCCGGGAGAAATCATTAGCGCGGCTCGCCCACAACGGATCCGGACAGATACCAGGTCTTGGCAACGTCAACGTCAACATCGACAATCTTGCCAATCAACTGATCGATACTATAGCCCGCGGGAATCGGTGCATGAACGGTCTGATTCTTAGGACTCTTGCCCAGCAGCACCGCGTCATTCTTTTTGCTCGTACCCTCAATAAGTGCCGGCACAACGGTGTGGAGCTCACCTTGGTTATACTCATGCGCTGTGGTCTCAATAACCTTCACCAAACGGTTGAAGCGCTCAAGAATCACCTCATGCGGCGTGGGATCATTAATCTCGGCTGCCGGAGTACCAGCACGCTTGGAATAGATAAACGTATAGGCCTGAGCATAACGGACCGTCTCGGCAAGCGAGAGCGTCTGCTCAAAGTCTTCCTCGGTCTCGCCGGGGAAGCCCACGATGATATCGGTCGAAAGCGCGATATTGGGCATGCGATTGCGGATGCGATCGACGAGCCCCAGGTAATCCTCGCGCGTATAGCGACGGTTCATCTCTTTAAGGATGCGCGTCGAGCCCGACTGAACTGCCAGGTGCAGCTGCGGCATGACGGCAGGCGTCTCGGCCATAGCGTCGATAGTCTCGGGCAGCAGGTCTTTGGGGTGCGAGGAAGTAAAGAAGATACGCTCTACACCCGTATCGCCCACGGCGCGCAAAAGGTCGGCAAAGCGCGGCTTACCAAACAGATCGCGACCATAGGAGTTGACGTTTTGACCCAGAAGCGTGACCTCACGCACGCCCTGGCGTACGAGCCCGGTCACCTCGTCGACAATCTCCTCGAAAGAGCGGCTCTTTTCGCGACCACGCACATACGGCACGATGCAATAAGTGCAGAAGTTATTACAGCCCGTCATAATGGGGACCCAGGCGTGATACTGGGTCTCACGATGCCACGGCATGCTCATAGCATCCGTGTCCTCGTGCTCATTGGTGCGAATATGACGCTTGCCGTCCAAGAATGCCTCGGCAATGAGCTCGGCCACATGCGCGATGGAATGCGTGCCAAAGATAACATTGACGTTATCGACATTGGTGAGCAGGCCCTCGCCGTCTCGTTGGGCAATGCAGCCGCCCACGGCGACCACGCGCTTGCCCGAGGGCGAAGGCGGGAGGCTCTTACAAGAGTTGCACTGACCGTACAGACGGGTGTCGGCGGCCTCACGAACGCAGCACGTCATGAACACGACAATGTCAGCATGCTCTGGATCGAGCGCCATGAGGCAACCATACGAGTCGAGCAGGCCACTCACGCGCTCGGAGTCGTGCTGATTCATCTGGCAGCCAAAGGTGCGGATAAAGTAGGTTTTACCGGCAAGAATATCGCGTACGGAACCCTGGTCCATGTGTATAAGTCCTAACGAGGTGGAATAAGCGGGATCAAAGAGGGCGGGCAAAGAGTAAATACTCTATGCAACAGGCTTAACGTCGTCCATCACAACGTTATCCATAGCAGCTCGATTAATCTGATGAACGTAAATAGAAAGACGGATGGCCGTGCGCGACTCACCGTTGATGAGGATATCGGAGAACACCGGCGCACAAGAAATATCAAACCCGGTCGGAATCAAAAATCCGCGTGCAATGGCCACAGCCTTAATGGCCTGGTTGACGGCACCCGCGCCGACGCACTGAATATTGACGGGAACGCCATCTTTGACCATGCCGGCAATGGCGCCGGCAACGGACGCGGGCGATGATTTGCTTGATACCTTCAGGCAATCCATGAAGAAACTCCTGCGTTTAAAAGTACGTTTTAACTGCAATAACTGTATCGTACCGAACGGACTCGGTAAAGATGCTATTCCTCTTTGGCAAGATCGAACGTCACAGTGATGCGATCACGCGAAACACGAATCTTGGGGTCGCCGCAAAGGTTGAGATAGTACCGCGATGCAAGATCGTTAAAGTCGCGCTCCACGGCTCGCGAGAACTGCGCCATGTCGTCCTTGGCGATACGCAGCCCGCGACGGTCCTTGGCAAGATCAACCGGAGCAGACGCATGTGAGGACGAATCGCGCTCGCGAAGCAGGCGTGCGGTCACACCGCGAACGGGCTTAATCTGGCCCGCAAAGATACGATGCGCCGTACGCTCGGACATCTCAAGGCCCAAACCCGAACAGATACGGATAAAGTCTTCCGCATCCGAAGCAAGACCCAGGCGATCGACCACCGGAAGCTCGGCTTCGTCGTCGATAAACAAAAGACGAGAAGCATCGAGACGGCTGGAGGCCTGCGCATGCAGCGTCGCGGCGATCTCGGACGGAGACCCCAGATAGACATCACAGGCGCGCAGCTCCTCGAGGGCAAACTCGCAGGCGGCGCGAATGATGTTGTGAGGGCCACGGGCGCAGACATAGTGACCGTCCTCGTCCTTCACGGCCTGAGGCCAGCTGGACTGATCGGCGCGCTCGCCAAGGCGGTCGGTAGCGACGCTCACTTTAAAGACCGAGCCAAGGTCAACATCCGACGCGACAACGCGTGCCTCGTCGGTGTTTTGCTTAATCGAGAACAATGCCATGCCTCGACCGTGAACGCCCCAACGATCTATCTTCATGCTCTCGAGCTTGGAGGTAACGCGGGCATCGAAGATGCGCTCCTGCATATCCTGCGGCACACCCGAGCCGTTATCCAGAAAGACGAGCGTACGGACGCCATCTTCCTTGGACGTGGCGAGATAGACCTTGTCGGCGCCGGCATCACGAGCGTTGCGCAGCATTTCGATGACAATATCCTCGACATGCTGAATGTCGTGCTTTGCCTGGCGCCGTTCGGCCTCCGAAACGCGGAGGCGGACATACCCCTCGCCAAGGTTCTCCTCGACGCGAAGGTTGCCCTCCCCCGACATCGACGCGATAAATGAGATGAGCTCGTTCGCGTCGTTCATGTTATTTAGCGATATCGACAGCGCGGCTCTCGCGAATCACGACGACGCGCACCTGACCGGGATACTCCATCTCTTCCTCGATCTGATGGGCGATGTCATGAGCCAAGACCGTGGACTGAGCATCGGAGATCTTGTCCGGCTGAACCATGACGTGGACCTCGCGACCAGCCTGCATGGCATAGGTACGCTCGACGCCGTCATGGGAGTTGGCGATCTCCTCGAGCTTCTCAAGGCGCTTGATGTAGTTCTCGGCCGATTCGCGACGGGCACCGGGGCGAGAGGCAGAAACGGCATCGGCAGCCTGGACCAGAACATCGAGCACCGTGTTGGGGTCGACGTCGGCGTGGTGAGCCTCGATAGCGTGAACGATAACGGGCTTCTCGCCATAGCGACGGGCGAGCTCGGCGCCGATAACGGCATGCGGGCCCTCGACGTCATGGTCGATAGCCTTGCCAAGATCGTGCAGCAGGCCGGCACGCTTGGCGGTCACAACGTCCAGGCCAAGCTCAGAAGCCATCACGCCGCACAGGTCGGAAACCTCAAGGGAATGCTGGAGCACGTTCTGACCAAACGAGGTGCGGTAGCGCAGAGCGCCCAGGGTCTTAACGATCTCGGGGTGCAGGTCGTGGATACCGGTATCGAAGGCAGCCTGTTCGCCAGCCTCGCGCACGCGCTGCTGAACCAAGTCGGCGGCCTTGTGATACATCTCCTCGATGCGGGCAGGGTGAATGCGGCCGTCGGCGATGAGGTTCTCGAGGGCGACACGCGCGGTCTCGCGACGGACCGGATCGAAGCTCGAAAGCACGACAGTCTCGGGCGTATCATCGATCACGAGGTTGACGCCGGAAACCTGCTCGAAGGTGCGGATGTTGCGGCCCTCGCGGCCGATGATGCGACCCTTCAGGTCGTCGGAGGGAATATGCACAGAGGTAACGGTGACCTCGGCAGTGTGGTCGGCGGCACAGCGCTGAATAGCCAGGGACAAGATCTCCTGAGCGGTCTTGTGGCACTCGGCGCGAACCTGCTGCTCGGACTCACGGATAATCGTGGCAGCCTCGTGGGTAACCTCGCCGCGCACCTTATCGAGGAGCTCCTTGTGAGCGTCCTCGCGGGTCAGGTCGGCGATGCGCTCGAGCTCCGAGGTCTGCTTGGCGCAGAGCTCCTCAAGTTCGCGGGAGCGCTTCTCGACCTGGCCAGCCTGGCTGGACAGCTGATGCTCACGCTTGTCGAGGGCATCGTTGCGGCGATCGAGAGACTCCTCGCGCTGCATCACGCGGTTCTCGAGCGTACGAATCTCGCTCTTACGCTGCTTGTCCTCGGCCTCGGCAGCCTGCTTGTTCTTGATAATCTCTTCCTTGGCCTCAAGCAGAGCCTCTTTTTTGAGGGTCTCGGCCTGACGCTTTGCATCACCGATGAGGGACTCAGCCTGTGCGTGTGCCGACTGGATCTTTTCGTCGGCCTCGTGAAGACTACCCTGCTTGGCGGTGCGCATGTAGGCAATGGCGGCGATGGCACCCAAAACAATGCCAACGAGCGCTGCGATGATAGGCATGCTCACTCCTTTTTATGGATTCGTTACACAACAAAGCGAACCGTCCTTACGAACGGCTCGCGACATTTGAGTAATATGGGCGCAGCTTATGCGGGTCGGATACAGATAAACATATAAACAAACTCATCAAAGATGAGCACATATCACAAAGCAAATGACAGTGTTTATCGTACGTTGAACCGCAACAACTGTCAAATAAATGGACCCAGCACGGCGGCTAAAAGGCGGTGAACGGCAGGTGCGCAAAACACATGTGTCTAAACTGCACATTCCTCACGTTCGGCATCGAGACGCGCCTTAACGGCATCGGCGGCGATGTGGTACGAAAAGCCCTTGTCCATCAAAAACCGGACGAGTTTTTCGAATCCACGTGTCTCGGGAACGCGACGCTTCGCGAGTAAAGCCGACGCGCGAGCCAAGTCGTCCTCAACGGCAAAATAATCCTCGGGATAGCCGGGGATATCATCGAGTACGACATGGCGGCGCTTGAGCTCGGTCTCAATCTTGCGCTGTCCCCAGCCGCGTCGTTTGCGTTCCTCGATAAAGTACGAACAAAAGCGCCTCTCATCTAAAAAACGATACTCAGTGGCACGCTCAACGGCGAATTCAATCGCGTCCGCGCGAAAACCATAGCGAGACAACTTATCACGGACCTCACCGGTGGCATGATCGCGGCGCGACAGCATCTCAGTCACCATGGTAAGCGCGCATTTACGCTCAATGAGCTGCACCGCCTCGCGAAACTCATCCCAATCGCAGGGAAGTTCGGGGCGATTTTTAAGAAACAGGCGCGCGACACGAACAGGAATCCAAATGGATCGTTCAAAACCGCCCTCGAGTTCACAGTCGATATGTGCGCAAGGCTTTTTTGATGCATACCCACTCGAGAACGAGGAGGCCGCCTTCTTATCGGGAAAGACGACCGTGGCCTCGGTCACCGTATACGACATGAGGGCATCCGCTACTCGTCGTCGTCATCGAGCATCGCAGAGCCATCGATGGCGTAAAGCTCATCGAACTCCTCGGTTTCGGGCTGATCGGTCAGCTCGACCTCGGACGGAGC
>CAJLAV010000101.1:0-7679 GCA_905204735.1 uncultured Collinsella sp. | reverse complement strand
CCGAGGACGATTGGGGAACTAAGCCCTCGTCCCTCCCCGGGATATGTAGCGAGTCGGAGTACCCTTGCTGTTACTCTGCTTTGCCCACGGAGTTGAGGTTGGTCATGCGGATCTTAACCAGCTCGGTGATCTCACGCATACCCTCCTTGGCCGGCTTCTTGGGATCGAAGCAGGCGGGGTTCTCGGCCATGTAGGCCATGAAGCCCTTGGTGTAGGCCTGACGCAGCTCGGTGGCGTAGTTAACCTTGCAGATGCCGTTCTTCACAGCCTCGGCAACCTGCTCATCGGGCACACCGGAGGTGCCGTGCAGAACCAGCGGCACGTCGACGGCGTCGCGGATGGCCTTGACCACGGACTGCTCGATGTGCGGATCGCTCGTGTACACACCGTGGCTGGTGCCAACGCCAATAGCGAGAGAGGTGCAGCCAGTGCGCTCGACGAACTCCTTGGCCTCAGCCGGATCGGTGTAGGGGCTCTCGCCCTCAACCGCGGGACCGTCGTCCTCCTTGCCGCCAACCTTGCCGAGCTCTGCCTCGACGGGCACGCCCATGGCGCGGCCAGCATCGGCGACGGACTTGGTCAGGGCGATGTTGTCCTCGAAGGACTCGTGCGAACCGTCGATCATGACAGAGGTGTAGCCGGTGCGGAAAGCCTGCATGCAGCGGTCATAGCCATCGCCGTGATCGAGGTGCAGAGCGACGGGCACGGAAGCGCGCTCGGCGGCAGCCTTGACCATGCCGTAGAAGTAGTCCAGACCAGCGGTCTTGATGGTGCCCGGGGTGGTCTGCATGATGACGGGGGACTTGGTCTCCTCGGCAGCGGCCAGAACGGCCATAACAAACTCGAGGTTCTCGACGTTGAACGCGCCGACGGCATAGTGGCCGGCCTGAGCGTCCTTGAGCATCTTTTCGGTGGTAACAAGTGCCATGAGCGTTTGCTCCTCTCCCTCGCCCGCATCTGGACATCGGGCGTAGTTGTTCACAAGGCGTTTTACCTTGCGTTTTGCTGCGCTCATTGTATGAAATTCAGCGGCTTTACACGTGTGAGATATTGAGCCCATGCAGGTCAATACCGTCGTTTTTGAAAAGTAAACGGAAGGAATTTGAGCCGAGCGGACATGTTCGATATTGAATTTTAGGCGTTCAGCGTCTTTCTTTTATAGAAAAGATAAGTAATCGAAAGGTGTTTTCTTACTCAAAAAGAAAATGAACGAAAATAGAGTCAACACAATTCCTGCAAATTTGGCCGAGAATGGAGCAGCTATGGCCCATGCGACAAGCCGAGCCTTCGCCGATGAGCGTCGTGCCGCCATCATGGAGATGCTCGAGCATAACGCCTCGGTGCAGGTAGCAGAAATTGCCCAGACCTTTGGCGTGTCCTCCGTTACCGCTCGCGCCGACCTGGACGCACTCGCCGAGTCTGGCAAGCTGCGCCGCACGCATGGCGGCGCCGTATCGCTCCACAAGCGTCTGACTGTTTCCACGCAGGATCGCCGCATCAATGTCAACGTTGCCGCCAAGCAGGCCATCGCGCAAAGCGCCATCGAGCTCGTCAATGACGGCGACACGCTGCTCGTCGACTCGGGCACCACGGCGCTCGAATTCGTCCGGCTCCTCGATCAGCGCAACGGCATCACCGTTATCACGGCCGACATTACCATCGCCGATTATATCGACGAGAGCATGCCCTCGGTCGATGTCGTCATGCTGGGCGGGGCGCTGCGCAAAGGCCATCGTTATCTGTACGGTCCACTTACCATGCAGGCGCTCCAAATGGTCCATGCCGATCTGGCCGTCATGTGCCCTGGCGCTTTTGTTCCCGGCTGCGGCTTTACGACCGACTTTCCGCAGATGGCCGAGACCAAAACGGCTATGATCGCCGCAGCCCATCAAAGCGTCGCCCTCATGGACGCCAGTAAGGTCAACGGACGCGGCATGTACCGCTTTGCCGAACTGACCGATGTCAACACCATCGTGATGGACCGTGACCCCGATCATGCCGTCGCCGCCTCAATCGCCGAAATCGTTGACGACGCCCGCCCAAATCTCGTCATCGCCGGCGCTTAAACAAAAACCACCACAAAGGTGCCTGTCCCCTTTGTGGTGGTTTTGCTCGTTAAAAGTGAAAATATCGCTACTTGGACAGCTCGTCGGCGAGGGCCTCGATCTGAGCGCGCGAGGCGTCGTTGAGCGAACCCAGGACGGTCACTTTGTTCTTCGTCAGGGTGATGTCCTTCATGCCCTCGAGCTCCTTGGTCATAACCTTGGCAGCCGCGGGTGCCCAAGAGCCGGCCTCGACGAGCGCCACCGTACGGTTCTGGTAGGCGTGCTCGGCGAGCGTATGGATGAAGGTGCTCATGCACGGGAAGATCTCGCCCTGATAGGTGATGGAAGCGAGCACCAGACGGTCGTAGCGGAACGCATCCTCAACGGCCTCGGCCATGTCGTCACGAGCCAGGTCAAAGACGGAGACCTTCTGGCCGCGGGCCTCGAGCGCAGATGCGAGCTCCTCGACGGCAACCTTCAGATGGCCATACACGCTCGCATAGGCGATCGTGATGCCCTCCTCCTCGGGCTGGTAGCTCGACCAGGTGTTATAGGTATCGAGGTAATAGCCCAGATTCTCGGTCAGCACGGGGCCGTGGAGCGGGCAGATGATCTGGATGTCCAGGTCGGCGGCCTTTTTGAGGACGGCCTGCACAAACTTGCCGAACTTACCGACGATGCCAAAGTAGTAACGGCGCGCTTCGCAAGCCCACCCTTCCGGATCCTCGATGTCGTTGGCGCCAAACTTGCCAAAGCCGTCGGCACTAAAGAGCACCTTGTCGGTGGACTCGTAGGAGAAAATCACCTCGGGCCAGTGAACGTTGGGAGCGCCGATAAAGGTCAGGCTGTGGCCGCCCAGATCGAGCACATCGCCCTCTTTGACGACCATTTTGCGCTCGGGGAAGTCGGTGCCAAAGTAGTTGACCATCATGCGGAAAGCACCCATGCTGGCCACGATCTGCGCCTGGGGATAGCGCTCCATAAAGGCGGCGATGCCAGCAGAGTGATCGGGCTCCATGTGATGGACAACCAGGTAGTCGGGCGTACGGCCATCGAGCACGGCCTCGAGGTTGCCGAGCCACTCGTCAACAAAACCGCCGTCGACCGAATCGGCGACAGCGATTTTATCGCCCAAGATAACATAGCTGTTGTATGCCATGCCGTTCTCGGACACGTCGTACTGGCCCTCGAACAGGTCAATGTCGTGATCGTCGACACCGATGTAGCGGATATCCTTGGTGATCTCCATCAGGCAAAGCCTCCTAGATAGACAAAAGAACCCGTCTATCATAACACTCGCCTTCATAGCCACGGCTATCCGTCAGCATCCATACCGATTGTTATTGAAATGCAATAAATCGCTGTTTACCTGCACAAACTATGCGTGCGGTATCGCCGTGCTATGTCGAATAATGAGCTGGCCGGGAATACGGATGGCAACGGTTTTGCCCGCCGTACCCGCCTCGGGAACCGCATGCTCAAACACCTCGCGTCCGCGCTGATGTAGATCGAATCGCACGGTCGTGAGCTCGTTGTGTGCCACAAAATCATCGAGCGAATCGTCGACGCCCACCACGCTCACGTCCTCGGGCACACGCAGGCCGCTATCGCGCAGCGCCGCAATTGCGCCGTTTGCCATCTGGTCGTTTGCCGCGTAAATCGCCGTCATGGTGTGATCGTGCTCGGCCAGGTGCCTGCCGGCCTCGTAGCCGCTGTTGGCAGACCAGTCGCCCTCGAGCGGCTCTGCCGGCTCGATGTGTTTACGCTCGAGTACATCCTGCCAACCGGCGCGACGAAATTGTTCGTCGACTGAGAACGACGGGCCGCCAATATAGCGAATCTGCTCGTGCCCTAGCTCAAACAGGTGATCCATAAGCAAGAGCGAGCAGCCGTAATGATCGGAGTCGACCGTGGTCACCCGCGGGTGCGCGTACATGGTGACGATAACCGTGCCAATGCCCGGCAGTGGATCAAACGTCTCAAAATCGGGCGCCATGCGGCTCATGCCGATGATGATGCCGTCCACCGGCAATGCGGCCATACGACGCGTGGCCTCGGCAAGCGAAAACTCCTCGGTCTTGGACATCTCGACCAGCGTGATGGCACAATTATGCTCGCGAGCAGCGCTGGCGATGCCGTCGATCATTGAGAGGTTGCCAAACTTGGTGACATCGTTGACGCATAGGCCAACCGAATGGTATCGACCGTCGCGCAGCGAGCGACCGGCATAACTCGGACGAAAGCCGAGCTCTCGCATAGCGGACTGCACGCGCTGGCGCGTCTGCTCGTTAACGTTGGGCAAGCCGTTGGCGACGCGCGAAACCGTCTGCTGCGAAACGCCAGCAGCGCGGGCGACGTCGGCCATGGAGACCGGACGCGTACCTGTATCGTTGGACGGGCGCCTTGCCACAGGATCACCTTCACCCTTGCGAGATCTGAATAGCGTGAATGCCGGCCCGGGCAGGAGTTTAGCCCGCGCCGAGGCCCGCTATCGTCGGACGCATGTTAACGTACTCTACTTTTTCAATCCGCATCTCTTCTGCTTTATAAGTCCATACGACAATACCGTTCACGGCTGAATTTCTACCGATTACCAGATTCTCAAAAAGTGACAAGAGTTGTGTTATGAGTACGTTAACATAGCCCGTAACGTGCGGTATCGTGAACACTTGGTTCACGCCGCTTCAAGTTGTTAACGTACTCATAACGACGCAAAACTCGCCCGTGCGCACCAAGGAAAGGACTCCTATGACCACCCCCGACGAAAAGACATTCGCCACGCTCACCAAACTGTTTGAGGAGGAGTTTGGCCCCATCGGCGACCGCCAGGTGCTCTATGTGCACGCGCCCGGCCGTTCCGAGATCAGTGGCAACCACACCGACCACGAGGGCGGCCACGTCATCGCCGGCTCGCTCGATGTCGCCGTTGACGGCATTGCCGTAGCGACCGACACCAACAAGATTCGCGTCGCCGACGAGGGCTATCCCACGTTTGAGATCACGCTCGACACGCTGGGTATTCAAGAGTCCGAGGAGGGCACGTCCGCGAGCCTCGTCCGCGGCATGGCCCACGAAATCGCTGCTCTGGGCGTTGAGCCCCAGGGCTTCGACTTCGCCTTCACCTGCTCTGTCCCCTCGGGCGGCGGCCTTTCGAGCTCTGCTGCTGTCGAGGCGGCATACGGTCGCGCCATGGAGACGCTCTGGGGCGCACCCGCCATCGAGCCCGTCGCGCTCGCCCAGATGAGCCAGCGCACCGAGAACAACTACTATGGCAAGCCCTGCGGTCTGATGGACCAGGCCGCTGTGTGCCTGGGCGGCCTTGCCTACATGGACTTTGAGGACCAGGCTCAGCCTAAAACCCAGAAGCTCGAACTCAACTTTGAGGATCACGGCTATGCGCTCGTGCTCGTTAAGGTTGGTGCCGACCACGTGGCCGCCACCGACGATTACGCTGCCGTTCCGCGCGAGATGCAAGACGTCGCCGCCGAGTTTGGCAAGGCACGCCTGTGCGAGGTCGATGTTGCCGACTTTGACGCCAAGCTCCCCGAGCTGCGCGCCAAGCTGGGCGACCGCGCCTGCCTGCGCGCCGTTCACTACTGGTACGAGAACGGCCTGGTCGATAAGCGCTGGGCAGCCCTGAACGCCGGCGACATCGATCAGTTCCTGGTCCTGACGCGCGAGTCCGGCGCCAGCTCTGCCATGTACCTGCAGAATGTCGTTGCCAAGCTGGGCTCCGAGCAGCCTTCGATGTATGCCCTGGCGCTGGCCGAGCACGTGCTCGACGGCCGCGGCGCCGTTCGTATCCACGGTGGCGGCTTTGGTGGCACCATCCAGGCCTTCGTGCCGCTCGACCTGGTCGACACCTTCATCGCCAAGATGAACGGCTGGCTGGGCGAGGGCTCTGCCCGCCACTACGCAATTTCTGACAAGGGGGCTTACGCGGCATGGCTGTAATGACTGACGTGCGCGAAGCCGCGCAGAACCTGATCGAGTACGCCATCCACCGATCGATGATCGGCCAGGACGATCGCATCTGGGCGTATAACACCATTCTCGAGTGCATCGGTGCTACGGGCCCGGCGCTCGACATGGCCTGGGCGCTCCAGGTCGAGAAACTCTCGCTCTTGCACCCCGATACCCTGCCCAACTTTGACCTGGAGGGCACGCTCGCCGCGCTTGCCGAGGCCGCCATTGCCAACGGCGCCGCCGAGGACACGGCATCGGGCCGCGACCGCATCGCCATGCGCATCATGGGCGCGCTCATGCCGAGGCCTTCGGTTGTAAACGAGGAATTCAACGGCCGCATGGGCGTCAACGAGCCCCGCGCCGCGACCGACTGGTTCTACGGCCTGTGCTGTGACGCCGGTTACGTGCGCCGCGCCGCCATCGCGCGCAACATCAAATGGAGCACTTCCACCAACTGGGGTGACCTGGAGATCACCATCAACCTGTCAAAGCCCGAAAAGGACCCGCGCGATATTGCCGCGGCCGGTGCCACCAAAAACACGGGCGAGAAGTATCCCGCCTGCCAGCTCTGCATCGAAAACGAGGGCTACCCTGGTCGCTCCGCTGCAGCCGACGGCGGCGCCCATCCCGCCCGCCAGAATCTGCGCGTTATCCCCATTAAGCTCGACGGCGAGCGCTGGGGCTTCCAATACAGCCCGTACGCGTACTTTAACGAGCACTGCATTGCCATGAGCTCCGAGCATCGTCCGATGCACGTCGACCGCAAGGGGCTGACCTGCCTGCTCGACTTTGTCGACCTGTTCCCGCACTACTTTATTGGCTCCAACGCCGACCTGCCCATCGTGGGCGGCTCGATTCTGTCGCACGACCACTTCCAGGGCGGCGCGCACGAGTTCCCCATGATGCACGCCGCCGAGGTCTCGCAGTTTAGCGTGCCCGGCTTTGACCAGGTCAGCGGTACCGTGTTGCAGTGGCCGCTTTCGGTGCTGCGGCTGCGCTCGCACGACCGCGCCCAGCTGCTCGACGCCGCCGAGAAGATTATCCTCGCCTGGCGCGAGTGGACCGATGAGTCGGCGGGCGTCATCGCGCACACAGCCGACGGCGTGGCGCACAACACCGTGACGCCCGTCATCCGCCGCGTCGACTCCCGCGGCAATGCCGGCGGCGAAATCTACGAGGCCTACCTGGCGCTTCGCTGCAACATCACGACCGACGAGCATCCGCTGGGCGTATTCCACCCGCATGCTGAGTACCACCACATCAAGAAGGAGAACATCGGCCTGATCGAGGTCATGGGCCTTGCCATTCTGCCGCCACGCCTGGTTCCCGAGCTTGGCGCTGTCCGTGAGCATCTGCTGGCGGCCAAAGCCGATGCCAGCTACGATCTTGCCAGCGCGCTCGAGGGCGACGACCTTTGCCGCAGCCACGCCGCATGGGCCGAGGACATCTTTGCCCGCCGCGCCGACGAGCTTACGGCCGACAACGCCATCGATATCCTGCACGAGGAGGTCGGCGTGGTGTTTGGCCACGTGCTCGACAACGCCGGCGTCTTTAAGTGGGACGAAGCCGGCCGCGCCGCCCAGCAGCGCTTTATCGACTCGCTATAGAGCACGGACCCGGACGCTCAACGGCAGCCCCCACGACATAGCCACCTACACGACAACGGCG
>CAJLAV010000100.1:0-7711 GCA_905204735.1 uncultured Collinsella sp. | reverse complement strand
CCCGCTACCGAATTGGTAACGGGCTTCACATCTCAAATGGTGCCCCCAGCGGGATTCGAACCCGCGATATCCACCTTGAAAGGGTGGCGTCCTTGGCCGCTAGACGATGGGGACAGCGGGAAAGAGTATAGCAGACTTTTTTGCCGGCGCGTATATCGTTGGCAAACTGGAAAACCACCACAAAGGAGTAGGCTTCTATTCCGATTTTCAAATATCTCAATCTGTAACATCTGGGCGGGCAAATTGGCTCTATCTGTTACAGATCGAGACAAAAGGTAGGCGTCGGGACGAACATCTCATTCTGTAACAGTAAGACGACTTTTAACGGTCTAGATGTTACAGATTGAGACAAACCGCTGGGATGGGTCAAAACCACCACAAAGGTGCCTGTCCCATTTGTGGTGGTGAGGTGCTAAGGGAGGAGCTTCATGGCGGCGTCGTGGGCGGTGTGCTCGTAGGTGTCGTCGAGGGGCTTGAGCGGCAGCAGGGCTGTGGCCTGTGCGTCGCCGCGGCGCTCGAGGGCGTGGGTAATGAGCCAGTCGGTGAGTTCGGGGTTCTTGGGTAGCGCTGGTCCGTGCAGGTACGTGCCGATGACTCCCTTGTAGATCAGACCCTCAAAGCCATCGTCGCCGTTGTTGCCGGTGCCCGCGACGACGGACGTTCCGAGCGGCGTGGCCTCTGTATCGAGCAGGGTGCGGCCGCCGTGGTTCTCGAATCCCACAAAGGGCTCGGGTGCCAGGTCGGTCTTGACGGCGACGTTGCCGATCAGGCGGTTGGAGCCGCGCACGGTTTCGGCGGCAATGACGCCCAGGCCCTCGACGCGATTCTCGCCCATATAGTACGAACGGCCGAGCAGCTGATAGCTGCCGCAGATAGCAAGCAGCGAGCCGCCGTCCTCAACATAGGCCGCGACCTTGTCTTTTTGAGCGAGCAGCTCGTGCGCCACGGCCAGCTGGTCGCGATCGGAGCCGCCGCCCATCATGACGATGTCGGCGTCGGCGAGATCGAGCACCTCGCCCATGCGAACCTCGTCCACGCGAACGGGGATGCCACGCCAGGCGCAGCGGCGCTCGAGGGCGATGACGTTGCCGCCGTCGCCGTAGAGGTTGAGGGCGTCGGGATACAGATAGACGATGCGCAGGGGGCGCGAAAGCTCGGTCGGAGCGACGTCGGTGGGGACGGCACTGCCATCGGCGCACGTTGCAGCGTGGGCGGCAACCGTAGCCGCATCGGTGTCTTTGAGCCCATCGAGCTCCTTGACCAGCGGCGGAAAGGCCGTGTAGTTGGCGACGGCATAGAAAGTGTCGCCAGCCTCCTCGTCTGCCACGGCGCCGATCGCCTGCTCGATATTCGAGATGATGGCGGCATCGATGCCGGCGTACTTGAGGCGCACCTGCATGTCGTGCGCGCGCGTGCCGCCGGCAAAGGCGACAAGTCCCGTTGTGTCGGCGATGCGCTCAAAGTCGACGTCGTAGATCCACGATACATCGTGGCCGTCGGCATCGTTGTCGTTGAGGAAGAAGGCGCAGAGCCTGCCGCCTGCTGTTTTAATGGACTGAATCTGGCGATCGAAACCAACGGGATTTTTGGCCAGGTTTGCCTCGACGGTACGGCCGGCGTTATTCCAACGGCCCATGCGACCACCTGCTGGCACGTAGGCGTCGAGCGTGGGCTGCAGATGCGCCGCGTCCACGCCCAGCTCGTGGGCGGCGAAGAAGGCTGCGGCTACGTTGTAGACCATATACAGGCCGTTGTAGCGTGTGGCGATGTGTACGGCAGCCGCGTCGGGCGCAGATCCAAAGACCAGGTCAAAGCCGTAGCCGTCGCAGCCGAGCTCCACGCCCGTCACGCGACGGACAAGCCCAGGGCGGGCCCAGCCGCACGAGGGGCAATGGTATGCGCCAAGCTGTCCGTACTGCACATAGTCGTACTTCAACGGCGCGTTGCACTGTGAGCAAAAACGCGAGTCGCTAATGCGGTCGGATTCGGTGTCGGTGGCGCCGTCGATGCCAAAGGCGATGCTTGCATTGGGAACGCGCGCGGCGATTGCGGCACATAGCGGGTCGTCTGCGTTGTAGATGAGCGTCGTTGCCGGTGAAAGCTCCAGCGCGTGGGCGATGACGTCCTGGGTATGGTCGATCTCGCCGTAACGGTCCAGCTGGTCGCGGAACAGGTTGAGCAGCACAAAGTACGTCGGCTTGAGTTTGGGCAGAACGCGTACGGTGTAGAGCTCGTCGCACTCAAAAACGCCCACGCGCTTGCCGCTGCTGGTGTGCTTAAGGCCGCCGCGGGCCTCGAGCAGAGCACCCACCACACCAGGCTCCATATTGTTGCCGGCACGGTTGCACACCACGGTAGCGCCGCTGGCAGCAACTGCGTCGGCGATGAGGTTGGAGGTCGTGGTCTTGCCGTTGGTGCCGGTGATCACCACGCTGCGGTCGACTAGGCTTGCGAGGTCGCTTAGCAGCTCGGGGTCGATCTTCATGGCGATACGGCCGGGAAGCACGCCACCCTGGCGCTTGAGGACGGAGCGCAGCCCCCAGCGAGCGATATCGCTCGAGGTGCAGGCGAGAGATGAGCGGAGGTTCATGAAGCCGTTCCTAACATAGATGACATGGTCGGGGCGATCGCGTCGCTAAAAGCCGTAGCGGCGCGCAAATTCCTGGGCAAGCTGCGATACGTCTTCGCAGGCGTTGGCCCAGGGGGCAAAGTCGGGGGTGTCCGAGATAATGCCGTCGGCTTCCCAAACCGCCTGGTGCGAGAGGTCCCAGGGGTCGCGCGGCTCGGGTCGGCAGGGAAGATACGGCGTCTGGTACATGGGGTTCAGCAAGAAGAACGCGCCGCCCTCGCAACGGTTGGCGAACTCACGCAGCGCGCGCGTCGCCGGGCGCATCTTGTTTGTTTTGAACAGCAGAATCGTGCGGGCGAGCAGGTACCAGGGGGAGTTCTCGAGTGCGTCTGCTCCCATCTGTTCCTCGAGCTGATGTGCCAGGGCAAAAAAACCGTCCTGGTCTTCCAAGCGGGCGAGGGCAAGCAACACGGTGCCGGCGGCCCGGGTGGGATAGCCCTCCGCCTTAAGGACGCGGCGAGAATAGTTGGCGGCAGCACGGTAACGAGCGCTCGCCATGCACAACTGCGAGATGGCCTCGAGCGTGTGAAGCCAGCCAATAAGCGCCGGCTCGCTCGGGGTAAGGTCTGCTGCGGTGACACCGTCGGCCAAAACATTATTGGCCCAGTAGTGCGGGGCCTCCATGTCGAACCCAGGCACGCTCTGCTGCAGGTAGTCGGCCGTACTCGTCTCGAGCTTCATCAAGTCACCCAGGCAGGCATCGACGGGCGTGTCCGCCAGGATGATGGCGAGCAACTGGGCGTCGACGGCCAGCGCATCGACGCGGACGATCTTGAGCAGCTCGTCACGCATGTCGTCGAACAGGCGGTTGCGCGTCTGCTCAAACTCCTCGTCGCTGCCCATGTCCTCGATGCGACGAAGCTCGTCGAGCAAATGACGATGAACGCCGGCATAGGACAGCAGCGCTTGGGCATGCTCGGTCTGCGCATACTTGTGAGGGTTTGCGCTGATGTCGTTATGGACAAGCTCGCGTGCTGCATCGGTGAGTTCGGGGTGCGACGCCAGATAGGTGCGCTCCAGATAGGCGGGGATGTAGACGCTCGGATCCATTAGAGGTCTCCTCCCTTAAACGGCAATCCCTGTTCGGCCGCGCGCAGGATTCGTTCGTCGATCTGGGAGCGCACGATGTCGTTGGTGGCGACCCAGGCGGCAAAGCTGGCGTTGTCGGGCGCGCCTAGGCCCTCCTGCAGCACCGGTGTCGCCTCGGACAGGGCAAGGACAAGCTCGTCGGTGGAGCCCGGACCTACGTTGACGCGGGCATAGACGCCATCGGGAAACTCGGTTTGGAAGTAGAGCGCCTCGGCCGCGTGTGGGCATGAGCGCACCAGGATGCGCAGGTAGTGTTCGGCGCCTTCGTAGTCCAGCTCGCGCCAGGCTGCGCTCATCAGCGCGATGAGCGTCCACGGGTCCAGGTCGCGCTCCGCGTCCTTGGGACGGCGGCGCAGCGGCGTGTTGGCAAGATAGGGCACGGAGTGGGCGGAACGAAAACGCTTGAGCTCCTCGGCAGGGTATTCGAGCTTTGCCATGGCAAGCATCGCGGTATGGCGGACACCAGCGGGGTCGTTGGGCGCAAAGTCCAAGCTGCGATTCGCGGCTTCGAGCGACATGCGATAGCGGCCGCTAATGAGGGCGCGCGATGCCAAGGCGGCAAGCCAGCGCAGATAGGGGCGGCGCGTAAGGTCGCCTGCGGCCTCGCGCTCGTAGGGGTCCTGGGCCGAGGCGATTTTGAGCGCTAGGTCGTGCTCGACCTCATCGCACTTGGACACCAGGTACTGTACGTATTCCTCGTTGGATTCGGCGGTGAGTGCCGTCAGCATGCGCTGAGCGTCCCAGTTGGCCGGATCGAGTGCGGCCGCCTCGCGGAGCATGTTCTCGGCAGCTGTCTCTTCTTGCTCTGCCTGGGTATCGTCAGGGATAAAGGGAATGCGGTAGTCGACAGCCTCGACCACCTTGGCAATGAGGTGCCCGGCGCGGTCGCGGTCGTGCACGATGAGCGGTGCGGGGCTGCGGGTGAATTGTTCCATCAGACGCTCTACGGCGGCAGCGTCGGTGAGCGGGATATTGTCGCGGCGCAAGGCCTCAAGAACGAGGCGATGGCAATCCTCTTGAATGGGATCGAATGCCATGGGGCCTCCTTTGCTGCGGTTAGGGTTCAAATGTTTCTATATAAGGTTCTAGTTTACCCGCATGTGGCACACCGGGGGTGCCGCACTTGGACTTGCACCTTTGCACCACGAAGACGGATGTCGCACAAATGTCGGCACCTTGGACGACCGAGTGGTATCACGGTGCCGCAAACGGTCGATTTTTGGCGGCGAACGGTGCATATTTTGGAGGGGCACCGTCCTGCCCAGGATATGTAGTCAACCTTGATAAAACGTTTGCCCAGCTTGGGAGTATGAATGCCGCACAAGGGTCTTCAGGGATAGAAAAAACGTTTCATCATTGGCGGCTTTAGGTGAATAACTGACCAACCAGAACGGTAAAATAGTGTTTGTCTGAGCGTTGAGACGTTTAGACATCGCGCATTGTCATCGCCGGCAACGCGCAAACCGGTCCTAACGGAGCCAATTGGGTGCTCCGTTATATACGCAAGTCTAAGAGGGGCTTGTTTAGGAGGCACAGTATGGGACGTTTTACCAATCCTCGCGATCTGTACTTTGGTGAGGGCGCTCGCCACGAGGTGAAGAACCTCAAGGGCAAGAAGGCCATCATCGTTTCTGGCGGCAGCTCTATGCGCCGCGGCGGGTTCCTGCAGGACGTTGAGGCCGACCTCAAAGAGGCCGGCATGGAGGTCAAGCTGTTCGAGGGCGTCGAGTCCGATCCCTCCATCGAGACCGTCATGAAGGGCGCAGCCGCTATGCGCGACTTCGAGCCCGACTGGATCGTTGCTATCGGCGGCGGCTCGCCCATCGATGCCGCTAAGGCCATGTGGGTCTTCTACGAGTATCCCGAGGAGTCCTTCGATAACATCATCCAGCCGTTCAGCTTCCCCGAGCTGCGTCAGAAGGCTCACTTCTGCGCCATCTCCTCTACCTCCGGTACCGCTACCGAGGTCACTGCCTTCTCCGTCATCACCGACTACGCCAAGGGCATCAAGTACCCGCTGGCCGACTTCAACATCACCCCTGATGTCGCCATCGTCGACCCCGAGCTCACCTACACCATGCCCGCCAAGCTGTGCGCTCACACCGGCATGGATGCTCTGACCCACTGCATGGAGGCCTACGTTTCCACCTGCGCCTCTATGTTCACCGACGCCAACGCTCTGCACGGCATCCGCGAGATCGTCGAGTGGCTGCCCAAGTCCTATGCTGGCGACCATGAGGCCCGTCAGCACATGCACGAGGCTCAGTGCATCGCCGGTATCGCCTTCTCCTCGGGCCTGCTCGGCATCGTTCACTCCATGGCTCACAAGACCGGTGCTGCCTTCGAGAACGGCCACATCATCCACGGTGCCGCTAACGCCATGTACCTGGGCAAGGTCATCCAGTGGAACTCCAAGGATCCCCGTGCTGCCGAGCGTTACGCTTACGTGGCCAAGGAGATCCTGCACCTTCCCGGCGAGACCAACGAGGAGCTCATCGCTGCGCTCGTCCAGAAGATTCGCGACCTCAACGACCAGCTCAACATTCCGCAGTCCATCAAGGATTACGCGAATGGTGGCGTGAAGGTCGACGCCGAGAACCCGCAGATGGTTTCCGAGGAGGAGTTCCTCGCCAAGCTGCCCGAGATCGCCGCGAACGCCGAGCAGGACGCCTGCACGCCCGAGAACCCGCGTGAGACCAAGGCTGCCGACTTCGAGAAGATCCTCAAGGCCTGCTACTACGACACCGACATCGATTTCTAATCGACTCCCACTGTCTTGCAAGGGGTCTCGCGCTCAATGCGCGGGGCCCTTTTTGCTATGGTGCAAAGGGATCAGGTTACTTTGCACTAATCGTTGTTTGATGAAGGGCGGATTCTCGTATGGCGCTTCCTATGGTTTATGGCGGTCCCGGCCGGTATGTTCAGGGGCCGGGCGAACTTTCGCGCCAGGGCAGGTATTTGTCATGGTTGGGCTGCGCTGCCTATGTCTTGTTTGACCAGGGCACCGAGGATCGGCTGTGTAGGCGGATCGTCGACGGATTTCTGGACGATGATCTGAGCGAGCCGTTCTTTAAGATTTACAACGGTCCGTGTACGGAAGATGCCGTTGTCGAAATGGCCAAGGAAGCCCGGGCCGAGTTTTGTGACATGGTGGTGGGCATTGGCGGCGGCAAGATGCTCGATATCGCCAAGGCCGTTGCGTATTATGCCGAGTTGCCGTTGTGCGTATGCCCCACGGCGGCTTCGATGGACGGTCCGTGCAGTGCGATTTCGGTGCTGTATCACGAGGACGGGTCGTTCGACCGCTACCTGATGCTCGAGAAGAATCCAGACCTAGTTGTGGTCGATACCAACGTGGTCGCGGCAGCCCCGCTGCGTATGACGGTCGCTGGCATGGGCGACGCGCTGGCAACGTACTTCGAGGCACGTTCGTGCGCCGCGGCGCATGGCGCCAACGAGCACGGTGGCACGCCGGGGCACTTGGCCCTGGTTGCTGCTCGGGCCTGCTATGACACGCTCATGGAGTGCGGCGTCGCTGCCAAGCGCGATCTCAAGAAGGGGCGTATATCGCCGGCGGTTGAGCGTCTGATCGAGTGCAATATTCTGCTCTCGGGCGTCGGCTTTGAGAGCGGTGGCTTGGCGTTGGCACATGCCATCGCCAACGGTCTGACGATTCTGCCCGAGTGCAAGGCCATGCACGGCGAGGCCGTGGCATTTGGCCTGGTGGTCCAGCTGCGCCTGGAGCGTGCGCCCGAGCTTGAACAGGTGCTCGAGTTTTGTCAGCGCGTCGGCCTACCGACGACGCTTGAGGAGCTGGGGCTTGGTGAGATCTCGGATGCCGACCTACTGAGCGTTGCAGAAGCGGCCTTTAGAAATGAGCGCAATATGGCTAACGAACAAACAAAGGTAACCAGACAAAAGCTCGTCGAGTTCATGCGCGCCGAGTAGGAGAGCACGCGAGTTCTTGTTTGCACCAAAGAAGGCGGGGCAGAC
>CAJLAV010000099.1:0-7764 GCA_905204735.1 uncultured Collinsella sp. | reverse complement strand
CGCGCGAAGCGCGCAGCGGAGCCCTTTGCATGTCCGTGGACGTTTTGGAAAGTAACCCAAAGCGGCCCGGCGATCCTGCGGGAGTTAAACCCCTTTAGAACTTGTCGTGGAAGGTACGCGAAATGACCTCGTCCTGCTGCTCCTTGGTGAGCGTGTGGAAGTTCACGGCATAGCCGGAAACGCGGATGGTCAGCTGCGGGTACTTCTCGGGGTGAGCCTGAGCGTCAAGCAGCGTCTCACGGTTGAAGACGTTGATGTTCAGGTGGTGGCCACCCTTCTCGGCGTAAGCGTCGAGCATGTGGACCAGGTTATCGGCCTGAGTCTCGGAAACTTCAGAAACCTTCATAATGTGTCTCCTTCGATCGATAGGCGCCGGCCGAAACCGGCGCACTAATCAGTAATCGTTATTGTTAGTATAGCACTAACAATAGCTACTCGCCCAGCTGATCAAGGTCGATATCGCCAAAGAACACCTGGTCCTCCTTGCCGAGCGCGCCCGGGATGATGGAGAAGGTGTTGGAGATGCCGTCCTGAGCATCGCGGAACGGGAGCTTGGAAACCGAAGACAGCGAAGCGATGGCGCCGTGGCTATCGCGCTTGTGCATGGGGTTAGCACCCGGGGCGAACGGCTGGCCAGCCTTGCGGCCGTCAGGTGTGGAACCGGTCTTCTTACCGTACACGACGTTGGAGGTAATGGTCAGAACCGAGGTCGTGGGCACGGAGTTGCGGTAGGTGTCGTTCATGCGGATGTACTCCATGAACTGGTGCACAACGTCGTGAGCGATCTGGTCGACGCGGTCGTCGTCGTTACCGTACTTGGGGAACTCGCCCTCGGTCTCGAAGTCGACGATGATGCCGTTCTCGTCACGGACGGGGTGGACCTTGGCGTACTTGATGGCGGACAGGGAGTCAGCCACGACGGAAAGGCCAGCGATGCCCGTAGCGAACCAGCGGTGCACGTGCTTGTCGTGCAGAGCCATCTGGATGCGCTCGTAGCAATACTTGTCGTGCATGTAGTGAATGATGTTCAGCGAGTTGACGTACACGCCAGCGAGCCACTTCATCATGTCGTTGTACTTGGCCACAACGTCGTCGTAATCGAGCGTATCGCCCTCGACGGCGCGATACTTGGGGCCGATCTGCTTCTTGGAGACCTCGTCAACACCGCCGTTGAGTGCGTACAGCAGGCACTTGGCCAGGTTGGCGCGGGCACCGAAGAACTGCATCTCCTTGCCGATGCGCATGGAGGACACGCAGCAGGCAATGCCATAGTCGTCGCCGTGGTAAACGCGCATGAGGTCGTCGTTCTCGTACTGGATCGAGGAGCTGGCGACGGAAGTCTTGGCGCAGAACTTCTTGAAGTTCTCGGGCAGACGGGTCGACCACAGAACGGTCATGTTGGGCTCGGGGCTGGTGCCCATGTTCTCGAGCGTGTGCAGGTAGCGGTAGCTCATCTTGGTAACGAGCGTACGGCCGTCAACACCCATGCCACCGATGGACTCGGTGACCCACTGCGGATCGCCGGTGAACAGGGCCTGGTACTCGGGGGTACGGGCAAACTTGACCATGCGGAGCTTCATGATGAAGTGATCCACGAACTCCTGGATCTGCTCCTCGGTGAAGGTGCCGTTGGCAAGGTCGCGCTCAGCGTAGATGTCGATGAACGTGGAGGTACGGCCGATGGACATAGCGGCGCCGTTCTGCTCCTTAACGGCAGCGAGGTAGGCGAAGTACATCCACTGGATGGCCTCCTGCGTGTTGGTAGCAGGGTTGGAAATATCGAAACCATAGGTCTCGGCCATCATCTTGAGCTCGCCGAGGGCGCGGATCTGCTCCTGCAGCTCCTCACGGTCGCGGATGTTGTCGGCGGTCATGACCGTCGGGGTGGAAGCCTTCTGGGCCTCCTTGTCCTTGATCAGGTAGTCGACGCCGTACAGGGCAACACGACGGTAGTCGCCGATGATGCGGCCGCGGCCATAGCCATCGGGCAGACCGGTGATGATGTGAGCCGAGCGGCAAGCACGCATCTCGGGGGTGTAAACATCGAAGACGCCAGCATTGTGGGTCTTGCGCTCGAAGGTGTAGCGCTCGACAACGTTCTCGTCGACCTTATAGCCGTGCTGGCTGGCTGCCTGGCAAGCGATGCGGATACCACCGTTGACGTGCAGCGCGCGCTTGAGCGGCTTGTCAGTCTGGAGACCGACGATGGTCTCCTTCTCGCGATGGGCGTTATCGATGTAGCCAGCGGGGTGGCTCACGATACCCGTGACGGTCTTGGTGTCCATATCGAGGACGCCGCCCTGCTCGCGCTCCTTGAGCAGCAGGTCGAGAACCTCGCCCCACAGCTCCTTGGTACGCTCGGTCGGGCCGGCGAGGAACGACTCGTCGCCCTCGTAGGGGGTGTAGTTCTTCTGGATGAAGTCTCGGACGTCAACCTCTCCCGTCCAGATGCCTTCCTTGAAGCCTTCCCATGCCTCCTGCATTGTGTAACCACGCTCCTAGTTACGTGTAATGCGGCGCTCTCTCACACCGCTGCTTATTGAATTCTTGAATTATCGGCTTGCACTACCGGCTTCTTCCGTTCTTCACCACGCGTTGGTACAGGGAAAAACGTTTGTCCACCTTGGAACTGCAACCTAAAACCCAAGATTTCACCCGTTTGAGAAGGATAACATAGCGACCCTCTCCATCTGGGCTGTTATATGTTTCTTTTTTTATATCATAAGAGCGTTTTTGACAAATCCGCAGGAAATGCGAGCGCGGGCAGATACCGTTCACCGATTTGTATGTTATTTTTCCTTGCCTTTGTACGACGTTCACTCTAGCTGTTATGCCAGCTTTAGCAGGGTAAAGTGCCTCTGAGTAGGCTTTGGGACATGCCTAACGATCTGCCCCAAACTTTACTGGCACCGACGGTGTACGGAGGTCGCCTAAGGGTAGTTTTCTAGGCATGTCCCAAAAATCTTCCGTATAGGGCGCGCGTGCGGGGGTATCATCTTTCACCGAAAATAGTTTCTAGTGTTAGGGGTTTTCGGTGGAAGATACCGATTTCCATGAGCTTGGGCGTCAGCTCTTTACCGAGTTTGGAAGCATGCACCAGCGCGTTTCGCGCTTTGCCGACCAGGCTCTGGGTGGCGAGATGGCCGTCATGCGCGCCCTCATGCGCGCCGGCGGCTCGCTCACGCCGAGCGAACTCGCCGATCGTGCCTGGGTCTCGAGCGCCCGCATCGCCAATATCCTGCGCGCCCTCGAGGCCAAGGGCTGGGTCGAGCGCGAGCACTCAAAGACCGACCGTCGTCGCGTACACGTCACGGTGACCGACAAGGGATTCCAGGTCATCGAAATCAAACGCCGGGAATTCGAGGACCGCACCGCGGCCTTCCTCGAGCAGCTCGGCGAAACAGATACCCAGGAGATGGTGCGCCTTCTAAGACGTGCCAACGAAATTATCGACCGCAATCAAGAAAGGAGAGATGCCGAGTGAGGATTCTCAAGCTCTTTAAAAAACATATCCTGGCACTGTTCGCAGCTATCGTACTTATCGTAATCAGCTGCAACGCCGATCTGGCGCTGCCTACCTATATGAGCGACATCGTCGACGTGGGTGTGCAGCAAGGCGGCATCGCGTCGCCCGTGCCCGACACCATCCGTGCCGAATCGCTCGACGACCTCGAACTCTTTATGAGCACCAAGGACGCCAAGGCTGTGGAGGCCGTGTTTAGCAAGGCGGACAATAACGGCATTCGAACGTACAAGGGCGCCGAGGAGGAGCGCGCCGACGGCGGCAAGATTGCCGACATCATGAGCCTGCCCGAGACTGTCGTCCTTTCGTTCAACCAGGGCATCGATGCCAACTCCATGGGCGACATGACCGGCGCATCTACCGAGGCAAGCGATGACGGCGCCGCTCAGGCCATGCCCACCCCCGAGCAGATGGCGGCGATGACGCCCGAGCAGCTCGCCGAGATGCAGCAGAAGGCCGCAGCGGCGCAAAACATGCAAAAGCAGATTGATGCCGACGGCGGTAAGATCACCATGAAGGGTCTGCGTCTAGGCGTTGAAGGCGGCCTAATCGACCAGGGCAAGCTCGTCGAGGGCGCCAACGATATGGCGGACAAAATGGGCTCCATGTCGGGCTCCATCGTGACCCAACGCGCCGTGAGCTATGTGCAGGACGAGTACAAGGCGCAGGGCATCGACCCCGCCGACGTGCAGAACGCCTACCTGGGCCGCATGGCGACCACGATGTTTGGCCTGTGCCTGATCTCGCTCGTCGCCACAATCCTGACCGGCGCCGTGGCCTCGCGCACCGCCTGTTCCATCGCACGCGACCTGCGCCGCGAGACCTTCAACAAGGTTATGCACTTCTCGCCGGCCGAGGTGGGCAAGTTTAGCCAGGCCTCGCTCATCACCCGCTGCACCAACGACATTCAGCAGATTCAGATGGCCGCAACCCTGTTTATCCGCATGTGCCTGATGGCTCCCGTCATGGGCATCGTCGCCGTCATGCGCGTCCTGGCCAACCACACCGGCCTGGAGTGGACCATCGCCGTGGCCATCATCGCGGTCTCGGCCGTCGTCGGCGTGCTCATGGGCCTCACCATGCCCAAGTTCAAGAAGATGCAGAGCTTCGTGGACCGCGTGAACCTTACCGCCCGCGAGCTACTCGACGGCCTTATGCCCATCCGCTCGTTCAACCGCGAGGAGCATGAGCTCGAGCGTTTTGACAAGGCGTCGCTCGACCTGATGACCACGCAGCTCTACACCAACCGCGCCATGAGCTTTATGATGCCGCTCATGATGCTCGTCATGAACTGCATCACCGTGCTTATCGTCTGGTTTGGCGCGCAGGGCGTGTCCGACGGCGTGATGCAGGTCGGCAACATGATGGCGTTTATCTCCTACACCATGCAGATCGTTATGGCGTTTATGATCCTCACCATGGTTTCGGTCATCCTGCCCCGTGCCGAGGTCGCGGCCGAGCGCGTGGAAGAGGTCATCACCTGCCCCACCAGCATCAACGACCCCGCCTCGCCCAAACTGCCTGCCGCCAGCGCGCCGCGCGGTGAGCTCACTTTCCGCGACGTAAGCTTCCAGTATCCCGATGCCCGCGCCGATGTCATCAGCGGCGTGAACTTCACCACGCACGCCGGTCAGATGCTCGGCATCATTGGTTCCACGGGCTCGGGCAAGTCCACACTTGTGCAGCTGATTCCGCGCCTGTACGACGTCACGGGCGGCAGCATTTCGCTCGACGGCATCGATGTGCGCGATATGACCCTCTCTGAGCTGCGCCGCCGCATCGGTTATATTCCGCAGCAGGGTCGTCTGTTCTCGGGTACCGTCGAGAGCAACCTCAAGTTTGCCGGCGACATGGTGAGTGACGAGGATATGCGCCAGGCAGCACACGTCGCCCAGGCGGAGGACTTTATCGCCGAGCGCGAGGACGGGTACGACTCCCCCATCAGCCAGGGTGGCTCCAATGTCTCGGGCGGTCAGCGCCAGCGTCTGGCCATCGCCCGCGCGTTGGCCAAAAAGCCCGAGGTCGTGGTGTTCGATGATTCGTTTAGCGCCCTCGACTACAAGACCGACGCGCGCCTGCGCGAAGAGCTGGCCAAAAACGTCACCGACGCCGCGCTCGTGGTCGTGGCCCAGCGCATCGCGACCATCATGCACGCCGACCAGATCATCGTGCTCGACGACGGCCACGTAGTGGGCACCGGCACGCACGAGGAGCTGCTGCGCAGCTGCCCGGCGTACCTGGAGATCGCACAGTCACAGCTTTCCGCCGAGGAGCTGGGGCTTACCCAAGAAGAAATTGCAGCCGTCATGGAAGGAGGCGAGCGCTAATGGCAGACGAGACCAAGACTCAGATTCCCAAGCCCACCCGCCAGCGTGGTCCCATGGGCCGCATGGGCGGCATGCGTCGCGGCGAAAAGGCCAAGGACTTTAAGGGCACCATGAGGCAGCTGCTCGGCTATATCGGCCAGCACAAGATTGCCGTGTTTGCCGCCGTCGCCTTTGCCGTGTGCTCGGTCATCTTTAACATTGTGGGACCCAAGGTGCTCGGCCAGGTTACGACCAAGCTGTTCGAAGGCCTGGTTGCCAAAGTCAACGGTACCGGCGATGTCGACTTTAACTGGATCGCCAAGACGCTCGGCTTTTTGCTCTGCCTGTACCTGGCGAGCTCTATCTGCAGCCTGGTCCAGGGCTGGCTCATGACCGGCGTCACGCAAAAGATTTGCTACCGCATGCGCAAGGAGATCGCCGCCAAGATTGCCGTCGTGCCGATGAGCTACTTTAACGGTCACAGCAAGGGCGATGTGCTCAGCCGCATCACCAACGACGTCGATACGCTCGGCCAGTCGCTCAACCAGAGCGTGACGCAGCTCATCACGTCGGTGACGCAGATTATCGGCGTGCTCGTCATGATGCTTTCGATCAGCCTGCCGCTTACCGGCGTCACCGTGCTCACGCTGCCGGCCGCCGCGATTATCTTGACCGTAATGATTCACTTCTCGCAGCCGTACTTCCGCGAGCAGCAGCAGGTCCTGGGCACCGTCAACGGCATTATCGAGGAGGATTTTGCCGGCCAGAACGTCATTCAGGTGTTCGACCGCGCCGAGGCTTCGATCGAGGAGTTCGACCGTCAAAACGACCGCCTCTTTATTAGTGGCTGGCGCTCGCAGTTCCTGTCGGGCCTGATGATGCCGCTTATGAGCTTGGTGGGCAACATGGGCTACGTGGGCGTCGTCGTGGTGGGTGCGCAGCTCGCGCTGACCGGCAATGCCACGCCCGGCGACATCCAGAGCTTTATCCAGTACGTTCGCAACTTTACGCAGCCCGTGCAGCAGCTGGGCAACGTGAGCAACACGATGCAGTCGATGGCCGCCGCCACCGAGCGCGTGTTTGAGTTCCTGGCCGCGCCCGAGGAGGAGCAGAAGGCCGACGCGCAGATTCCCGAAAAGCGCCCCGGCCACGTGGAGTTTGACCATGTCAAGTTTGGCTACACGCCCGACAAGACCATCATCCACGACTTTAGCTGCGAGGCGCAGCCCGGCCAGACCATCGCTATCGTCGGCCCCACCGGCGCCGGCAAGACCACGCTCATTAAGCTGCTGCAGCGCTTCTACGATGTGGACGGCGGTTCGCTGCGCGTCGAGAGCGTCGACGTGCGCGACTGGGACCGCGCGGCGCTGCGCGGCGAGTTTGCCATGGTGCTGCAGGATACCTGGCTATTTAACGGCACCATCCGCGAAAACATCCGCTACGGACGCCCCGATGCGAGCGATGCCGAAGTCGAGGCCGCCGCACGCGCCGCACGCTGCGACCACTTTATTCATACGCTCGCCGGCGGTTACGACTTTATGATCAACGAGGAGGGCACCAACCTGTCGCAGGGTCAGCGCCAGCTCGTGACCATCGCCCGTGCCATTTTGGCCGACCGTCCGGCGCTGATTTTGGACGAGGCGACCTCCAACGTTGACACTCGTACCGAGGAGCTTATTCAGCGTGCCATGGATGCGCTAATGCAGGGCCGTACCAGCTTTGTTATCGCGCACCGCCTGTCCACGATCCGCAACGCCGACGTGATCTTGGTAATTCGCGACGGCGACATCGTCGAGAAGGGCACGCACGACGAGTTGCTCGCCCAGGGCGGCTTCTACGCCGACCTGTACAACTCGCAGTTCGACGAAGCGGCGTAAATTCTGCCGCAGGGAACGAATAACGCCCGAGAACGGGGGCGCAGGACAACCTGCGCCC
>CAJLAV010000098.1:0-7775 GCA_905204735.1 uncultured Collinsella sp. | reverse complement strand
GGGCTCGGCTGCCACGGACGGCGCCGGTGCTGCCGCAGAGCCGGTCGAGGTACACGTCGCCTCGCTCAAGGGGCCGACCTCGATTGGCCTGGTGCAGTTTATGGACCAGGCTGCCGATGGCGAGACGGACAATGAGTTCGACTTTGCGATCAACACTGCCGCCGACGAGATTGTGCCCAAGGTCATTCAGGGCGATATCGATATCGCCCTAGTGCCCGCCAACGTGGCGAGCGTGCTCTACAACAAGACCGAGGGCGCGGTGCAGGTCATCGACATCAACACGCTGGGCGTGCTGAACGTGGTGACGGGCGATGCGAGCGTGGCCTCGTTTGGCGATCTGGCGGGCCATACCGTCTACATGACGGGCAAGGGCACCACGCCGGAGTACGTCATGAACTACCTGCTAGAGCGCGCGGGCCTGACCGGCCAGGTGGCGCTTGAGTTTAAGAGCGAGCCCACCGAGGTACTGTCGGCGTTGCTTGCTGATCCGTCTGCCGTGGGCGTGCTGCCCGAGCCGTTCAAGACGGCGGCCATCGCCAAGAGCGAGGGCAAGCCGTCGGCACCGGTGAGCCTGACCGATGTGTGGGACGAGCTGGCAGGAGACACGGACTCGCGCTTGCTGACGGGTGTGACCGTGGTGCGCCGTGCCTTTGCCGAGGAGCATCCCGAGGCCGTGGCGGAATTCCTGAGCTGCCATGAGGCGAGCGTGAAGGCCGTCAATGCGGCGCCGGCAGACTGGGCGCAGGCCGTAGTCGATGCGGGTATCGTCGATAACGCCACGATTGCCGAAAAGGCGATTCCCGGGTGCATGCTCGTGTGCCAGACGGGGAAGGATATGAAGGCCGCGCTCGGTGGGTACCTGAAGGTGCTGGCCGATGCGGACGCGAGCGCCGTGGGCGGCAAGCTCCCGGCTGATGATTTCTACTACATGGAGTAACCCGTGCGTGCGTTTGCTCGACAAATGATAGAGCGTATGAAGGCGGTGGCGGCAGCAGGTGCCGTTGCCGCCTTTTGGCTTGCCGTGTGGGTCTTCGTGGCGGCGCTGGTGGCACAGCCGCTGATTTTGCCGGGTCCGGGTGCTGTTGTGGTGGCGTTGCTGCGGCTGGTATGCGATGTCGGCACGTGGGCGATTCTGGCGGGCTCGGGTGTGCGGATTCTAGGCGGTTTGGCGCTTGCCGCGGTGTGCGGTGGTTTGCTGGCCGGAATTTCGTCGCGCTCGCGGGCGTTTGCCCGCTTGGTGGCTCCGGCGCTTTCGTTTGTTAAGGCGACGCCGGTTGCCTGCGTGGTGGTCCTGCTGCTCATTTGGCTGGGGTCGGCGCGCGTAAGCATTGCGGCGGTCTTTTTGATGGCGCTGCCGGGAGTGTATTTTTCGCTGGTCGAGGGCTTGACGCAAGCGGATAAACCGCTGGAGCAGATGTTTCGTCTGCATGGCGTGCGGGGTTGGCGACTGTTTTGTGCCCACACCTGGCGCGAAGTCCTGCCGTTTGTGCTTTCGTGCGCCCGCGCCGTGATTGGCATGAGCTGGAAGGCCGGCGTGGCGGCGGAGCTGATCGGCATGGCGGTGGGCACCGTGGGTGAGCGCATCTATCAGGCGAAGCTGCTCATCGAGACGGCTGACCTGCTGGCGTGGACCGTGTTGGTCGTGGCGGCATCGTGGGCATGCGAGCGCGTGCTGGTGTGGCTGCTGCGGGCTTCGGGGCCCGCAGCATGGCGTGCTGCTGTGCGGGCGCATGGGCGTTGTCCTCGCGGACGTGCAGGCGGCTCTGCTGGCGGCAGGGCTGCTGCGGAGCTTGCGCTCGCCGTGGGCGATCGCGCTCCCTGGGCTCCGGCGCTCGACGGACTGGTGCTTCGTGTGCCCGCCGGTGGGCGCGCCTGCGTGATGGGCACCTCGGGCGTGGGCAAGTCGACGCTGCTTGCGCTGGCGGCGGGGGAGTGCGCGCCGTGCTCCATGGTGTTTCAGGATGTGCGCCTGGTAGAGGGCGCCTCGGCTTTGGATAACGTGCTGGTGTGCGCCGACGCGCGCGTGGACGCCTCGAGTGCCGCGGCCCTGTTGCGCCTGCTGGTGCCGGGGGTCGATGTGCATGCTCGTGTGGCCGAGCTCTCGGGCGGGCAGCGCCGTCGCGTCGAGATTGCCCGAGCCCTGCTGTGTCCGGGCGGCGCAGTGATTCTGGACGAGCCCTTTACCGGCCTAGATACCGCTGCGCGCGACGCATGCGCCGAGGTCGTGCTCGACTTGCTCGACGGCCGCATGCTGTTGCTTGCTACGCACGATGCCGTCGACGCTCAGGCCCTCAATATCTCGGACATCATCACGCTCTAAATACTTATTCAGCAACAAAATGATCCGTTTTTCTCCGTCCCCATAGGGTTGGGTATGGTATTCTATCTGCGGGGTAATACTTAGGATTACGAAGTAATACCAACGCAGTAGAAACAAACTCCAGATGCGGGCCAATCGGGTTGCCTTCACAGCCCGTCGCCCAGCCGCGTGGCCCGCATCTATCCGCACCACCGTCGTTTCAAAAAGGAAGCGCCATGGCAGAACACATGACCCCGGTTGTCGCGAAGGTCTTGCCCGAGGAAAAGGCGGCCTTCGCGGCGGCAACCCAACTCGTAGGCACCACGCCGTCCAACGCCATCCGCATGTTCATCGCTGCCTTCAATCGCTGCGGCACCTTTCCGTTCGACATTTCGCCCAGCGGGGCCTTTGGCAAAGACTGTCCCCAACAGCTAGTCGTTGAAGAACGTCCCCAATGACTAGTCGTTGGGAGGAGGTCGGCATGCTCAATGCGCTGGTTTGGGCGCTTGCCTGTTTTGGCGTCGTCGCTGCCGATATTGTCCTGAGCATGGTTTTGTTCTCCGTTCTGGACATCGTGTCGGCGCTGACGGGTTTCCCGATCGACAACCTCGATATTCAATGGTTTCAAGCCGTCGCTCAGACGGCGTCGTTTTTGATGGCGCTGCTATGGTGGCGTTATTTGTGGCCGCGGTCGTTTATCGCGCGCTGGCAAGGTGAGCGTCCGCTTGGCGGGGGAGTGCGTAGCGCGTGGAAGCGCATTGCCTGCGTTATCGTGATCGGCTTGGCACTGCAGGTGGTCGTTGGCTACGTGACCGACGCCGTACTGTCATTGTTGCCCGAGGTCGCGGCCGATTACAGTGAACTTGTCGAGGAAACAGGCATGGGCGACACCAGCTATCTCGCCGTCCTGACTACGGTGCTCGGCGCTCCGTTTTGCGAGGAGCTGCTGGTGCGCGGCATCATTTTTGAGTTTTCGCTCCGAGCGTTTAACCCGCAGTGTCGCCCACTTTGGAAGCGCCGACGTCTCGTGCGACCGCAAGACGGCGCCATGGTGCCCTGGGCGGCCCCGAGTACCTGGGTATCGCCGCGGCGATTGTGCCGCAGGCGGCAATCTTCGGCTTTATGCACATGAACTGGGTGCAGGGCTGCTATGCGGGTGTTGCCGGCCTCATCTTTGGCTGGGTGCTCGTGACCACCGGAAAGCTCCGTTACACGATCCTGCTGCACTTTGCCTTTAATGCCGGGTCGTATCTCATGGGCCTGCTGTGGTTTGTGAACGCGCCGTTCGACGTGGTGGTCACGGTTGGCATCGCTGGCTTTGTGCTGGTAGAGGCGATGCGCTCGCTGCTCCGGTCGTGCATTCCTGCGCCACGCGAAACTGATCGGTCTGATTATCAATGACTTTAACAAGACCGATGCGTCCTGAACGCACCTGGCGTTTCGCCGAATGTTTCTTTAAATTTTGAGTAAAAGAATGACATGTTGGATATGCCGACTTTTCGGGCTACATACTGCACGCTGCGCTCGGTGTTATTGAGAAGATATGCCGCCTCTGTGAGCTGCTGGTTGAGCTTGATTTGCGAAAACGTTTTGCCGGTTTTTTGCTTGATCAAGCTGCTGAGATAGCTGGTGCTATAACCCGTATCGCTCGCAATGCTTTCGAGCGTGCAGTCGCCGTAACTTCGCTCAATATGATTCAGAATCGACACGATGCGTTCGTCCGACATAATCGCCTGGTTATCAGTTGCGGAGCGTCGGTACAGTCCTCGAATGAGAACAAGGAATAGGCTGACGGCGAGGTGCCTCATGAGTTCATTGGAGTAGGCATCTTTAAAGTGATATTCGATAAAGAGCATCTCGATGAGGCGTCGCGCATGTCGGGCGTATTCCTCTGGAAGAATGAGATATTTGCGAGCCCTACGGTTTTTGGACACAAAATCAAATAGGAGATTCGTTAATGGTGACGCGCCGGGTAGCTGGCTCAGGAACACCGAATCGAACATTTCCTTTTTGAAGACGATTGAAATGACGATATCGTGCTCGCCCTTAACGTATGGAACGCTTCTGACTACGCCGGTGTTGCAAATGAGCACATCACCCTTTTTAAGGAGCAGTGACCGTCCGTTGACGACAAACGTGCAGACGCCGTCGTACACGTAGTTAAGCT
Organism: uncultured Collinsella sp.; assembly: GCA_905204735.1. GTDB lineage: Bacteria > Actinomycetota > Coriobacteriia > Coriobacteriales > Coriobacteriaceae > Collinsella. Next base: position 3,309 of record CAJLAV010000098.1, on the reverse strand, counting down.
CCATATCCCGATTGATATGAGGAGGAATGTCGGTAAAGCGTGACTCCTTGATAAGGCCCACGGGGTTTTCTTCGAGGGTTTCTTTCCAATCAAACAGATAGACCTCTTCGCCGTTAATGGTTGTGGTTTCCACCCTGTTATATCGCGGGCTGGGCTCTCCCGGATGCGTACGATGCCACTCTTCGGTCTCGGTATGCGTATAGAGCAACTGTTTGAGATTCGAATCCATGGGGTGCTCCAGCGGTGAACGGTAGAATCGATGCCTTGAACGGTATTATATCTAAAAAAATGTTATAAACCCAAGCTTTCTATGCGATATCTTATGCATCTTGTTCTTCCTAGTATTGGGTTATCCGCTGGAGCATCCGATCAAGGAGGGCAAATGGGTAAGTTAAAACATGGATTTGACTCCGACTTTTTATGGGGCGGAGCCATATCGTGCTCGCAGGCTGATGGCGCCTGGAATGAGGGCGGAAAGGGAAAGTCGACGCAGGATTGTCGATGGCTGGATGGCACCTGGACTCATGACCAGATCGAGGACAAGCATCAAAACAACCCCTTCTGCCATGACGAGCTAATGAACGCTCTCGCAGATGATGGCGTTGAGTTCTACCCGTTTAGGCGTGGCAACGACTTCTATCATCACTATCGTGAGGACATCGCGCTTTTTGCGGAGATGGGTCTCAAGCTGTTCCGCACCTCTATTTGCTGGAGCCGAATCTATCCTAACGGAGATGACCTTGAGCCTAACCGCGAAGGCATCGAGTGGTATCGAAGCATGCTGGGTGAGTGCAAAAAGCACGGCATTAAGACCTTCGTCACCATGCTTCACTATGACATCCCGGTAAATCTTGTTACCACATATGGAGGATGGAAGAATCGCAAGACGATTGATTTCTTCGCCCGCTATGTCGAGACAATCGTTACGGAATTGGGCGATCTGGTCGATTTCTGGCTGCCTTTTAACGAGTTCAATGCAGCGCGTTTTTCGCCTTGGGACGGGGTCTGTCTGGTCAAAGACGAAGAGGGAGAGAACTTCGATCGAGCCATCTTCCAGTGCCTGCACCACGAGTTCGTTGCCAATGCGCGTGCCGTCGAGATTGTCCATCGTCTTTCGCCCGATACTCCCGTTGGCGGCATGATCGCTCGATTCTGTACGTATCCTGCCACCTGCCGTCCCGAAGATAACATGCAGGCTATTCACGACGACCAGTATTCCAACTGGTTCTATACGGACGTGATGGCTCGTGGAAAATACCCCGCTTATATGAATCGCTATTTCGATGCGTGCGATATCGAGATTCAAATGGAGCCGGGCGATGAAGAGCTTATCGCCCGCAACACGGTCGACTTCCTGGCCTTCTCGTACTACTTTTCCCAGGTATCCACCTGCGATCAGGGATGGGAGAAGACTGCGGGAAATCTGGTCATGGCAAACAAGAACCCTTATCTCGAGACGAGTGAGTGGGGCTGGCAGCTCGATCCCATTGGCCTGAGGGTTACCCTTAACCAGATGTATGACCGCTATGGGCTGCCCCTGTATATCGCCGAGAATGGCCTCGGTACATCTGATGTAGTCGAGGAGGATGGCAGCATCCACGACGAGTATCGAATCGATTATTTGCGCCAGCACATAAAGTGCCTTAAAGAGGCAGTGATCGATGGCGTTGACGTGCGCGGATATATGATCTGGGGATTCATTGACCTTGTTGCCTGCGGTCCTCTTACGATGGACAAGCGATACGGGCTTATCTATGTCGATCTGGATAATTGCGGCAACGGCACTGCGGAGCGCTTGCGTAAAGACTCTTTCTATTGGTACCAGAAATGTATCGCCACTAATGGCGAGGATCTTGGATAGGAGTGATTGTTGTGGCAGACAAGAAGGAACTAGCCGCTCGTGTCCTCGAGCTCGTGGGCGGCGCCGATAACGTTGTTATGGCAACGCACTGCATTACAAGGCTCAGATTCAACCTGAAGGACGATAGCAAGGCAGACCTGGAGACCCTTAAGACGCTTGACGGCGCCTTGGGCGCGCAAGTTAAAGACGGGCAGTGGCAGGTTATCATCGGCGCCAGCGTGGGGTCGGTATATGACGAATTGGAGCCCATGCTGGGCGACAGGATGGGTGGCGAGGTCTCCGCCGACGCCGAGCAGCCTGAGCTCCAAAAAGGTTCGGCTCGCGTATTCGATATCATCACCGGCATCTTTTCCGCTATCATTCCCGCACTGGTGGCGGGAGGCATCGTAAAGGGCATCCTGGCTGCTATCGCGGCTTTTGGAATCGACACGGGTGCCGGCGACTTTGCGATATTCAATATGATTTCGGATATCCCGTTCTACTTCTTGCCGTTTTTGCTGGCAATGTCTACGGCTGATAAGTTCCGAGTCAACCGCTCGCTTGCGCTTTGTGTTGCCGGATCGCTGATGTACCCGACCATTGTCAACGCTGTCGGTACGGGCGAGACGCCTCTTGCGTTGTTCGGTTTTACGGTGCCGATTTTTAGCTACGCCGATTCCGTGTTTCCGGTCATCTTTGGCGTCATTGGCTTGTCTTTTGTATATCGCGCAATCGACAAAGTCGTGCCGGATCTTTTTAAGCTCGTTGTCGTTCCGGCGCTCTCCCTTGCTATCGTGATTCCCGTTAACCTGTTTGTGCTCGCTCCGATTGGTGCCTGGTGCGGCCTTGGTCTTGCCAACGGTATCGTTTGGCTATTCTCGACGTTAGGCCCCGTTGCCGGTTTTCTGCTGGGCTTCTTTATGCCGCTTATCGTGCTCTTCGGCATGCACCAGTCAACGAGCCCTATCCAGATTTCCAATATCGCAACGCTGGGGTATGACTATCTGCTCCCGATCTCTTTCTGCCATAACCTCGCCGAAAGCGGTGCGTCTTTTGGTGCGGCCCTGCGCATGACCGACGAAAAGCTCAAGTCCGCTGCAATGACGTGCGCCTTCTCGGCGTTTATGGGAATCTCCGAGCCCGCCTTGTTTACCGTTCAGGTTCCTAACAGGACTCCGCTTATCGCTGCGATGATCGCGGATGGCATTGGCGGTGCGCTCACCGTTGTTCTGGGCGCAAAGTGCTTCGGCTTTGTTATGCCTGGCATTACCTCGTTGCCCGTTTATGCCGATCCAAGCGGCAATCCCATGAATCTGATCATGATTGTCGTCTGCATCGCTTTGACTTGGGTTATTTCCGCGACGCTCTCGTTTGCGCTCTATGGTCGTTTTGACAAAAAGTAACGATGTTTTGAGATAGACAATATTAATCGGCCGCTCGCCGGGGAATCGTTTTACGACGCCCCGGCG
>CAJLAV010000097.1:0-7816 GCA_905204735.1 uncultured Collinsella sp. | reverse complement strand
TCCACCGCGTCTCCCGCGGCGAAGGCGTCGGCCCCGCCGAGCGCGGCGATGAGGTTGCCGGTGCGCACGGTGAAGGAGCTCCCCTCGACCGAGACCCCGCACTGGGCCGTGATGTCGGTCCAGCCCTTGGCGGGCTCGGTGTCGGCGCGGCCGTCCTTGCCGGTCGAGACGGCGTCGAAGCCGCCCTCGGCCCCCGCCGCCACGTACACGCGCATGCTCGCGGCCACCTTCGACGCGTCGAGCCCCGCGCTCATGGTGTCGGCGAACTGCACCGCATAGGCGTCGTAGGCGGAAAGCCCCGCCGGGACCGTGGCCGAGAGGCGCCAGTACAGGTCGTCGCCGACCGTTGAGTCGGCGGCCTTCTGCCAGGCGGCGGTGCTGTCCTCCAGCACGTGCTTGGCAACCTTGGGCGTCGCGGCCTTGGGCTTGACGGTGACGGCGCTGCCGCCGACCAGCACCATGATCGGCGCGGTGCCGACCTGGTTCTGGGCGATGGCGTCGTCGGCGGCGACGATGAGCCAGTAGCCGCAGGGCAGCTCGGCCGCCGTGCCCGCGTTAAGGGCCACGAACACGGCGCCAGAGCTCTGGAGGGAACGAGCGAGCTGTGCGCTCAGCGCGCTCGTAAGGTGAGAATCGGCGTTGAGCCACTCGGCAGCTTCCTGCGCGGTGGTCTGGGACTTGGGCATGCCGGCGCTGTGCAGCACGGGCAGGACGGCGTCGCGCGCGGCGTCGTTTGCCCAGGCGAGGTCGGTGGCGATCTTGGCGTCGTTGTCACCGTCGACGACATTGGCGCTAAAGATCTGGTAGGCGTTGTAGCTGCTCGCCACGGTGCCGCTCACCGTGATGGAACCGGTCGAGGTCGGCGCGGCCTGCGCGGAAGCGGGGAACACGACCGCGCAGGTGCCGATTATGAGGGCGAGCAGCGCAAACAAGATCGGGAAGGAGCTAAACTTCTTATTCACGACGCCCACCTCCCTTCGCATTCGCCTTGCGACGAATGTGCATCCAGGCCGCAGCAGCGCAAAGCACCGCCGCGCCGGCAAGGTATGTTGAAGTGACGCCCGACATACCGGAAAGAGGCAGAGTGGTGGAGTAGGTGTTGGTGAAGGTGGAGACGGGAATGATGGTTGGGTCCGCACCGGCGGAGGTTTGAACCGCGACGCCCTGCCCGTTCTTGCCAAGGGTGTTGCCCATGTCGTCCTTCATCTGCGTAACGGTGGTAGAGGTGGTAAGACCGGTGTACTTGCCAGTGGTCTCATTCATGACGGCCTTCACCGTGACGGCAACCTGGTACTCGGCCTTGGAGTAGCGGAGCTTATCGATGGCGCCGGTGGTAGGCACGACCTCCTTCACCGTGTAGGTGTAGGTCTTGGCGCGAGTCGGGTTCGAAGCGCCGATTGCGGCGAGGTGATCTTTGGAGAACGAGATATCGCCAAAGGATGCCACGATGTCGTTGACCTTCGTGGAGCCTGCGGGAGCGACGGAAATAGTCGTCTGATCAGGCATAGGTGCGCTACCCTTGTTTGCCCCCGTAGCTTCGATGCTGAAATCGAACGCCACATAGCTGCCGTCGGAATTCGTAGGCCAATCCGTGTTACGAACAGATTTGGTCACCGGGATCTTCACGGACGTGGTGGTGAGAGAATCGGAGATGTACGCGTTGCCACCCTCGTCGAAAGTCGGCTTTTTGTCCTCGGTCCACGTAATGGAGCCGTTCGTGCTGGACACCGTGAACTCGTAAGCCGTCGAATTCTTCTCGTAGCCAAACGGAGCCTGGATCTCAACAAGCGTGTACGTGCCCGGCAGCAGGCCCTCGAGCGTGAACTTGCCGGGTGTGGTGTCGATGTCTGCCCACGTGGTGTCGCCCGAAGCCGACTGATCGCTCACGGTCCAAGACTGGTCAACGGTCGTACCATCGGCGTCCTTGGTCTTGGTGAGCTTCCACTCGGAACCAGCCAAAGGAGTGCGCCCTGCGTCGCCCTCCTCCACCTTGGTCCAAGACACCGTACCGGCGATCTTGGTGTTGGCGATAGCACCCGTGGGGTTATTCTCGAACGGAACTTTATTGCCGCTCCCATCCACGTAACCCTGAACATAGTTCGGCTTCTCGCCAGTATTGTTCATAGTGGCGTAGTAGATCTTGTCCGAAACCTGGTAACCCTCCGGCGCCGTCACCTCTTTGATGTAATAGGTGAAGTACTCGGTGTTGTTGGGATCGCCGATGTTGGCCTTCTGGTTCAAATAGTTGAACTGAAGCTTGCCATCAGTAGAAGCGTAATCGTTGGCAGCGCCATCCGTTACCGTAACGATGGGATTCGTCCCGTTCTTGGCATCGTCGACAGTGCCGTATATCGTCCACGAGGAACCAGGGAGCAGCGCAGTGCCATCCGCAGCGTCAACCTTGCTCCATGCAATTGAGGAACCGTCGGGCGTATACGACCCAGACCACGGGAAGTTGTGACGCTCCTGATCCATATCGATGACGGAAGCCGAGTTACCCTCGGTGAAACTCCACGCCACCGTAGGGTTGTACATCTCAAAGTCGCCGCCTACGTACACGCGCCCGTTGGTTGTCACGTGGTCCTCGAAGCTACCGTTGGGCACAACTATGCTGCCCAACATGGCGGCCGCTGGGTCGTCGTCGGTCCACTTATCATCGGAACCTCCGAGGGTTTTATTGCCCTCAAGAGCCATACCGCCGCGGATTGTTACCTGCTTGGCCGTAGTGAAGTTCCACAGGATGCTCTGGGCGGCAGTGGAGTACTGAGACTCGACGTCGCTACCTCCCTCGTACCCGCGAGAGATTTCCTCACCGTTCCACCAGAAACGCCAACCAGTGTTGAACTCAACCGGAGCATCATCGATGATGTTGACGACCACGGAAGCGTCGACGGGTATATTCTTGAAGCTGAAGTCCACACCACGGTAGATATTGCCCTTATAGGAGTTGGTAAGATCCGACGCCTTGAGGCAAAAGACTTGTAGCGGAGACTTCGCATCACCGGTGAACGTGATGAGCTTCTCGTTGTTAACAAGGGTCACCTCGCCGGAAACGTTGTTGTCGTTAACGTCGGTATAGTTTGTCTTACGCGTAAAGGTCTTGGTAGTGCCGTCGAACGTGAGGCCGTACTGCTCCGTGTTATTGTACTTTTTAATCATGTAGTTGGAATTCTGCTCAGCAACACCAACTTCGTATCCCCCGGTGGCTTCAAGCTTTGCGAGGGGCGTGGAGATCTTTGCCTTTACTTCGGACTCCAGGTAATTGGTGTAATCCTTACCGTTGATGTTGTTGAGGATGTCGACTTGGTTGAACAGCGAGCTTTTGTTCGCATTTCCCCCGTCATCATAGAAGTAGCCCTGGGTTTTCACCACAGACTGGCGCCTGTTGTCAGCATTCCAATAGGTAATGGGACCGGCGATCTTCGCGGTGTAGTCATAGCCAGGGGAGTCAGCCTTTGTCGCCTTGCCGACCCAGGCACCCCTGGTCCAAGCACCAACCGTCGCAGTATTTAAGGTCGTTCCCAGACCGGTGTTCATGTTCTCAATCGAGCTGTTTATACCGGCGACCGCAAGCACCGTGCTTTTGTTGACGGGACGAAACTGAGAACCAAAACCAACGGTGCCGAAACGGAAGCCATCGCCGCCCCAACTCCCCTTGATAGGATTCATGGCAAGCTTGCCACGGACCACGGTAAGGCCCTCCGCCTCAGCGGCATATGAGCCGGTGGGGGCGTTGTTCGCATCAAGAGTACTAGTGTTGCTCGGTTTACCACCGATGTACATGTCGCGGCCGACGTAGGTGGCCACGCCGGGATCGGGGGTGGAGACATTGATGTTCGTACCGATACCGATAGACGTGGGAACGTAAATACCCGGCCCCACGGTGGCCGTCGCTCTCGCTGAAGCCGCATTCGCACTCTGAGCCTGCTCAGCACTATTTGAAGAGCCAGCCTCGCCGCCATTGGTCTCGTCGCTATTCTGGTTTTCGGCATCCTCGCTGGTGTTATCTACAGCAGCGGACTCACTTGAGGAACCCCCCCCCATTACAGTTTCCTCGGTAGAATCTGCCTGGGAATCGTTGGCAATGGCCTGCGAGATCGGAGGCATGACGAGCGACAGCACCAGGCTCAAAACGGAGGCTCCGCACAAAACGCCTGCCAGTACACGGCGCGTCGCTTTTTTACTCTGCTTAGTTTTTTCTGAATTCGCTTTCATCGATGTCTCCTCCCCAAGAGACCGCGATCTTGCTCTTTCACTATCAAACGTATCTGCGCAATCTGTAATTGCGCACGCTTGTAGTACATATTGTAACGATTGTTTGAACATCTAAGCAAAAATACCGATAGTTTTGTAGCGAATTCTCAATTCTCTTGACATTTGCTCGGATTTACCTTCGTTTATTCGCTATGAAATATCTATTTCTACTGGTAATTAAGCTAGTTATCATTTTTTAATAGCATTTTATTTATTTGCACAACATTTTGCTCAAGAGCATGCGTCCTGTGAACGGTAAGTCATTAACCGGGAGGAATAGACTACCAAATTGATGGGAATATCTTTAACCCATCAGTAGTTAGAAGTGAGATGTTCATACAACCAAATTTGAATTTGTGCGCAGTTTTTAGGCATCAATTCGCCCAAATCGCCTGAGGCCACCACAAGGGTGCCTGCTCCCTTTGTGGTGGTTCTCCCCCCCCTGTGCTACAGCAGATGTTCCTCGATAAAGATCGCGATGCCGTTTTTGTCGTTGCTCGCGGTTACAAAGTCGGCGGCGGCACGGGTGGCGTCGCTGCCATTTGCCATGGCCACGCCCACACCGGCGTCGGCCACCATGCAGGTATCGTTGTCCGCATCGCCAAACACGCAGATGTTCTGGAGCTCCATGTCGTTGAGCTCCGCCACGCGCACAAGGCCGCGCGTCTTGGACACGCGCGGATCCATAAACTCGTAGAGCCGCTGCGTGGTTTGCAGAGCCGCCGCCTTAACAGTGTCATCGGCAAACGTCGACGCCCGCTCAATCACCCGCGGCATCACCTCGGGCGCCATGGTAAACATCACCTTGGGCTGCGGCTCGCGCAAAAACTCGGCAAAATCGACCACCTGGTAGGGCACGCCGTCGACGCGCGACAGGTGCTCGACACACGCGTTGCTCTCGGGCACGTAGAACACGCCGTCTCGGGGACAGACGGGTGTTGCCGGAAGGTCCGCCATGTGCTTGCAGATGCGCGCGATGGTCTCGCCCGGCAGCGGATAGCTCAGCTCGTTGATGCCGTGTGCACGGTCGATGACCTCGGCACCACCGCAGCCCACCATCACGTCCACCAGGCCTTCGATGCCCCAGAGCTCGTACATGGCCTCGGTCGCGTGGGCGTCGCGCCCGGTGCACAGACCAAAGAGCACGCCGCGCTCGCGCAGGGCGCGGATCGCCGCCACGGTGCGCGGGGACACTGTGTGCTGGCTCGTGAGCAGCGTGCCGTCGATATCGCAGAACACGGCTTTGATGTGGCTAAAGGTGGTGTCCATGGGAGCCTTTCTGGGTTGTGCGGCGATGTGGAGTGTATTCGTGAACGGCGTACATGGTATACCAAGGCGCGGGCGCGGCCCGTCAAAGCAAAAACCACCACAAAGGTGCCTGGCCCCTTTGTGGTGGCCGGACTCGCAGGGTGGCCTGGCCCGGGGCGCAAACCATCACAACATTCGACGCTTTTCGGCAAAATCGCGATTTTCATCGAATGTTGTGATGGTTTTTACTGCCTTGCGGCACGATCAAAATGCCGGCGTCCAAACAGCAGCAACGCCGCGGGAACTGCCGTCACGACCATGCCCGCCCCTACGAGCGCCTGTTGCACGCCAAACGTCGCCGCCAGCCAGGGGGCAATCGCCAGCGGGGCTACGCCGGCGAACATGTTGCCAAAGCCCATGACCGAGTTGACGTGGCCGAGCTGCTCGAGCGGAGCCGTCGTTTGCACGATTGTGTTGTGGAGCGGGTTGACAACGCCCCAGGCCACGCCCAGGACAATCTGGCCGATAAGTGCCACGCCCACGTACGGCGTTCCCACGTAGAGCAGGCTTCCCAGGCCCACGGACATGAGTGCAACGAGCAGCGTTTTGAGGCTGACGAAGCGCCGCGGCAAGCGGAGCGCGAGGACGGCGCCCAGCACCGCACCCACGCCGCAGGCCGACGAGAGCCAGCCCATCCACTCAACACCGACATGCAGAACATCGCGGTAGAAGAACGACTCCAGCGGATCGAAGGCGCCGTAGCCAAAGTTCGAGAGGAAGATGATGAAGAACAGCAGGGCGAGGACGCTGTTGGTAAAAACCGTCTTGATGCTGGTCGCGAAGGTTGCACGGGTGGATTTACTGAAGTCGGAGCTTTGACTGGCAGTACTTGCCGTTGTGCTGCTATCCGCGGGAGTACTTTCGCGCGCGGCGACGCGACCTGCTTGCGGCCTAAAGCCCCAACCAGCGACGAGCGCCAGCACTGTAAAGAGCATCATGAGCACGAACACCGCGCGCGACGACGCAGCCGCCGCGACAAAGCCGCCCAGCGTGGGGCCAACGATGATACTCACGTTTGAAAACATGGCGATGGCGGAGTTGATGTCTTTGAGCTCGACGGGGTCGTCGGTGAGATACGCCGGATAGGACGTGGCAATGGGCTGGGCAAATCCCATCACAAAGCCCAGGAGTACCGCGCCGGCAAGGACTGTTTCGGTCGCGCTGCCAAAGGCGAGAATTGCCGCGCCGGTTGCCAACGTGCCGACGATACTCGCCCGGAAATGACGGCGCGGACCCCAGGCGTCGAGCGCCGCGCCACCCGCAAAGGATCCCAAGATCACGAATGCGTTCATAAACAGGACGGCCAGCGATGTCGCGACGACCGAAGCGCCGTCTGCATAGGTGAGCGTTCCGATGACGCCGATAAAGTAGCTGGTCTGGAAGCCGGTGTAGATGAGAAATCGCATTGCCACCAGGCGCTTGGCCCGCGCGGACAGCGATGGTTGGGATTTAGGAAATGGAGATGTAGACATGTGGGCTCCTTGCTGCATATGAATACGGGCCGCAGGCATTGACCGCCGACCATCGACTCAATCTTTCTGTATGTAACGTTAAGGACGCATCGGGCCCCTTCTCTCCGTCTTCGCCCGGATGAACTACTTGGTAGATTTTAAGGCATGTCCCAAAAATCTACCAAAGCAAAGGCCACCACAAAGGTGCCTGCCTGTGGTGGCCCAATGATATGGCAGCGTAGCGAGCCGGTTCCAAGTGCCCCAGGTCGCCCCGAAAGAGGAGCGACGCGTACTTTGGTACGCGAGCGACGGCTTGAGGGGCGAGATGGGGTGCTTGGGGCCGGCGCAGCGTCAAGCCTGAAGGTGGTCTTGGATCAGGTCGCAGATGGCTCGGGCGTCGTTGATGTTGATGGCTCGGGTCGCGAAGCCGGCATCGAAGGCCTGACGCGCCAGGGCCTCGTTGCAGGCAAGAGCCAGCGTGTGACCGTCGACCAGGTCGAGCGAGCTCTTGCCGCGCAGACGGTCGACACCGGAGCGCGCGACCACGATGTTGTCGAAGCCCTCGGTCTTGTAGCCCTCGATGATCACCACGTCGACATCGTTGTAGCGCGACAGCAGCTCGCGCGCGGGCATCTCGTCCTCCTCGCGCGTGTCGGCGTACTCCGCCCAGCGCGTGGCGCAGATGAGGCCCACGTGTTTGGATCCGGCCTGGTGATGGCGCCAGGTGTCCTTAGCAGGCACATCGATATCAAAGCCGTGATGCCCATGATGCTTGAGCGAACCCACGCGCAGGCCGCGGCGGG
>CAJLAV010000096.1:0-7844 GCA_905204735.1 uncultured Collinsella sp. | reverse complement strand
TAGGCCTTTTGGCCATGCCCGACGATTGAACGTCAGATTGCCGCTCTGGCGGGCTTGCAGCGTCGAGTGGTTCCGGCGTTTGGTAAAACGCCGGAACACAAGAGCGCCCCCTCCCGCGCACGGAACGGGAGGGGGCTAAAGGTAGGAGTCTACCGGTGGGTTGACCCCACCGGACAGACGATGACCAGGTGATCCTTTACAGGATCGTCAAGGTTTCCGTGGGGTACCCGTTGGGTACTTAGAGCAACACGCAGGCGACGGTCAGGATGATGGCGCAGACGACGGAGAGCGCGACGATGAGCTTAAGGGCAAACTTGAGCCAGGTCGTCCACTCGATCTTGGCCAGGGCGAGACCGCCCATGATGGCACCGGAGGTCGGGGTGAACAGGTTCACGACACCGATAGCAGCGGAGAAGATCATGACCATGACCTCGGGCGAGAAGCCGAGCTTAACAGCCAGCGGTCCCATGATGGGCATGGAGACGGTAGCCATACCAGAGGTCGAGGGGATCAGGAAGGACAGGCCGAAGTAGACCAGGAAGCTCATGGGAGCGAAGATCACGCCGGACAGGCCAGCCAGAGCATTGGCGGCAGCGTCGAGGACGTAGACGTCGAGGCCGGTGTTAGCCATGAGGACGGAGATACCACGGGCGAGGGCGATGACGAGAACAACGGACATCATGTCGGCAGCGCCGGTGATGAAGGTGTTGACGATCTGCTTCTCGGACAGGCCACCGATGATACCGATCAGGACGGCCATGAGGAAGAACCAGGTGGAAGCCTCGTCGAAGTACCACTGACCAATGGGCAGGCCGGTGATCAGGGCAGACCAGCCCTGGACGACGGCGTTACCGTCGGCGTCGTAGACAGCGCCAGCGTCGAAGAAGTTGGCGACGCCCTCGTTGAGGTCGGCCAGCGGGATGAAGCCGACGATCATGACGACGAAGGTGAAGGCGAAGGCGATCAGAACACCCTTCTGACGACCGGTGAGCTTGACCTCCTTGTGGACCTCGGAAGCAGCCTTGCCGTGAGCCTCTTCGGCGTCCTTGAGCTCCTGCATCGACAGGATGGTGGAACCCTTGTCAGCCTTGACCTTCTTGGCATAGTTCATCACGAAGACGATGGACATAGCGGTGGTGACAATCCACAGGACGGCACCGAGGCCGATGATGATGGACTGGTTGACCTCAATGCCAACGCCGGTCAGAGCGTCGACGGCAGCACCGACGGCGAACGGGTTAACCGTGGAGCCCAAGCAGCCGCAGCCAGCGCCGAGCAGGACGGTAGCGGCGCCGACCATGGGGTCGAAGCCGGCGGCCATCATGGTGGCGGCGAGCAGGGCGTAGAAGGGAACGGTCTCCTCGCACATACCATAGGTGGTACCACCGAGGGAGAAGATGAGCATCAGCACGGGAACGAGCATGATCTCGTTGCCCTTAAGCTTCTGCACCAGAACGGCGATGCCGTTGTCCAGAGCGCCGGTCTCGGTCATCATACCGAGGAAGCCGCCCAGGATCATAACGAAGAGGCAGACGGGCAGAGCGTCAGCGAAGCCCAGGATCGGGGCGGTGCAGAAATCGCTCAGGCGGGCTGCAGTAACTGCGCCGCCGGACGTGCCGGAGACGATAACGGTAATCACTGCAACAATTGCCAGCAGAGCTAGAAGAATGGTGAACGATGAAGGCATACCGCGCTTTTTCTTAGCGGTCTCAGTCATGGTTCTCATCCCCCCTTCATAAATCATTTAACTTTCTCGCGCGAAGCGGATCTTCCGTGCCGTGCCCACCGCCCGACGCGAGATATTTACCAGACAAAGCCGCTCGGGGTGTGCAGCAAGACACCCCGAGCGAGATGCTAGATGCTCTTACTTGAGCGTGGCGTACATGACAGCCTTGATGGTGTGCATGCGGTTCTCGGCCTCGTCGAAGACCTTGGAAGCGGGGCTCTCGAAGACCTCGTCGGTGACCTCCTGCTCGGTGATGCCGAACTGCTCGCACTTCTCGGCGCCAATGGTGGTGTTGGTGTCGTGGAAGCTGGGCAGGCAGTGCAGGAAGATGGCACCCGGGTTGGCCATAGCCATGACCTCGGAGGTAACGCGATACGGGGTGAGCTGAGCGATGCGCTCGGCCCAGACCTCGTCGGGCTCGCCCATGGAGACCCACACATCGGTGTAGATAACGTCGGCACCGGTGACGCCGTCCTTGACGTCAGTGGTCAGCTTGATGGTGCAGCCGTTGGCCTCGGCGATGGGCTTGCAGGCCTCGATGACGTCGTCAGCGGGCATGCACTCCTCGGGGCCGCAGGCCACGAAGTTCATGCCGAGCTTGGAGCAGACAACCATGAGGGAGCGAGCGACATTGTTCTTGCAGTCGCCCATGAAGACGAGGGTCTTGCCCTTGATGTCGTAGTTGAAGTTCTCCTGGACGGTCAGGATGTCGGCGAGCATCTGGGTGGGGTGCCACTCGGTGGTCAGGCCGTTCCACACGGGCACGCCGGACTTGGCAGCGAGCTCCTCGACGTCGTCCTGGGCAAAGCCACGGAACTCGATGCCGTCATACATGCGGCCGAGAACGCGGGCGGTGTCCTCGATGGACTCCTTCTTGCCCATCTGCGACGAACCGGGATCGAGGTAGGTGACGCCCATGCCCAGATCCATGCCGCCGACCTCGAAGGCGCAGCGGGTACGAGTGGAGGTCTTCTGGAAGAGCAGAACGATGTTCTTGCCCTCGAGATAGCGGTGCGGAACGCCAGCGCGCTTCATGTCCTTGAAGTTCTTGGAAAGCTTGAGCAAGTACTCGATCTCCTCGGTGGAGAGGTCGAGGAGCTTGAGGAAGCTACGGCCGGAGAGGTTAACACCCATGGTTCGTTTCCTTTCGAAAAAATGAATTACGTAAGTATTAGTGTTGCCCGTTTGACGGGCGAAACCGGTGCGGTTGTAGGGGGACCGCACCGGAAACGGAAAGACTTAGAGGTCCTCGCGCCAGAAGGGCATGCTCATGCAGCGCGGGCCGCCGCGGCCGCGGGAGAGCTCGGCGGAGGGCACGACGAGAAGGTCCAGGCCCTCCTTGTACAGCACGTCGTTGGTGACGGTGTTGCGGGCGTAGACGCAGATCTTGCCGGGCTCGACGCACAGGGTGTTGGAGCCGTCGTTCCACTGCTCGCGGGAGGCCGCGATCGGGTCGCCGCCGCCGCAGGGGATCAGCTTGACCTGGTCGACGCCGGTGGCGTCCTCCAGGACGTGCTCGAGGGTGTCCTCGATCAGGCGGATGTTCACGTCGCCCGGGTTCTTGCCGGCGGTCAGCTCGTAGACGCGCAGGGTGCCCATGATGGCGGGGTGGATCGTGAACTTATCGACGTCGATCTGGGTGAAGACCGTGTCGAGGTGCATGAAGGCGCGCGAGACCGGGATGTCGAAGGCCAGGATGCGCTCGACCTTGGAGTCGGAGTTCCAGAAGATGTTCTGGGCCATGACGTCGATAGCGGCGGCCTGGGTGCGCTGGGAGATGCCGACGGCGAGGGTCTTCTCGTTGATGTTCAGCACGTCGCCGCCCTCGGTGTGGAACTGGCAGTCGCGGCGGAAGTACAGGGAGACGTCCTTGTAGTCGGGGTGGTACTTGAAGACGTACTTGCCGTACAGGGTCTCGCGGTTGCGGGTGACCGAGTACATGCGGTTGAGGTTGACGCCCTCGCCGACGACCGCGAACGGGTCGCGGGTGAAGTAGAGGTTGGGCATCGGGTCGATGATCAGGTCGGACTCGGACTCGGAGTTGACCAGGGAGTCGAGGGTCGTGGACGCCGTGAGGGGCATGTCGATCTCGGCCTTGGTCATGCCGGCCATGGTCTTCTTGACGAACTCGAGGTTGTCCTCGATGGAGTCCAGCTTCTCGCGGACGATCTGCGGCATGTGCTGGCCGCGGATGCCGGCCTCGGCGATGTACTGGTCGGTGAACTCGGCGCGGGCGCCGGGGACCTGGTCGAACACCTCGGCGACGAGGTTCTCGAGGTAGAGGACCTCCACGCCCTGGTCCCTCAGGATCTGGGCGAAGGTGTCGTGCTCCTGCTGTGCGACCTCCAGGAACGGGACGTCGTCGAACAGGAGTCGCTCGAGCTCGTCGGGCGGCAGGTTGAGGAGCTCGTCGCCGGGACGGTGCAGGCAGACCTTCCTGAGCTTGCCGATCTCGGAAGGCACGTGCAGACCTTTCGTCATGGCCTCCTACCTTTCTTTCGGGCCCCTGTCAGGGCCGATTCGTTAGCGCCCCTCCGTGTGAGGCGTTATTGCTGACGACATATTTATATCCAAAATCAGTCCATACTTCCACCTCGCCACCGAACGGTTTTATATGAGGGGTGAACGGCATACACATATACTTCACGCATGGCACACTTTGATTTAATAAAGTGTATTTACGTGCTTAAACGCCTTTTTAACCGATACATCAATTGAAACTAATCTTTATTAAACCACCCTCAAATTGCATATTTCGCGCAATGATATGAATAGAATTCGCAATTCTCGCTTCGTCTCAACCATTTTGATTTTTATTCAAAAAAAATTTCGTCCTATTCATTTCTGGCAAACAGATTACCGTTTACCAGACGCTGGATACCGTTCACCGGAAGCTCAGTATAAGGCCCCATGAACACTGGCTCGCCTTACGGCCTCATTTGTAACAACTTGACTTCTCGGTATAGAAAAAAGTCCCGCTCCCCTCATGGGAAACGGGACTGTTATCGATAATCGTAGACAGATTTGAGCGGTTTTGAGAGCCGTCGGAATCCTAGCGATCGAACTCCGCCAGTGCCTCGCCCAAAAGCCTCAGACCCTCGCGCAGAACGTCCTCGCTCGCGCAGTAGCCCAGGCGTGCGCCGCAGGGAAGCTCAAAGCGGCTACCGGGAACCAACAGCACTCCCCTCTCGGCCAGCAGGCGCTTGCAGAACCCCTCGTCGTCCTCGGGAATATCAAGCTTGATAAACGAGGTAGACACGCCCTGCGGGGCCGTCCAGGAAACGCGATGCTGCGTATCAATCCAAGCCTGCGCGATATCGCGGTTTCCAAACACGATCTTGCGGTTGCGCTCGAGGATCTTGTCCTTGTGCTTGAGCACATAGGTCGCCAGGGCGTCGTTGAACACGCCGCCGCAAATCATGGTGTAGTCGCGGTACGTGCGAATGCGGTTAGATACCTCTTCGTCTGCCACAACCCAGCCCACGCGGGCCGCGGGCGTCGAATAGGTCTTGGACACCGAGTTGGTGACGATGGCCTTCTCGTACACATCGGCCATCGACAAAAAGTCCTCAGTGTTCTCAAGCGGCAGGTACACCTCGTCGCACAGCACATAGGCGCCAACCGAGCGGGCGATCTCGGCAATCTGGCCGAGCGTATCGGCATCAAGCACCGTACCGATGGGGTTCGATGCGTTGTTGATGCAGATGAGCTTCGTGTTGGGGCGCACCGAGCGCTTGAGCTCCTCGATATCGGGTTTCCATCCGAGCTCCTCGCGAAGCTCCCAATACTCGACCTCGGCGCCGAGCGTACGCGGGATCTCATAGAGCGGCGCATAGGTAGGCCACTCGGCGATAACGTGGTCGCCGGGCTCGACTACAGCCATGATGGCGTTGAGATTGGCGCCCGTGCAGCCATTGGTCTGCAGGATGTGATCGGGATTGACCTCGCGACGATACAGCTTGGCAACCTCGGCCTTAAACTCCGGCGAACCCTCGATCCAGCCGTAGTTCATCTTCTCGCGGTCCAGGCGTTCATAGAACGTGGCGCCGTCCTGCTCGTCGAGCGCGCGCAGCTCGCCCATGGTAAGCGAGGAGATCGTCGACTGGGCGATATCCCACGTGGCGCTCTTCTCCCAAACGTTGAGCCACTCTTCAACGCCGATTGTCTTGATATCCATGGCCAAGCTCCTTACAAAAGCAGTCATCCAATCGTGTTGACGTTCCTCATACAAGAATGGGGCGGTGCGAAAACCCGCACCGCCCCATTGGAAGACATCTAATTGCAGCTAGATGTATGTATTAAGACCTGTACGGGTCCTTGAAGACCTTAGAGGTCCTCGCGCCAGAAGGGCATGCTCATGCAGCGCGGGCCGCCGCGGCCGCGGGAGAGCTCGGCGGAGGGCACGACGAGAAGGTCCAGGCCCTCCTTGTACAGCACGTCGTTGGTGACGGTGTTGCGGGCGTAGACGCAGATCTTGCCGGGCTCGACGCACAGGGTGTTGGAGCCGTCGTTCCACTGCTCGCGGGAGGCCGCGATCGGGTCGCCGCCGCCGCAGGGGATCAGCTTGACCTGGTCGACGCCGGTGGCGTCCTCCAGGACGTGCTCGAGGGTGTCCTCGATCAGGCGGATGTTCACGTCGCCCGGGTTCTTGCCGGCGGTCAGCTCGTAGACGCGCAGGGTGCCCATGATGGCGGGGTGGATCGTGAACTTATCGACGTCGATCTGGGTGAAGACCGTGTCGAGGTGCATGAAGGCGCGCGAGACCGGGATGTCGAAGGCCAGGATGCGCTCGACCTTGGAGTCGGAGTTCCAGAAGATGTTCTGGGCCATGACGTCGATAGCGGCGGCCTGGGTGCGCTGGGAGATGCCGACGGCGAGGGTCTTCTCGTTGATGTTCAGCACGTCGCCGCCCTCGGTGTGGAACTGGCAGTCGCGGCGGAAGTACAGGGAGACGTCCTTGTAGTCGGGGTGGTACTTGAAGACGTACTTGCCGTACAGGGTCTCGCGGTTGCGGGTGACCGAGTACATGCGGTTGAGGTTGACGCCCTCGCCGACGACCGCGAACGGGTCGCGGGTGAAGTAGAGGTTGGGCATCGGGTCGATGATCAGGTCGGACTCGGACTCGGAGTTGACCAGGGAGTCGAGGGTCGTGGACGCCGTGAGGGGCATGTCGATCTCGGCCTTGGTCATGCCGGCCATGGTCTTCTTGACGAACTCGAGGTTGTCCTCGATGGAGTCCAGCTTCTCGCGGACGATCTGCGGCATGTGCTGGCCGCGGATGCCGGCCTCGGCGATGTACTGGTCGGTGAACTCGGCGCGGGCGCCGGGGACCTGGTCGAACACCTCGGCGACGAGGTTCTCGAGGTAGAGGACCTCCACGCCCTGGTCCCTCAGGATCTGGGCGAAGGTGTCGTGCTCCTGCTGTGCGACCTCCAGGAACGGGACGTCGTCGAACAGGAGTCGCTCGAGCTCGTCGGGCGGCAGGTTGAGGAGCTCGTCGCCGGGACGGTGCAGGCAGACCTTCCTGAGCTTGCCGATCTCGGAAGGCACGTGCAGACCTTTCGTCATGGCCTCCTACCTTTCTTTCGGGCCTTACTGGCCGAATGTATCAGCGCCCCTCCGTATGGGACGCTGCTTGCTGACAGCTCTAGTTATATCCAAAAACCACCCGCAATTCCACCTCGCCCCCGAACGGTCAGCAAAGTGCGATGAACGGTATATCGCATATGATTCCCCCATGATGCACTTCAGTTCTCTAAAGCATATTTTCAAAGGTAAACGTTCTTTTTTCTAAGGAATTAAGCTAGATTGCACAAATATTTTCATGTTTAAGAATTGCATAGCTAAAACGGTTTTCTGCATATATTTGTCGTTTGTCCACGATTCGATTTGGATTCGATTATATTCAGCTCGCAATCATTCTTATTCATACATCCTCATCAGTTGAGTATGGATATAGATTGTTTTCAAAACGAGTTGGACAGTTAGTCGCATGCCTTGACAGCGTAAGAAGTAGGTAAAGATACCGTTCGCACAATACGTCCGTGCCACAAGTCGACTAAATTGAGACAATAGTGAATAGGGTTAGGCTACCGTCCCCTGCGGGGACTGAACGGAC
>CAJLAV010000095.1:0-7853 GCA_905204735.1 uncultured Collinsella sp. | reverse complement strand
GGGCCGACGAGTGCCTGCATGCCCCAGTCGCACAGGGTATTGAAGGCGTTGATGGCCTTCTCGCCGTCAGCGACGTCGTCCTCGGACTTAAGCGAGAGCTTGAGGTCCTTGGTCGAGAAATCCTTGGCAGCGAGCTTAGCGCCCTTCTCGGCCGAGACGCCATAGGTTGCCGCAGCGCCGGTCAGAGGGCCGATGACACCGATCTTGAAAGACTTGCCGTCATCGGCGGAGCCGCCATCCGAGCCACCCGAGGAGCAGCCGGCAAGCGCGACGGTGCTGCCGAGCGCGGCGGCGCCGGCAAGGAAGTTCCTACGGCTGAGTGTGCTGTTGATGTTGAACATGGTGTCCCCCTTTTCGCTGGCCGCGGTGCGGCCGTCTTGCGGTACAGGGCAAACCTTATGGTGCAAACGTTGACAGTTTGTTACGGAAGTTCGTTTGTAGCGAGCGTGTTTCCAATGTTTCCGCAGCGTTTCGGGGGTGCCGTTTTGTGCGACTCCTGTTGCCTGGCGAGCACGCGCCCTCGGTTCACGCTAGAATGCACTCAACCTTTAAGCGGTTAATCCATCCATGAGATGCACGAAGGAGCTATCATATGAGCGAACCCCTGCGCACCGTGAACGTCGGCCTCATCGGTCTGGGAACCGTCGGCGGCGGCGTGGCCCGTCTGATCAAGAGCCACCACGATGAGTACCTGGCCGCCTACGGCATCGACCTTAAGCTGACCCGCGCCTGCGCGCTTGCCTGGGAGCAGGCCGAAGCCGCCGGTATTGAGCGCGAGGCCTTTACGAGCGACTGGCACGACGTCGTCACCGACCCCGCCGTCGACATCGTCGTCGAGCTCATCGGCGGTGAGCACCCCGCGACCGAAATCTTCACCACCGCCTTTGAGCACGGCAAGCACGTCGTCTCTGCCAACAAGGCCCTGCTGGGCCGTCACGTCGAGACGCTTGCCGAGAAGGCACGCGCGTGCGGCGTGCAGATTAAGTGCGAGGCCAGCTGCGGCGGTGGCATCCCCATCGTGAGCACGCTCGAGCATGACCTGGTGGGCAACAAGATCCTGACCATCGCCGGCATTCTCAACGGTACCACCAACTATATCCTGTCGCGCATGGACGCCGAGGGCGCCGATTACGCCGATGTGCTTGCCGACGCACAGGCCAAGGGCTATGCCGAGGCCGATCCGTCCGCCGACGTCGACGGCTTCGACGCCGCCAGCAAGACGGCCATCCTCGCCTCCATCGGTTTTGGCACCCGCGTTACCACCGACGATGTGTACCAGCAGGGTATCCGTACCATCGGCGCCGAGGACATTGCCCAGGCCCGCGAGCTCGGCTACACCATTAAGCTGCTCGGCATCGCCCGCAACACCGACGCCGGCGTCGACGTCCGCGTGCATCCCACGCTGATCCCCGCCGACCACATGCTTGCCAAGGTCAACGGCGCCATGAACGCTGTCTACGTGGTAGGCGACGCCGTGGGTGAGACCATGTTCTACGGTGCCGGCGCAGGCTCCTTCCCCACCGCGAGCGCCGTCGTGGGCGACATCCTGTCGCTCTCCGAGCAGATCAGCCGCGGCGTGGCTCCGCTGCCCGAGATTGAGCCCTATGGCCACAACCTCGCCTTTAAGCCCATGGACGAGCTCCAGACCAAGTACTATGTGCGCCTGAAGGTCGCCGACCGCGTGGGCGCCCTGTCCGAGACGGTCGACATCTTTGCCAAGCACAACATCTCGATCTCGCTCATCAACCAGGTCGAGGACGGCAAATCGGGCGCCAGCGATACCTGCTCGGTCATCTTCCTGACGCACCGTGCGCTCGAGAAGGACGTCCAGGCTGCCGCCGCCGAGCTTGCCAGCGTCGACTGCGTGGCCGAGGTCGCCAACGTCCTGCGCATCGAGGACGTTGAGGCCTGGACCGAAGGCGTCATGGCCAACTAGTCCAGTCCTTGGCACACAACATAGCACCTGAGGGGCTCCCGTCCGTTTGGATGGGAGCCCCTTTGTTTGACGTTCATCAAGCAAAAGTTTGAACAACTTGGCCATTCGCTGACAACCGAGGGTGCCGTTTACCGATATGCGAACGAAGTTGATTTTGCGCGCCGTTATGCTGTGCTGCGTATGTCCACCCCCGAAGAATGGAGGCACCATGTTGCTCGAGGGTAAGAAAGCAATCATCACCGGAGGCACGCGCGGCATCGGCTATGCCATCGCCTGCCGTTTTATCGAGGAGGGCGCCGCCGTCACCGTCTTTGGCTCGCGTCAAGAGACCGCCGATGCGGCCGTTGAGAAGCTGACAGCCGCCTATCCCGACGCCAAGGTCTGGGGCCGCTCCTGCGACCTCACCTCACTCGAAGCCGTGACTGAGGCCTTTACCCAGACTGCAGCCGACATGGGCGGCTTGGACACGGTCGTCAACAATGCCGGTATTTCCCAGCGTTCACCCCTCTTGGACTACACGGCCGAGGAGTTCGCCAAAGTTATGGACCTCAACGTCGTCGCCGTCTTTAACGGCCACCGGGCAGCCGCCAAGATTATGACCGAGGCCGGCCACGGCGGCACCATCACCACCACGAGCTCAATGGTCGCCAAGTACGGTCAGCCCTCTGGCGTCGGTTACCCCACGTCCAAGTTTGCCGTCAACGGCATGGTCCAGTCGCTCTCGCGTGAGCTCGCCCCCATGGGCATTCGCGTCAATGCTGTCGCACCTGGCGTAACCAAAACCGATATGGTCGCCAACCTGCCCGAAGAGGTTATTAAGCCCATCGTCGCCACCATTCCGCTGGGTCGCATGGGCGAGCCCGAGGATGTCGCCAACGCCTTTGTTTTCCTGGCGAGCGACATGTCCTCCTACGTCACGGGCGCCGTGCTCCCCGTCGACGGAGCCGCCCGCTCCTAAAGGTCGCAAGCGACGA
Source organism: uncultured Collinsella sp. (assembly GCA_905204735.1). Lineage (GTDB taxonomy): Bacteria > Actinomycetota > Coriobacteriia > Coriobacteriales > Coriobacteriaceae > Collinsella. Next base: position 4,943 of record CAJLAV010000095.1, on the reverse strand, counting down.
CTTCGAACCTCAACGAAGCTCAACGCAAAAGGCGCGCTGCCTGCATCAACCGCAGACAGCGCGCCTTCTATTATTTGAACGGAACCCGTATCCCGACATTCCTTGCTACCTGCCGTCGTCGTCCTCGGCTTCTTCTCTTGCGTAGAGCTCCAGCATGCGGCGGCGGTATTCGCGCACGGCGAGCTTGGCGCGCTCCAGGCGGCGACGCTCACGCGGGGTCAGCTCGGACGGGTCGACCTCGTCTCCATAGGTCTTATCGGCAAGCAGGTGCGCCGCGTCCACGATGCGGGCATCGATGTGGCCGCTCGCCGCCTCGGCGGAAAGACGCTCGGCAATCGTATCGAGCGTAGGCAGGCCCTCGAATACGCGACCATGGCCATGCGAAGTCAGCAGCTCATGCTCGCGCGCGAGCAAGCTCGCTAGGTCGTGGTGGGCACGCAGGATGTCGAGCGCATCGGATGGATGCTCGGCAACTTCTGCCACGGCGGCGACCGGCGCAGCATCCACCACGCGGTAGAAGAGCTGCGCGAGCAATGGCATCAAGAACACCGTGATGGCACCGGCGGCAACCATGACCGACGCAATATCTTGCGACAGCGCGCCCGCGTTGACGGCAACGCTCGTCACGGCAACGATGATCGGCAGGGCCGTGGTGCAGTAGAGTGCCACGGTAATGCGGCCATACGCCGACACATCGCGCGTCGCAGGACAAATGCTCATAGAGATGAGAATGGGCACGGCACGAATAATCAGCAACGCAACGATAAAGCCCGCGAGCAAGCCCGGGCGCGACGCCACGGCCGTCAGGTCGATCTTTGCGCCCGATACGGTAAAGAACACCGGAATCAAAAAGCCGTAGGCCAGGCCATCGAGCTTGGTCTCGAGCGTATGGTTACCCTCGGGGATGATGTAGCGCAAGACAAAGCCGGCGGCAAAAGAACCCAACACGATATCGAGGTCAAAGACGGCCGAGAACGCCACGAGCGTGACCAAGATGAGCACCGTCAGGCGCACGAAGGTCTGCGACGTGGTATCGGCGCGTTCCTCGACAAACGCAAAGAAGCGGCTGCCGACGCGCTTGGAGCGGCTTGGGACCACAGCCAGCAACACGCAGACCACCGCAAACAAGCCAAGGATTACAAGCGTCTGGATGCCGGTGCGGGCAGACAGCAGCACCGACATGGCGAGCACGGGGCCGAGCTCACCCCAGGTGCCATACGCGAGAATCGAGTCGCCCACGCGCGTTCCGACAAGTGAACGCTCACGCATGATGGGCACGAGCGTGCCGAGCGCCGTAGAAGTGAGGGCAAGCGTCACGGCGATACCGTCGAAATGGCTGACCGAGAACCACGGGGTAAAGCGCACGGCAAGCCAGGCGATACCAAACGTGACGACCCACGTTGCCAAGCCGTAGCGCCCCTCGACACCCGTGATGCTCTTGGGATCGATCTCAAAGCCGGCAAGCAGGAACAAAAAGGCCAGACCGAGCTCGGACACAAGCGAGACCTCGGCATCTACATGGATGACGCCGAGCATATGGGGTCCCAGCACCGCGCCGAGCACGAGCAAAAAGACCGTCTCGGGAACGGGTTTCCCGGGAATCGCCGAGGCGATGAAGGGGCTTGCAAAGGCCACGAGTGCGATGATGGCGAGCGAAACGAATGCCATGTGATGCCTTTCTCTTGTTTGCGCTTCACTGTAGCACCCTCGCCGTCCTCACCGCGCCGCGAGCTGTCGTATCATAGTGAGGTTTACAAACATGTGGCTCAAGGCGACCGCAGGGCAGACCCCGCAAACCGACCGCTGCCGCATACCGTACCGTACGCCCAACCGATCAGGAAGGCAGGAACCAATGGTCTCTCGTATCTACGTGGAGAAGAAACCCGGGTTCGACGTCGAGGCTCAGCAGCTCAAGGGCGAGCTGACCGAAATTCTCGGCATCAAGGGCATCGAGGCCCTGAGGATCATCAACCGCTACGACGTCGAGGGCATCGACGAGAAGCTTTTCCGCTCCTGCGTGCCGACCGTCTTTAGCGAGCCCCAGGTCGATGTGACCTACGACGAGCTCCCCGCAAGCGATGGCGCCGTCTTTGCCGTCGAATTCCTGCCTGGCCAGTTTGACCAGCGCGCCGACTCCGCCAGCGAGTGCGTGCAGCTCATCAGCCAGGGCGAGCGCCCCGCCGTGCGCTCCGCCAAGGTCTATATGATCTCGGGCGCTCTGGACGAAGCCGCCATCGATGCCATCAAGCACTACGTGGTGAACCCCGTCGAGGCACGCATCGCCTCGCTCGACCTGCCCGAGACGCTGTACATGGAGACCCCCGAGCCCCAGCCCGTCGAGGTGCTCGACGGCTTCCGCGAGCTCGACGAGGCCGGCCTTGCCGCCTTTATTTCCGAGCGCGGCCTTGCCATGGACGAGGCAGACATCGCCTTCTGCCAGCAGTACTTCCGCGATGAGGACCGCGACCCCACCATCACCGAGATCCGCGTAATCGACACCTACTGGTCCGACCACTGCCGCCACACCACCTTCGGCACCGTCCTGGACGACGTGACGATCGACGACGCCGTGGTGCAGCAGGCCTTCGACCGCTACATGGAGATGCGCCACGAACTCGGCCGCGACGCCAAGCCCGTCTGCCTCATGGACATGGGCACCATCGGCGCCAAGTACCTTAAGAAGACCGGCGTCATGACCGATGTTGACGAGTCCGAGGAGATCAACGCCTGCACCGTCAAGGTGAAGGTCGATGTCGATGGCGAGGACCAGGACTGGCTGTTCCTGTTTAAGAACGAGACCCACAACCACCCGACCGAGATCGAGCCCTTCGGCGGTGCCGCCACCTGCGTGGGCGGTGCCATCCGCGACCCGCTGTCGGGCCGCAGCTACGTGTACCAGGCCATGCGTGTCACCGGCGCCGGCGATCCCACCGTCCCCGTGTCCGAGACGCTCGAGGGCAAGCTGCCGCAGCGCAAGCTCGTGACCACTGCTGCCGCCGGCTACTCCAGCTACGGCAACCAGATCGGCCTTGCCACCGGTCAGGTCAACGAACTCTATCACCCCGGCTACGTGGCCAAGCGCATGGAGGTCGGCGCCGTCGTGGGCGCTACCCCGGCAAACCACGTTCGTCGCGAGTGCCCCGCCCCCACCGACAAGATCATCCTGCTGGGCGGCCGCACCGGACGTGACGGCATCGGCGGTGCCACCGGCTCCTCCAAGACCCAGAACACCGAGTCCATCGAGACCTCGGGTGCCGAGGTCCAGAAGGGCAACGCCCCGGTCGAGCGCAAGCTGCAGCGCCTGTTCCGCCGCGGCGATGCCTGCCGTCTGATCAAGCGCTGCAACGACTTTGGCGCCGGCGGCGTCTCGGTCGCCGTAGGCGAGCTTGCCGACGGCCTGTACGTGGACCTGGACACCGTGACCAAGAAGTACGACGGCCTGGACGGCACCGAGCTCGCTATCTCCGAGTCCCAGGAGCGCATGGCTTGCGCCGTCGCCGACGGTGACGTCGAGGAGTTCATGGGCTACGCCGCCGAGGAAAACCTGGAGGCTACCGTTATCGCCGAGGTGACCGCCGAGCCGCGCATGCGCATGGCATGGAACGGCGTCGCCATCGTCGATCTATCCCGCGAGTTCCTCAACTCCAACGGTGCGCCCAAGCACCAGGTCGCCCACGTCTGTGCCCGCAGCGTGTGGCAGCCCAGCTGGGCCGGCACCACGCTCGCCGAGCGCATGACCTCGCTCGTCACCGACCTCAACGTCGCTTCCAACAAGGGCCTTTCCGAGCGCTTCGACTCCACCATCGGCGCCGCGACCGTGCTCATGCCCTTTGGCGGCAAGACGCAGCTCACCCCAAGCTCGGCCATGGTCGCCAAGTTCCCCGTGGACGGCGAGACCACCACGGCGAGCGCCATGGCATGGGGCTTCAACCCCTATCTGATGGAGGCCGACCAGTTTGCGGGCGCCTACCTGTCCGTGGTCGAGTCCATTGCCAAGCTCGTTGCCGCCGGCTTTGAGCACAAGCGCGCCTATCTCTCCTTCCAGGAGTACTTCGAGCGTCTGCGCACCGAGGCCGAGCGCTGGGGCAAGCCCACGGCAGCCGTCTTGGGCGCCCTCATGGCCCAAGTCGACCTGGGTGCCGGCGCCATCGGTGGCAAGGATTCCATGAGCGGCTCGTTTGAGGACGAGGCCGGCGAGCTCAACGTTCCGCCGACCCTGATCAGCTTCGCTGTCGCCGTGGGCAAGGCCGCCCGCGCCGTCTCGCCCGAGTTCAAGGGCCTCACGCACCGCGTCGTCCGCATCGCCCCCGCCACCTATGGCGAGGACTACCGCCCCGACGCCCAGCAGCTGCTCGCGGCGTTTGACGCCGTCGAGGCGCTCACTGCTACCGGCAACGCCCTGGCCGTCTCCACGCCCGGCTACGGCTGCGGCGCCGAGAGCCTCTTTAAGATGTGCGTCGGTAACCAGATCGGTATCGAGCTTGCCGAGGATGTAGACGTAGAGAGCCTCTTCACCCCGCTCTACGGCAGCTTTATCGTCGAGCTCGCCGAGGATGCCGAGCTGCCCGAGGTCGCCGACGGCGTTGTCGTCGAGCCCCTGGGCACCACCGTCGAGGGCTATGTCATCGACACCGGCTCCGAGGTCATCGAGCTCGCCGAGCTCCAGGAGGCCTGGGAGAGCGGCATCGAGGGCGTCTTTGCCTACCGCAGCGCCGACGAGACCCCCGAGGTCGAGACCATCGACTTCCGTGCCAAGGACATCCACGTGTACAGCGGCGCCAAGATCGCCCGTCCGCGCGCGATCATCCCCGTGTTCCCCGGCAACAACTGCGAGTACGACAGCGCCCGCGCCTTCCGCGCCGCCGGTGCCGAGGCCGACACCTTCGTGATCAACAACCTCACGCCCGAGGCCGTCGCCGAGAGCACCCACGAGCTTGCCCGCC
>CAJLAV010000094.1:0-7854 GCA_905204735.1 uncultured Collinsella sp. | reverse complement strand
TGATGGCCTGACGGATCCACCACGTGGCGTACGTAGAGAACTTAAAGCCCTTCTGGTAGTCGAACTTCTCGACGGCGCGGATCAGACCGAGGTTGCCCTCCTGGATCAGGTCCAGGAACAGCATGCCGCGACCGACATAGCGCTTGGCGATGGAGACGACCAGACGAAGGTTTGCGCTGATGAGCGCCTGCTTGGCTTCAAGGCCCACGTTCTCAATGCGCGTAAGACGACGCATCTCGGCACGCGTGAGCTCGAGCTCACCGGCATCGGCGGCCTCGAGCTTCTCGGTGGCCTCAAGACCGGCCTCGATCTTCATGGCCAGATCGACCTCTTCGGAGGCGGTCAGCAGGTCGACCTTGCCGATCTCTTTGAGGTACATACGAACCGGATCGCCGGTCAGCATCACCGTGGAGGCATCGATGCCACGCACGCGGGAGCGTGAACGGGACGTGCGCACGGTGCGCTTCTTCTTGCTCTTGGAAGAACCCATCTCGGCATCGGCCTGACGGGCCATCTTGAGCTCGTGATCGTCGAGAGAGCCGGAATCGTGCTCGTCGTCGTCATCGAAATCGTCGGTATCGGTATCGGTATCGTTATCGTCATCGTCGACGTCCATGGGGGCGTCGTCGTTACCGCTCGCGGAGATAATCTGGATGCCGCTGTTGCGCAGCGCGGAATACACCGCGGTGAGCTGCTCGTCAGAAACATCGATATCCTTCAGGGCGACCTGAATCTCGTCCTCGGTTACCGAAGTCCTGTTTGAGCCGTTGCCCATGAGCTTTGCTACGTAGGATTCCAGCCCAGTACCCGTGCTCTCAGTCTTTTTTGGCACAGATTCTCCCTTCATAGTCCACAGGACTCAATACTTTAGCACACACATTGACGTCTATACCCAAAAAGAGGACTGGATATAGGCGAGAATACGCTGGTTGACCACAACATCTAGGCTTGTTCGGTGCCTGCGGCCTCCGGGCCGATCAAACGGAACGGGTCCGCCACACCGCCGATCGACTTTTGCAGTTCGCGTTGACGCTGCGAATCTTGCGCGGCCTGAACGGTCAGCGCGCGACGGGCCTCATCATCGAGCGAACGGTCCTGGCGCAGCTTGGCCTGTGCGGCACGCATGCGGCGTTTGATGGTGTAGAGCTCGAGCGTATCGAGCATAAACACGATGTTCGTCTCGGTGGGGTGCTTGCTCGTCGCCGAGATGCGCCCGACACTCACAAGCGTTGCCGCCTCGGGACACACCGAGCGCGCCGCATCCATGCAGGCTGCAGGATCGGTTCCCGGCGGCGTTGCCAGAACGGCCCACGCGATGGACTCGTGACGTGGGTCAACCCACTCGATGGAGCAGATGCGGTCGGCATACGTGCGGAACAGGTCGGGGTAGCTCGTGAGCATGGTCAGCAGCTCGCGCTCCCCTGCCAAGGACTTGCGCTCAAGATCGGTAAGAACCATCGGCACCGCCGCAGCCGGTGCGTTCGAACCATCAGGCACAGGCACAGCGCCCATACCATCAGGCACATCGATCGGCGGAAGATCGTCGACGACCTCCACGGGCGCGGCACCGTAGGCATCGAGCGGGACATAGTCGTACGGCTCTTCCTCGACCGGCGCGGACACCGGCGGCGTCGCGCCCGATGCCCAAGCACCGCGACCGGCATCACGAGAACCCGATGCCCGACCGCCCGCATTTCCAAAGCGTTCGGCCTGCGCCCTCTGGCGCTCATAGTTTTGCTCGCGACGGCGTTCCGCATCTTCGCGCTTGGCGACGTCGCGAAACACGCGGCCCGAGCTCGCGCGCACCGTCTCCAAATCCAAACCCAGCAGATCGGCAATCTGGATAAAGTACGTGTCAATCATATAGCTATCGCGCAGCGGATAGATAAGCGTCAGAGCATCTTCCAGCGCCTTGGCGCGACCGCCTGGCGTGGTGATATCGCTCGACTCCTGCAGCGAACGGTAGACAAAGTCCATAAGCGGCTCGGCAGCGTCGATGCGCGCCTGCAGTGCCTCGCCGCCATGCGCCGTGATGAACTCCATGGGATCGTTACCGTCGGGCAGCACCACGCAGCGCAGATCCATCGAATCCTGCTCAATAAACTGAATCGCACGGCGCGCGGCCTTCTGGCCCGCGGCATCGCCGTCGAACATATACACGATGCGCTTGGCGAAGCGGGTGAGCGTCTTGACGTGATGCTCCGTGAGCGCAGTGCCCAACGTGGCGACGACGTTTTTAATCCCCGCCTCCCAGCAGGCGATGCAGTCGGTATAGCCCTCCACCACGATGGCGGTATCCTGCGCGACGATAAACTCCTTGGCCCAATTAAAACCGTAGAGGTTTCGCTTTTTATGGAACACGCTCGTCTCGGAGGTGTTGAGATACTTAGGCTGGCCGTCACCCATGATGCGACCGCCAAAGGCGATGTTATGCCCTTGCTCGTCAAAGATGGGAAACATCACGCGGTCGTAAAAGCGGTCGGCTAGTTGCCCGCGTCCGCGGCTCACGGCAACGTTGGCATCGATCATCTCCTGCGGGGTAAAACCCGCCTGGGACAGGTGCGTCACCAGCGCATTGCGGCCCGGCGCAAAGCCCAGGCAGTAGCGGCGGCAGACGTCGCCGCCCATGCCGCGGCTGGCAAAATACTCGCGCGGACGGCCGTCCTTACCGCGCATAAGCATGGTGTGGTAGAACTGGGCCGTCTCGGCGCACAGATCGTAGATGCGGGCACGCTTGGTGCCGCGCTCGCGGCGATCTCCGGTGTCATGCAGCTCAATACCCGCGCGATCGGCCAAGTAACGGATTGACTCGGGAAAGCTCAGGTTCTCGCGCTTCATGATATACGTGAAGACGTCGCCACCCTCGCCGCAGCCAAAGCAATGCCACACCTGCGTGGCGGGGATAATGTGGAAGGACGGTGTCTTCTCGCCATGGAAGGGGCAGCATCCCCAAAACTCATGGCCGCGAGGCTTGAGCTCGACCGTTTCCTGCACGATAGCAACCAGGTCGGACGCAGCGCGTACCTGATCTTTTTCCTCATCGCTAATCACGAATGCTCACCCCCTGCTCACCCAAGTTGTGACGAATATCTTCGATATTACCCTCGACGGTCGCGATCAACTCATCCAGCGAATCGAACACACGCGAGGGACGCAGCCAGCGCGTAAACGCCAGCGAAACGGAAGCGCCGTACAGGTCGCCCGTATAACCAATTAAATTAGCCTCGAGATGCGCAGATGCCGCATCGTCAGCATACGTTGGCGGCAGGCCGACGTTCACGGCAGCGGGCCACGCGGAGTCATCGACCAGCACCAGACCCTCATACACGCCATCGGCTGGCACCTGAATGCCGTCGGGAACCTGCAAGTTTGCCGTGGGAAAGCCCATGCCAGAACCCTCGTGACGGCCGCGAATAACACCGCCACGCACCATATACGGACGGCCGAGTAACTCAGCAGCAAGCTCCACATGGCCCTGTCCCAGCTCATGACGAATGCGGGTGGCGCAAATGGCCTCACCGCCCTCGCAAAGCAGGTCGTGACCATACACGTCAACGCCGTGCTCAGAACCCCAGGAGCGCATCTCGGCAACACCAGAAGCACCGCCACGACCCAGCCTAAAGTCACTGCCAACGCGAATCGAGCGAATGTCGACTACGCGTGACAGCAGTGCGAGAAAACCGACATGGTCGAGTGCCGCAACCTCAGGCGTAAAGGGAACGGCCACCAATGTATCGACCCCAGTCTGAGCCAAGGCATGCAGACGGTCGGCCGTCGTCATCAATTTTTGAGCGGGCGAAGGGCTCACCACAACGTCCGGGTCGGGATCGAAGGTAACCACGACCGCCTTACAGCCATGGGCACGGGCATCACGGACAAGCGCTTCGATGAGTTCCTGGTGTCCACGGTGAACGCCGTCGAACACGCCAATGGCAATCGATGCGGCACCCAAGTGCTCACACTCATCAAACGTATCGGCAGCAACGATGCGAGCCTCGTCCGACTCGCCCGCGAAAAAGACACGCGCGAGCTCGCGAGCGGACAACATCATCGAACACCGCCGACTGCCTGCGGAAACACGTGCTCCATGACAAAGCGGCCACTCTCAATGCGGGCGAGCGCCTTGAGTCCCCCGTCGAGCACCAGCGCAAACGGCGCCTTCGAGGCATCGAAATCGGCAAGCGCACGCTCAACGGAAATGCGTCGGCCGCAGAGAAGGTCGTCGGCAAGATTGCCCGGCAAGTCAACACGCGTGGCGCCCAGGGCCGCAATGGGATCCAGGGCAAAGCCAGCCGCGGACTCGGGAGAAAGCTCGTCGACCGCATGACAAGCGCCAATGGAAACAACACCGGAGGCCGTGCGGCGCAGCGCGGAAATGTGCGCGGCGCTCTCGCAGGCGCGGCCCAAGTCGCGAGCGAGCGCACGGATATAGGTGCCCTTGCTCACCGAGAACGCCACGGTCCACACACACGAATCGCCCTCGCCTCCTACGGCGATCAGGTCGGCGGCATAGACCTCGACGGGGCGCGGAGGTAGGTCCACCGCATTGCCCTCGCGAGCAGACTTATAAGCGCGAACGCCATTGACAGAGATAGCCGAAAACGCCGGCGGCACCTGCATCTGCGGACCCAGCATGGCGGCCAAGCGCTCACGGGCATAGGCAGGATCGCGGAGCTCGTTGGCAACAGCCACCGTGCGGACCGCCTCGCCCTCCGCATCATCGGTATTCGTCTCGGCGCCAAACGAAATATCGGCGACGTAGCTTTTGGTATCGAGCGTGAGCATGCCCAGCAGACGGGTGGCCTGGCCCACGCCCACCACCATGACACCCGATGCCATGGGGTCGAGCGTGCCGGCATGGCCGACGCGCCGCTCATGGAGGGCGCGTCGGCATTGCGAGACCACATCGTGGGACGTGCAGCCCACCGGCTTATCGACAGCGAGCAGCATATTCAGTTGTGAAGGCATACGACGAGCCATGTACCATCCAAAAAGTTAAAGCTCGACGGTCACCGATGCGGGATCCTCCCCAACCAGCTCGGCCAGCATGGGAAGTGCCACGGTGAGCGTCTCGAGAATCGTTCCGTTGTTGGAGAAACCGGCGGCAGCGGGATGTCCGCCTCCGCCAAAGGCAGCAGCGATCTCGGACACGTTGAGGTCGCCCTTGGAGCGCAGGTTGCCGCGCACCTTGGTATCGCCCTCAATGCCCTTCAGGAACAGGCAGACCTCGACGCCCATCACCGAGCGCACCACGTCAACCAGGCCGTCGCACTCATCCGAGGTGACACCGCAAGCCTCAAGGTCACTCTGGTACGCGTAGCTATACGCCACGCGCCCGTGGGCCACCGTCTTGATGCGACCCATAACGATGGACTTGAGGTGCAAAAACTCAACGCGCATGCTCTGGTATACCTCGAGCGCAACGCGCGCCGGATCGGCACCGTGGGCAACCAGACGCGAGGCCGCATGGAACGCGGCGGCATCGGCGTTTTGGTACTGAAAACGGCCGGTATCGGTAACCAAGCCACACAGCAGGCAGGTCGCAACGCCATCACGTGCGACAATGCCGCAATTGTCCAAGAAACGGTCAATGATCATGGCGCAGGCTGCAGCTTCGACGCGCCTCAGGCTGAGCTCGGCAAACTCCTCGCGCGCCGGATGGTGGTCGAAACACACCACATGCTTGGAGCGACGAAGCACCTCGGCGGAATTATTGAGACGCTCGACGACCGGTACGTCCACCGAGATGAACAGGTCCGGATTGCCAGTGTACGCAGATGCCGGCACCAGGCGATCGGAGCCTTCCATAAAGCGGTAGATACGCGGAACCGGGTCATCGTCTGCCAGCAGCAGAGCAATGTCCTTGTTGGGGAAAAACTTCATGAGCGAAAGGCCCAGACCCAATACGGAGCCCAAGGCATCGCCATCGGGAGAAGTATGTCCCGAAATCGCAATGGAGGACGCACCCTCGATGAGCTCGAGGATGCGTCGCTGAATATCTGCAGACTCGCACGGGGCGAGGTCGGCGGAATTAGTCATCTAAAGCTGCCTCCTGGGCGGCATCCGCTATCGGATAGCCGTCCTCGTCCTTTTCGATCGCAAGCGTGGCAGGAACGTTTTCCAGCGCACGCGTGATGCGCTCGGCCTCATCGGTCGAGCGATCGATGCGAAAATCGAGCTCGGGCGTGACACGCCAATCGAGAGAGCGAGCCAACAGGCTGCGAATACGGCCCTTGGCGCTCGCGAGCGCCTCCATGACCTCGTCGTAGCGGCTCGCATCGCACGACACGTACACACGCGCGAACGAACGGTCCACCGCGACCTCGACCGCGGTCAAAGTAACCAGGTCGAGACGCGGATCGGAAACCTCAAAGAGCAGGATATAACCGAGCTTCTCGCGAAGCTGCTCGCCCAGACGGCGGGTTGCCTGCGTTTGCTTCATAGCGCTACCCCCTACTCGGTACGGGCAACCTGGTCGATGCGGTAACCCTCGATCTGGTCGCCGGGCTTGATGTCCTGGAAGTTCTCCAGGCCAATGCCGCCCTCGGAACCGCTCTTGAGGCTCTTGGCCTCGTCCTTGTAGTGACGCATCGAGGCGATCTTGCCGTTGAAGACCACGATGCCGTCGCGCACCAGGCGAACGGAATCGGTCGCGGCGATCTCGCCCTCTTCGACGCGGACACCGGCGGCGATACCAACTTTGGGCACCTTAAAGGTGTCCAGGACGGTCGCGGTGCCCGTGGCAACCTCGACCTCAGTGGGCTTGAGCATACCGATACGGGCGGCGTCGAGCTCCTCGAGGCACTTATAGATGACGTCGTAGCAACGGATCTCGACGCCCTCGCGCTCAGCGGCGGAGCGGGCCTTACCGTCGGGACGGACGCCAAAGCCGATGATGATGGCGTTGGAGGCGTCGGCCAGGACGACGTCGGTCTCGTTGATGGCGCCAACGGCGGAGTGGATCGTGTTGATGCGAACCTCGGACTGATCCATCTTGTCGAGCGAGTCCTGAAGGGCCTCGATAGAGCCCTGGACGTCGGCCTTGATGATCAGGTTGAGCTCCTTGACCTCGGCGTCGGCGATGGTCTCGAAGAGGTTCTCGAGCGTGACGTGCTTGACGCGGCTCTGCTCCTCGATACGGGCCTTGAGCGAACGCTCGTCGGCAAGGGCGCGAGCCTCGCGCTCGTCCTCGAACACGCGGAACTCGTCACCGGCGTTGGGCACGGACTGCAGACCCAGGATCTCGACAGCGTCGGAGGGACCGGCCTCGGTGACGGCGCGACCCTTGGGGTCGAGCATGGCGCGGACGCGGCCGTAGGTAAGGCCAGCGACCAGCGTATCGCCCACGTGCAGGGTACCGCGGGTCACGAGCACGGTAGCGACCGAGCCGCGGCCCTTGTCGAGCTTGGCCTCGAGGACGTTGCCGGAGGCAAAGGTGTCCGGGTTGGCCTTGAGCTCGAGCACGTCGGCCTGGAGCAGCACGGTCTCCAGAAGGTCGTCGATACCGATCTTCTGCTTGGCCGAGATGTTGACGAACATGTTCTGTCCGCCCCACTCCTCGGGGATGACGCCGTACTCGGTGAGCTCCTGGCGCACGCGGTCGGGGTTGGCGCCGGGCTTATCGATCTTGTTGACGGCAACGACGATGGGAACGCCGGCGGCCTTGGCGTGGTTGATCGCCTCGACGGTCTGGGGCATGACGCCGTCGTCGGCGGCGACGATCAGGATGACGATGTCGGTCACCTTGGCACCACGGGCACGCATGGCCGTAAAGGTGGCATGACCCGGGGTATCGATGAAGGTGATCTTGCGGTCGTTGATCATGACCTGCGAAGCGCCGATGGCCTGCGTAAT
>CAJLAV010000093.1:0-8148 GCA_905204735.1 uncultured Collinsella sp. | reverse complement strand
GGACTGTTGAGCCGCCCTAGGCCCTTAAACAGTCCGTATTTCACCGCAACTGACGGGGACATCCGGAAGATCGACCAGAAACGAGGACCCGCCATGATGGCAGACCACAAATCGGTGACCCGCATGCTCAAAACGGCACGCGGCCAGATCGACGGCATCTTGCGGATGGTCGATGAGGACCGCTATTGCGTCGACATCTCCACGCAGCTCATGGCAACACAGGCGCTCCTCGCGCGCATTAACGCCGACGTGCTCAAGGCGCATATCGAGGGCTGCGTGACTTCGGCAATCGAATCGGGCGACGAAGACCTCAAAGCCGCCAAACTCGCCGAAATCGAACGCGTCGTCGACAAACTCTCCAAGTAATTGGGGCATTGGGGACAGGTACGTTTGCACCACATTGGTGCAGATTAACCTGTCCCCCTTGCTCTAAATCGGGTATAAAGGCGTGCGGCATATCGAATGAAAGGCAATTTGCATGAATGACTTTATGAAGGGCCGCAATGGCGCTGACGAACTCACCATCGTGATGGGCTTCGCAGGCATTATCATCGCCATGATCGGATCGATAGCCCGCATCCAGTGGCTCAGCTGGATTGCCATCGCCGTAATCGTGATTGGCGTGCTGCGCGGCCTGTCCAAAAATATCGACGCACGTCACAAGGAGAACGAGGCCTTTGTCGCCGCGACCGCCAATGTTCCCGGCTTGGGCAAGTTTGTCGCCAGCTTGGGCGCCGGCGCCGCAGCGGCCAGCACCTCACGCGCAGCCGGAACGAGCAAGGAAGACTTTGAGCGCGCCAAGCGCACAGCCAAGAAGATGTGGAAGGGTCGCAAGACCACGGCATACCTCAAGTGCCCCAACTGCGGCCAGATGCTCTCCGTCCCCAAGGGCAAGGGCAAGATTCGCGTCACCTGCCCCAAGTGCCACGCCAAGATGGAGACGCGCTCATAGCCGCTACACCATAGGACAAATAAAAGCCGAGGCCTCGCACCGGGACCTCGGCTTTTTCTGATTATGACAAAAGGATTGTCCCTTTTTCGCATCGCCATATCGCGCGCTTACGCCACGCCGTCGCGGGCAAGCTCCTCGGCCAGCGCCTCAGCCGGCATGGCCATAATCGCGTCGAGCTCGGCGTCCACCTCGGGAATACGCTTCACCTTGAGCTTGCGTACCAGATCACCGCGACACATCACATGTATCGGCTCACGCAGTGCGCACAGGTCATCGAGCGGATTCTTGCGCGTCACCAGGATATCGGCGGCCTTGCCGCACTCGATTGTGCCGGTCTCGCCGCCCAGCCCCAGCAGCTCGGCATTGACCTGCGTGGCCGTATGCAGCGCGAAGGCGTTACTCACACCCACGTACTTGGCAAAATAGGCCACCTCACGCCACATGTCGTACTGCGTCACGAACGGGCAGCTCGAGTCCGTGCCAAGGCCCACCTTAACGCCAGCTTCCAGTGCGGCACGGGCGCTCTCGATGATGCCCGAGCACACGATGTCGCCGTTCTTCTTTTGTGTATCGGTCGAATGGGTCTTTTCCGGGTCGAGCAATACAAACGGCAGCGCCGGGCTGATAGTGCAGGTAACGCTGGGCGCACGCCCCTCGAGCTGCGTGCCCGCGGTGCCACGGTACAGCTCCAGAATCTCGGACGTCAACGGAGCGCCGTGCTCAATCGTGTCAACGCCGGCCTCAAGCGCAACCTTCACACCCTCGGTACTCTCGACATGGGCCATGACCGGAAGGCCCATATCGTGCGCCGCCTTGCACGCCGCCGCGGCAACCTCCACCGGCATACGCAGCACGCCCGGCTCGCCCACCTCGGTCGCATCGAACACACCGCCCGTTACGAACAGCTTAATGACGTCGGCACCGCGCGCATACAGGTCGCGCACCTGTTCGGCTGCCTCGGCGGGACTGTTTGCCACCTGGGCGAACAAGCCCGCACCATGGCCGCCCGGCACCGTGACGCCCGTTCCCGGCGCCACCAGGCGAGGACCTTGATACTTGCCGGCGTCGATGGCATTACGAACGGCGATGTCGGCAAACAGTGGGTCGCCCGCGCCGCGCACCGTGGTCACGCCGCTTGCCAGTTGTTGTTGGGCGCTGCCCTTAAGAATATGGCGCACGATGGCGCGCCCCACGGGATTATCGAGCTTCTTCATCAGCGCGTCCGCATCGCCCGCCGAAACCGGCTTGCCCGAACCGCACAGATGCACATGCATATTGATGAGACCGGGCATGAGATACGCACCTGCCAGGTCGATGACCTCGGCACCTGCAGGTGCCTGCGCCACAGCACTCGGCCCCATCCACGTGATGACACCGCGCTCAACAGTCACGGCCATATCGGGTTGCGGCTCCATATGCTCCGAACCATCCAGGACGGTCGCATTGATAAACAACGTGGAACGATCGGCAGACGCCATATCGAGCTCCTCCCTCGCAATTAACTTGAACATTTGTCCATTATCACCTAATGCAGCGAACTAAAGTCAAACATATCGGTTAACGGAGGGAAGAGGGGATGTGGGGGACGGAATACGTTGCAGCCCCATCCCAGCAACATCAGGGGAATGTCTCGAACTGTAACAGGTACAGGGTTATTGGGCCCCTTGATGTTACAGATCGAGACATTCGGTCGACGTTTCACCGGTTTGTCTCGATCTGTAACAGTTACGAGCTCAAATAACCTCTAAACGTTACAGATTGAGACAAAACCTCTCAGCGCCCATACCACCGGCATCTCCATTCCTCAGCCAAATCAGCCCGTCGCGGAATACCCGCCAGCCTCATTTTCTCGACCAGCTTCCCCGGGTCTTTGAGTTCGTTAAACGTAAACCGAAGCACCTTATGCCCGAGCATTGTCAGATGGGACTCCCGTTGACGTTCTGCCACGAATGGGTCGACCGACTCCCGACCCTCGCCGTTCTGCAAGGTGTACTTCCCCTTTCCGTCGAGCTCGCCGATGACACACGTCCCGTTCTCGAGCCGCCAAAAATAGTCGACGCGAAACACCTGGCTCGGATCGAGCGGGTCGCGAAACTCCACCTGTAGCTCCGGAACCAGAAAGCCGTACGCAATAAAGAACGCTCGGAACCGAGACTCGCCGCCGTTTTCGGACAGCCCGTCCGCATACGACGCAATCACCTGTGCCCTGCGATACCCTCGCCTGCCCTTACAATCGACGCGGAGGCGCTCGCACAAATCCCCACGCGATACGCCTTTCGCCCGCAGTGCAGAATCGGCAATCGCCAACCCGTAGGAGAACGGCGCACGCAGCAAGCAATCATCTACCGTGCGCCAAAACGGCGTCGCCCACACGCCGTCGACTTGTTCAAGCGCACCCGCCGCCTGCGGACGCAACAGCCGACATCCTGCACTCAGCGGCACCGAGCAACCTGTCTTAACAAGATAACGCGGCCCGAGCAGATCATTCGGCACCTCCAGACCCCATATCAGTGCGGCGTCATATCCCCAAAACGCCCAATCGGGATGAAATTCCGCAAGCCCTCTGATAGTCCTCAGTGCTCGCTCCGTCAGCGTCAATGCATCCCAATCATGCTGAAAACAGAACAGGTACGGCTCGGGCTCCGCAATATCGTCGGTTCCAACATGGCGTCGCAACCACATGAGCTCGGTATTGTCATGCGTTGCGAGCAGCGTACCTTGCTCGGTCGCCTCCGTGAGCCGCGCGAGCATCCTGTTCCGCGCCAACGTGTTGCGAGTCGCATGTTTGTGTTTGAGAACGGTATTAGACACTTTCATCACCACCACGTCAGACAAATGGACCATCGTCACCGTTGCCTCCGCTGACAAATGTCTTGATCTGTAACAGGAAGACCGATTTTTGGCCGCTAGATGTTACAGATCGAGATCTTTCGACACCGCGTCCAACCTTTGTCTCGATCTGTAACAGTTAGACGTTCTCCAGCCCCCCAAACGTTACAGATTTAGACAAACCAGCGGCGCCCAAGCGTTCGTCTCAATCTGTAACAGGTAGACCGGTTTTTTGTCCCTAAACGTTACAGATTGAGACAAAGTCAGGGCAGCAGGGCGACACCAGCCACATCCCCTACTCCCACTCCTGCTCGTAGATGTTGAGCGACTTTACGTAGCGCCCCTGGGCGCCCATGATGTCGCGGACCAGGCGCAAGAAGAAACTGATGCACGAGGTGTCAAAGCCATCCTGCAGGTCCTCCGGATGCACCGCACCCGGCCCATCGACTGCCGTGTCACTCAGGCGCGCGATGTCGTACAGATAGAGCTGTCCCGCCGTCAGCCAGACATCGTCGACGCAGGCGAGGCGCACCGCAATCGCTCCGTCGCTCCAATGCTCCTTTTGCACGATATGCGGGTCGTAGACATCAAAGCGACGGTCGGCGCGCGTGTCCTTCAGCGCGACCATACCAGTCGCAGGATCCTTGTCCAAAATGCCAAAGCGCGAGAAATACTGCGTGTCGCGTACCTGCTCGAGCCGCTTGAGCGCGGCAGGCGAAAGCGATGTCGGCGGCTCTTCAACATACAGCTCGAGCAGCGTCTTGCCATGGCGATAGGGGCGCTCGAAGAGCAGCCAATCGGTAAATGCCATGTTGTAGGCCATGATTTCGTTTTGCGAAGGCTCGGTGCAATAGCTGAGCCACGGGTCGACAATGATCTCGAACTGTTCGCGCGCCGGCTCCAAAAACTGGAACTTCCGCAGCATCCAAAAATGGGCCATGTCGGCAATATCGTTGCCGACGGCTTCGGCTAGCTGCGCTCGGTCTAAAACGTGGTCAGTCACGGCATCCTCCTCAAACTGATGAACCTCAATTTGAGCTTACGAGGAGGGTGGGCAGCCACTGTCAGCACGGACAAAATAGGCCTCCGGCTGCAAACCAACTGCCGACCAAACACTTGACGGGATGCTTGACCGAAAATGCGCACCGCAAAGAAACGGCAGGTAGATATAGACAGCTGACCCGCCATTTTGAGCCAGATGCCCGCTGCCACCACAGAAACAGCAGAGCACCACAGTCGCAAACGTCGACGAATGAATACTTGTACGTCGACAAATGACAAAGTCGCCCGCAAACCCGCAAGGAGTGTCCCCGAATGCCGGCACATAAGGAACGCCCCCAGCTGCCGGCACTTGGGGACGTTCCTTTTGGGCCGGCCGTTGGGGACAGCCCTTGACGATTCAGCTGTGGACAGCCGCCTTACAGCTCCAGCGCCTCGGCGACTTCGGCAGCGCAGGCCAGGGCGTCGGCCATGGCGCTCACTACGAGCGAGCTGCCGTTGCGGGCGTCGCCGGCCACATACACCGGCGCGGCATCTGCGGCGACGCCGTCGACACGCGCCGCAAGATGCGAGCCCTCGGCGACCATCACAGGCAGCGGGCGGCCCGCCGTGGCAACAGGTACGCCGACAGCTTCGAACACGCTGCGCTCCGGACCCGTAAAGCCACAGGCGATGAGCACCAGCTGGGCCGGCACCTCGTGCTCGGAGCCCGCGATGCGTTCGGGCTTGCCGGCCGACCAATCCAGATCGACCACGCGCAGGCCCGCTGCCGCGCCCTTCTTGTCCAGCAGCACCTCGAGCGTATCCACGCCCCAGGCACGCATCTCGCCGCCCATGGCAGCGATAGCCTCCTGCTGACCGTAGTCGGTCTTCTTAACGTTGGGCCACTGCGGCCAAGGGTTGCTCGCCGCACGCTTATCGGGCGCGGCCGGCAAGAACTCAAACTGGCGCACACTGCGCGCACCCTGGCGCACCGCGGTGCCCACGCAGTCGTTGCCGGTATCGCCGCCGCCAATGACCACAACGTCCAGGCCACGCGCGTTCACCGCGGGCTCACCACCATCGAGCACCGAGACGGTCGAAGCCGTCAGGTAGTCCACGGCATACACCACGCCCGGGGCATCCACATTCGTAGCCGAAAGACCGCGGGGTGCACGAGCGCCGGCAGCCACCAAAACGGCGTCAAAGCCATTGAGCTTGGCCGCTACCGCAGGGTTCGTAACGTCAGCGCCCAGCTCAAAGACAATACCCAGCTCGCGCATGAGCGCCACGCGGCGCTCGACCACAGACTTCTCGAGCTTCATGTTGGGAATGCCGTACATGAGCAGGCCGCCCGGACGGTCGTCACGCTCAAACACCGTCACGCGGGCGCCGCGACGCGCAAGCTCCCATGCTGCCACCAGACCAGCAGGACCGGAGCCCACCACGGCGACCGTGGGTGCGCCCTCCCCCGCCGGCTCAAAGCGACGCGGGCCGCCATTTGCCCACCCATGGTCGCTGATCGCGCGCTCGTTATCGTGAATCGTCGTGGGCTGGCCGTCGACCGAACCCAGGTTGCACGCGGCCTCGCACAGCGCCGGGCACACGCGGCTCGTAAACTCGGGCATGGGCGAGGTGAGCGACAGGCGCTCGGCAGCCTCGTCCCAGCGGCCGCGGTACACCAGCTCATTCCACTCGGGAATCAGGTTGTGCAGCGGGCAGCCACTCGGACGCGCCTTGCCAAAGCTCGCGCCCATCTGACAAAACGCCACGCCGCACATCATGCAGCGGCTCGCCTGGGCACGGCGCGCATCGTCATCGAGCTCCACGTACAGCGGATCAAAATCATGGCTGCGCTCCTCCACGGGGCGAAGCTCGTGGGTCACGCGATCGATATCAAGAAAAGCACCGGGCTTACCCATGGCACTTACGCCTCCTTCTTGGTCGAAGCAACAGAGCCGACAGCGCCGCCCGCGGCATCGAAGCGAGCGACATCGGCGGCGTCGGCGCGACCGGTCACAATGTCAAACGCCAGCTCCTCGGCCTGCGCATGCGTCTTACCGATGGCCTCGGCGGCGGCGACAATCGCCAACACGCGCTCGTACTCGGTCGGAATGACCTTCACAAAGTGCTTGCTCATCGTCTCAAAGCTGTAGAGCAGCTTAATGCCGCGCGGGCTCTGCGTCGCGTCCACGTGCTCCTGGATGAGCTCGCGAATCTGCGCAAGCTCGCCAGCCGTCGGGGCTTTAAGCTCAACGCTCTCGTGGTTCACACGGGCATCGAGCGTGCCGTACTGGTCAAAGACGTAAGCCACGCCGCCCGTCATGCCGGCGGCGAAGTTCTGCCCGACCTCGCCCAGGATGAGCGCCAGACCGCCCGTCATGTACTCGCAGCCATGGTTGCCGCAGCCCTCGACCACCACCGTGGCACCGGAGTTGCGTACGCCAAAGCGCTGGCCTGCCAGGCCGTTAATGAAGCCGCGGCCGCTCGTAGCGCCAAAGAACGCAACGTTGCCCACGATGATGTTCTCGTCGAACTTGTAGGTCGCATGCGGGTTGGGGCGCACCGACACCTCGCCGCCCGAAAGGCCCTTGCCAAAGTAGTCGTTGGCGTCGCCGCACACGTTGAGCGTAATGCCGCGCGGCAGGAAAGCGCCAAAGCTCTGACCGGCCGAACCATCGCAATCGATGGTGATGGAGCCGGCGGGCAGACCCTCGGGATGCGCCTTGGTCACCGCGTTGCCCAAAATGGTGCCCACGCAGCGGTTGACGTTGGCGATGTCGGCGCGGAAGCGAATCGGACGCAGGTGCGCACGGGCATCGGCCGTATAGGGCACAAACAACGTGGAGTCGAGCGTCTTGTCGAGCTCGCTGTCCGCTGCCATCTGCGGCAGGAAGTGGCGACCGTCGGCACCCGGGATGTGGGCACCAAACTCACAGGTCGCGCTCGCCAGCACGGGCGACAGATCCAGCAGGTTAGCCTTGCGGTTGCCCGGGACCTCAATCTGGCGCAAGCACTCGGGATGGCCGACCATCTCATCGATGGTGCGGAAGCCCAGGCTCGCCATGACCTCGCGCAGTTGCTCGGCAACAAAGAGCATAAAGTGCTCAACGTGCTCGGGCTTGCCGCGGAAGCCGTGACGCAGACGGCAGTTCTGCGTGGCGATGCCGGCCGGACAGGTATCCTGCTGGCAGTCGCGCTGCATGAGGCAGCCCATCGAGATGAGCGGCATGGTCGCAAAGCCAAACTCCTCGGCACCCAGCAGACAGGCGACGGCGACATCGGTGCCGTCCATGAGCTTGCCGTCGGCCTCGAGCACTACGCGCGAGCGCAGGCCGTTTTGCAGCAGCGTCTGCTGGGCCTCGGCAAGACCGAGCTCCAGCGGCAGA
>CAJLAV010000092.1:0-8155 GCA_905204735.1 uncultured Collinsella sp. | reverse complement strand
GAGGCGGCTGCCACCGATGTGTTGCTCTCCGCTGATATCCCGTATCGCGAGGGCGCACTCATCACGCTGGTGCATGAGCAGGGAACCCTTCTGCATGAGGAATATCTAGAGGACGGCGTTCGCATTGTGGCGAAGTTACCGGCTCGAATCGCGCCGCGTCTTGAGCGCTATCGTACGGAATAAACGAGCTCTAGTACGCCTAGAATGACAGGCTGATGGAGCAGGTAGAACGGTAAGGCATGCCGACCGAGGACTGCGAGCGCCGGGATGGGATTGGCGTATGCCCATGCCGGCGCTTCGTGCCTTGATGCTTGTGATGCCTGGGCTGTAAAGAAGCCGGTAAGGTACATAAAGACAAACGGAATGAGCGGATAGTAATCTCCCGAAACAAAATCCGGGCCCGGGAATCCAAGCCATGCCAGGTAGGGGAGTGGGTAGACCGCCTTTGGAATGCCCCAGGTTAGGGTAAAAAGAACAAGGCATACTGCGATGCCCCACGAGCCCGGTATTTTTTGGAGTAACGGACGGGTGAGTGCAACCACCGCGGTGCACACCGCCATGCAATAAATGATGCCAAAGTTTACCGAATCGTCGACTGATACCAGTGTAGTTGCAATCCATACGATCAAGGCCGCGGCCGCGTATTTGAGGGCGCGCTTAACGTTATTGCGCGAGAACGTGCACATCCAGCCGGCGATAAACAAAAATACCCAGCTGATACTAGCGCGCCAGATATCCTGGAAAACCGTTTCGGTAAACCATGGCATATCCCATCCATATAGGTAAGCCAAATCGTAGCAGGCGTGGAAACCTGCCATCGATAGCATCGTAAACCCGCGGATGGTATCAAATATGGTGATGCGTTTTTGCATTACGAGAACCGGCGCATTAATCCGACAACCTTACCCAAAATAACGGGGTTCGTCGCATAGATGGGCTCCATGGTGTCGTTCTCGGGCTGCAGGCGCACGCGCCCCTGCTCCTTGTAGAACGTCTTGACGGTCGCCGAGCCATCGATCATGGCCACGACGATTTCGCCGTTCATGGCGCTCTTTTGCTCGCGAACGATAATGTAGTCACCGTTGTAGATGCCGACATTGATCATTGAGTTGCCGTGCACTTCAAGGATAAAGGAGCCCTGGTCTGTGGCGATTTCGGTCGGGATGGTAAAGGTGTCCTCGATATTTTGCTCGGCCAGAATGGGAATCCCAGCCGCGACGCGACCGACGAGCGGCAGCGAGACCGTTCCGCGGGGCGCTGTGGGTTCATCGGATTTGGAAATCGAGACGGAAGATCCGTCCTCATCAAAAAGCTCTAGGGCGCGAGGCTTGGTGGCATCGCGCTTGAGCAGACCTCGAGCCTCCAGGGCAGAGAGATGAGCATGCACCGTGCTGGGGGAGGAGAGGCCTACGGCCGATGCCATCTCGCGCACACTGGGCGGATAGCCCTTCTCCTGCTGATATTCCTTGATGAAGTCGTAAATCTGCTGCTGACGCTTGGTAATTTTGCGAGCCATCAGGGGATCCTCTCTGCCAATGTCAAACAAATGTTCGATTATTGCTTGACAGGAACAACTGTTCGAAGATAATAATAACCGAACATTCGTTCTCGCGCTAGACATTTTTGTCCGCGCGGCTTGATAAAACTGTTCTCAGCAAAACACGTGAGAGGAGAACATGATGAACGCAACGGATATGGTCCAGGGAAACCTCGCCCTTAAGCTCGAGACGCCTGCGGCGCCGGCTTTCACGGTTGTTAAAGGCGGCCGATCTGGTTTCCAAACACTGCCTGGCAAGCCCGTCCGCAGCCAGTGCGTCGCCACGACTTCGGCCCCCGTTGCCCTAAAGGCTTCGACGATTGTCGCCCTGGCCGTTGCGCTCACGCTCTTCTTTGTACTTGCCACCTCGATCTTCAGCGCTCGTCACGCCGCATATGCCGAGTCGGTATCCAACGTTACCTACGAGACCGTTCGTGTTCAGTCTGGCGATTCCTTGTGGTCGCTAGCCCAGGAGCATCCGATTGAGGGTCTTTCCACGCAGGAGACCTCTGATATGATCCGCAACGTCAATCACCTGGAGCATGGCTCGCTCGATGCCGGTGTGCATCTTAAAGTTCCCGCACGTTCCTAAGATTTAAGTACCGTCGCATGGTACCCTTGTAATCGTTTTAGAGGAGGTACCATGCGCTGTCCCAAATGCGGCAAGGCACATACCCGCGTCGTTGATTCCCGCATGCAGGAATCAAATAACACCATCAAGCGCCGTCGCGAATGCTGCTCATGCAATTATCGCTTTACGACATTTGAGCGTTGTGAAGACCCTATCGAGGTCATTAAGTCAGACGGATCCAAGCAACGGTTCGATCGCAATAAGCTGCTGGTCGGTTTGATGCGCGCCACGATCAAGCGTGATATCGATACTAAAAAGCTCAACGAGATCATTGACGATATTGAGGTCGAGCTTCGCTCCCGTACGCTTACGGCCGTTACGTCTCATGAGCTGGGCGATATGGTTCTTAAGCGGTTGGCCAAGATCGATAAAGTGGCCTACATCCGCTTTGCCTCGGTCTATCGCGATTTCAAAGACGTCGATGAGTTTCTGCAAGAGCTCGACAAGCTAAGGTGATTTCATGTCCAACATTACCGTCAACATAAAGCGTCTCGACCCCACCGTCGAGCTTCCCAAATACGCCCATCCCACCGATGCCGGTTTGGATCTGCGCTCCAACGAGGACTGCGTCCTGAAGCCCTTCGAACGCCGTCTGGTCTCTACTGGGCTGGCTATCGCCCTGCCCGATGGCTACGCCGGCTTCGTCCAGCCCCGAAGCGGCTTGGCCATCAAGCAGGGCCTGTCTATAGTCAATACGCCGGGCCTCATCGACGCCCACTACCGAGGAGAACTCAAGGTTATCCTCATTAACCTGGATCCTACCAACAACATCCAAATCAACAAAGGCGACCGCATAGCCCAACTCGTCATCCAAGAAGTCCCCACGGTCAACCTCATAGAGGTAGACGAGCTAGACAAAACCGACCGAGGCAACGGAGGCTTCGGCTCCAGCGGCGTCGCTTAATCATTTTCAAGATGTAGAGTTGGCCTCTCACCCGGGGCCCACACATATCATCCCGTGCTCAAACATTCTCGCTACGCTGCGAAACTGCGCGCGGGACGATATGTGTGGGCCCCGGGTGAGAGGCCACATACTTGAATATGTATTTCGACTTGCGCGGTGGGCCTCATCAATATAATTACGACTTGTTTGTTGTTCTGACTCTCTATTAGCTGGACTACATCCTTGTAAATCCTAACCGGGAATGTGTTTTAGGTTCTAGTTAGTATGCGGCAAAGGGATACCGCCTTTGTCGCATCGGCTTACTGTATTTATATTTTCCTGTTTTACCTTTGCAGGTTCTAATGGAGGGGATACCGAAGTAGCTGCTAGTAAGTAAACGCAGCCGCTCTGCCGGAGCCGCCCTTATATCGTTCCACGCGCAGTTTCGCAGCGAAGCGAGAATGTTTGAGCATGGAATGATATAAGGGCGGCTCCGGCAGAGCGGCGGACATTCGACTAGCGGATATGCGCGGGCTTTCCGCCCCAGTAGAAGCGGCAGAAGGCTCGTTTGCGCTTTTGGGGTTTGCCGGTTAGCTCCATGGTTGCAATGGCGATATCCTCGGCTGCGCGTGGACGGCGCAGGACTTCGCCATTGATGAGCAGTGCCTTGAGCGACTCAGGGTGGTCGTGCAGGTGACGAAGCGTCACGATGAGTTCTCGTGCGGTGGTGACATGCATGCTGGCGCCCATGCCGGTGAGCATGGTGGTGTTTGCCTTTTCCTGGCCATAGGACTTGCCCAGCAGGATCATCGGCAGATGTGCGCATAGGCACTCGGTGACCGTGAGCCCGCCCGATTTGAGGATTGCCAGGTCGCAGCCGTGCATGAGGGCCGCCATGTCGTCGACATAGTCCAACACCGTGACGTTCTCGAGCTTCATGGCATCGAAGAGCGTCTTCAGCCGGGTGGCATACTCCACGTCTTTGCCGGGTAAAAAGACAAAGTGCATGTCTTCGAAGCTGCGCAGGAAGGGGAGGGTGTGGTCCATCGCCGCGCGAAAGCGGACATAAGGCTGAGGCAAGCTGGCACCGGCCATTACCAGCACGACGGTCTTGTCGGTGGGGAGGTTGAACTTGGTTAGCTCTTCCTCGCGATCGTAATCCGTGTCGAATCCGGCGCGAATAGGAATGCCGGTGATGCGAATCTTTGTCTCGGGCACCTTGCGCGGACGCAGCGTTTCGGCCATAAATTCGTTGGCAACACAGAATAGATCGGTGTCCTTGTGGGGCCACCAGCCCTCGACTTCGTAGTCGGTCGGTACGCAGATGACCGGATAATCGATACCCGTAATTACGCGGGCGCCCACGGCAACATTGGCTGCCGTGATGTGCGTTGCGACCACGGCTATGGGCCTTCGACTACGAATATATTCGTTGAAGGCGGGGAACATAATTCGCGACCATGCCGTGCCGCCACCCCAGAGAAGATGCCCCGTAAGCGTATATCGCCAGGTCAGGTCGTAAATGGGGCGCGTGGCTCCCGTAAAAGAAGCCGCGGTCTTATTGCCGTCGAATTTAATGCGTCCAAAATCAAGGATATCGAGCACTTCAATCTCAACATCCTCGGGGATGCCATTGGTGCCGCGGATGAGGTCGAATGCCTGCGCAATCGCATTTGCGGCGGCCTTGTGGCCCGAGCCGACCGAGGCGTGCACGATGGTCACGAGGGGTTTTTGCTGAGCCAAGAGCATGGTTTGCTCCGATTGGGGAGCGCTGTTCGTGAGCAGGGGAGCATCGTCGCTCGTCTGCGTCTGATCCATCGATAACTCCCCTTCGACGTTGTAATACGGATTTATCATTGTAGTGCATGAGTGTCACGTTCACGTAAATTTGGGTATGAGCGCAAAGAACGACAACGTTTCGACGAGAGGACTCTTTATGACTACCGACCAGAGGATCGATGTTGCGATTATCGGTGGCGGTCCCGCGGGTTATGCTGCCGCCATTTATGCGGCGCGCGCCAACCTGACGACGACTGTCCTTGAGCAGGGCATGTCGGGCGGACAGATTGCCACGAGCAACGAGATCGAGAATTATCCCGGCATTCCGCTGCTGAGCGGTGCCGAACTTGGTGAGCGGTTTCAACAGCATGCTGAAGGCCTGGGGGCTCAGGTTGAATGGAGTATGGTGACAGGCATCGATTACGATGCCGATGCGGCTCACTTTACCATTCATCATGATATGGGCGACACAACGGCCAAGAGCGTCATTGCGTGCATGGGCGCCACGCCGCGTCCTGCGGGTTTTGTTGGCGAGGACACGTATCGCGGTCGTGGCGTTTCGTATTGCGCGACGTGTGACGGCATGTTCTACCGCGGCAAGCAGGTCTTTGTTATCGGAGGCGGTAATTCGGCATGCGAGGAGGCACTGTTCCTGTCCGACATTGCCAGCAGCGTGACCATCGTGCTGCGTCGCGATCAGTTCCGTGCACCCGAGGGTGTCGTGAATAAGGTGCTTGCTAAGGACAATATTTCAGTTAGGTACCAAACTAGTATTGTGGAGCTTTCCGGCGAGGCCATGCCCACGATGATCACGTTTAAGGACAACGCAACCGGTGAAACGTATTCCGAGTCTTTTGATCCGGGCTCGTTTGGCATTTTTGTCTTTACGGGGACGCAGCCACATACCGAGCTGGTTGAGCATCTAGTCGATCTAGCGCCCGACGGTGGCATTGTCACCGACGATTCGATGGCCACCCGTACGCCTGGCTTATTCGCAGCCGGCGATATCCGTTCCAAGCGTTTACGCCAGGTTGTGACCGCTGTTTCGGACGGGGCCATAGCGGCAACCAGCGCATACGCTTTTCTACGCGGATAAGTACGATAATATATCTTATGTAAGGTTGCTATCTTTAAACAAAGTGGTTGGACGGTGCGTCAATGTGCTGTCTAACCACTTTTACTTAGCGGCTATGTGGTATGCAAAACTAGATAACCTAGAATACAATATAGAAAACGAACGGAGGCCTCTTATGAACCACGCTAAACATGTTATCCCGATGTCCGATACATCGGTCAGCATTAAGCCGGAGGATATTCAGCCGACGGTGCTGCCGGATGCGTTTATTCAGTCTGATACGGTGCGTAAACTCAACGCGTTGAGCCTGCCACGCTATGACCAGCTGCCCAACGTAACGCTCTATCGCGATCAGGTTATTGAATATGTTGCGCTGTGGATGGAGCCTCTTTCGATTTGCGTAGAGCAGCCCGTTATCACGCCTTCGATGATCAATAACTACGTGAAGGTCGGCCTCGTTCCTGCTCCGGTTAAAAAGCAGTATGGCCGTGAGCAGATTGCGCGTCTCATCGCCATTTGTATCTTTAAGCAGGTGCTGCCCATCGCTGCGGTTCAGGCGCTCTTTAATATTCAGCGCTTGAGCTACGACGCTCCGACGGCTTTCGATTATGTAGTCGATCAACTTGAGGCATCGATTCGTGCGGCGTTTTCCGTCGAGCAGACTCCCGTGCCCGATACCGCACATCAGGTTACGCGCGAGTCACTGCTCGTACGCAGTGCGGTTTCGTCCTTCGTTTCGAAGGCGTACCTGATGAGTTATCTCAAGTTCAATGGGTTTAATAGCTAACCGAGGTATATGACGGGCGGGATAAGGAGCCATTGGCTCCTTATCCCGCCCGTACGTTTGTCTAGTTGGAAATTATCGGCCCGATGCCACGCCCGTGCCGTAGCCGATGATGAGGCCGTGCATCTCGGCATAGTAAGAATCTAGCCCGTTGCAGGGCATGATGATGGTCTTAGAGCCGGGCCAATGCTCCACAATGCGGCTGGCAAGCGCCTGGGCTCCGGCTTCGTTCTCAACGTGATCGATGATGACCTCGCCGCCAGTAAAGCCCTCGGCCTCCATGGTGTCGACAATCTTGGTGAGCATCTTCTTTTCGCCACGCGTGTGCCCAACGAGTTCAATTTCGCCCGCTTCGCTCGCCGTGCCTAAAATGCGGATATTGAGCTTGTTGGCAATGACCCCGGCTGCCTTGGGAATACGTCCGGCCTTTGCAAGGTTCTCGTAATTACACAGGCTAAAGAGAATCTTGCTGTTCTGCTCCAAGCTATCGAAGTAAGCGCAGGCGTCCTCAAAGGAGGCTTCCGGGTTGCTTGCTAGATAGCGATCGAACAGCAAAAAGATTAAATCCATTTTGCCACCTGCGGCTCGCGAGTTAACCAAATGAATCTTACGGTTGGGCTCCTCGGCAAGCACCATGTCACGTGCGGTGGCCGCGGCATTGTAGCTTCCCGATACCCCCTCGGAGATGGGCATGCAGATCGTCTTGTCGGCGAGCTTAAAGAGCTCAGCCCACTCCCCTACGCTTGGGCAGGAGCTCGATGATGCGCTGGATTCCGATTGAATGGCAACATTAAGCTCGTGAACATCGAGCGAGAGGTCATCGACAAATTCACGCTCCCCTACTCGAATTTTGAGAGGTGCGAATGCAAAGGTGGTATGGGGTGCAGTGGGTTGCCAATCGCGAAGATTGCAGCTCGAATCGGAGATAAGTGCCCAGCTCATTGAGGGTCCTTTCTAGTTGTTCCTCATCAATTATAGCCATCTTTTGGACAGATGCTGCGCATATCTAGTATTCAAAACTAGATTGTTGCTTATACGCAAAACGGGCAGTCGAGATAAAAGAATGGACCTCGCTCCCAAAGGATACGAGGCCCATTGTTGTTTGCTGAGTTACAACACTTAGTAGCGCACGAAAATGTAATTGTTGTTCATGCCAGCAGCGACGGAGCTGATGATGACGCCCGTCTTGTAGTCGGAAGCATGGATCATCTGACCATTACCGATATAGATGCCTGTATGGTAGGAGTTAACCACAACATCGCCGGGTTGGGGATCGGACACGCGGGTCCAACCCATGAAGGTGCCGGTGGTGCCCAGGCGGCAGTAGCGGCCCGTGAGGCAATAGCTTACAAAACCGGAACAGTCAAAGCTGTTCGGTCCAATGCCGCCCCAGGAATAAGCGTATCCGAGCTTGCTGTAGGCGCGCGAAACAACGGTACCGCCGTCAACGGACTGGCTCGGTGCGG
>CAJLAV010000091.1:0-8390 GCA_905204735.1 uncultured Collinsella sp. | reverse complement strand
GGCGCCCACGACGAGCGCGTTCGTCGCTTTGGGCTGCCCGGCAACGGCGGCATTGTGGTCAACACCAACGCGGGTATTGAGCAAGCGATGGGCGACTACATCGCGTTCTTGGACCACGATGACATTCTGGAGCCGGACGCGTTGTTCCACTATGTTGCCGCGCTGAACAATGCTGCCGAGGGCGAGCGTCCCCAGGTCCTGTTCTGCGACGAGGACATGTTTCAGAAAACGGGGGAGTGGGGCCAGCCGGTCTTTAAGACCAAGCTCAATGTAGACTTGCTCTATAGCCATAACTGCGTGACGCATTTCCTGATGGTGGAGAAGGCGCTTATCGATCGTATCGGCACGTCCCCAGAAGACGTTGCGGGTGCCCAGGACTACGACCTGACGCTCCGCTGCCTTGCGGCGGGCGCGCGGTTTGAACATGTTGCGCACGTGCTGTATCACTGGCGCGTTCATCCGGGGTCGACCGCCGATGGCTCTGCCGATAGCAAGCCGTATGCTATTGAAGCCGGTCGTCTTGCGCTGCAGCGCCACTTTAACGCGCTGGGCATTTGCGGAACGGTCGAGGAGACCGAGACGCCGTTTGTCTACCGCATGCGCTTTGCGCTGCCGGAGCCTGCGCCGCTGGTGAGCATTGTGATTCCCACCAAGGATCACATTGAGACGCTTGACGCCTGTGTGATGTCGATCGCCCAGAAGGCCACGTATACCAATTACGAGATCGTCTTGGCTGAGAACAACAGCGAAGCCCCGGAGACGTTTGCGTATTACGAAACCCTGTCAGAGCGCGTGGCTGCAGCATCCGAAGGCAAGGGCATCGCGCGCGTTGCGTACTGGCCGGGTGAGTTCAATTACTCCCAGATCATTAACTTTGGCGTGGAGCATGCCAAGGGCGACTATCTGCTGCTGCTCAACAACGATACCGAGGTCATAAGCCCCGATTTTATCGAAGAGATGATGGGCTATCTGCAGCGTCCCGATGCGGGCGTGGTGGGCGCCAAACTCTATTTTGCCGATCATCTGGTACAACATGCCGGCATTTTGGTTGGCGTGCGTGGCGCACTTGCTCATGCCAACCAGGACTTCTCCGCAAAGCGCGAGGGTTATCTTGCCCGTGCCGTGCGCCCGGGCAACTTCAGCGCCGTGACGGGCGCCTGTCAGATGGTCCGCCGCGACGTATTTGAGCGCGTCGGCGGCTACAACGAGGAATTCGCCGTTGGCTTTAACGACGCAGACTTTTGCCTGCGCGTATGGGAGGCGGGCTACCGCACCATCTATACGCCCTATGCCGAGCTGTATCACTACGAGTTCACCTCGCGCGGCAGGGAAGAGGCCAACGAGGAGAAGCTGCGCCGTTGGAAACGCGAACAGGCACTGTTCACGCAGCGCTGGCCGGAGTTTTTCTTGACGGGTGATCCATGGCTGGGGCCTAACTTGTCTTCCGAGAGTGAGTACTTCTCGCTTTAGACAATGGTTGTTAGAAGGCCCTCAGCTTGACTTCGCCATGAGTTGGGAAGAAGGCAGCGTTTAGGCTATTTGTTAGTTTACATTACGATAGCTCGATACTTCTACGATAAGTTTGTACAGGCTTATACAACTCGATATAATCCGATATAGTTGCGATAAACTAATAAAGCTAAGATTGACCGATAATCGATTTCCTTGAGAGGCAAACAAGTGAGCGCCACAATATTCCATAACCCGTTTCGTCCCACTGCCGGCGCTGAGCCTCCGCGCATAATTGGTCGTGATGATATTGCCCTTGAGTTTACCGAGAGTTTGAATTCGGGAATTGGTGCACCTGCGAGGCTCATGCGCGTTGCCGGGCCAAGGGGTTCCGGAAAAACTGTTTTGCTCTGTGATCTTAGAGATCGTGCACGAGAGCTTGGCTGGAAGACGGCTATTGTTTCTGCTGGTCCCAACCTATTGCTGGACCTGAAGGATCAGATTGCAGAATCCTCCCTTGCGACCAATGCTTCAGTCGGCGTAAATGCCGGCTTTGTTTCCGCTAAATTCGACGTTGTGCCAAAAGAGTCGAGTCTTAGAAAGTTGCTTGGCTCGGCCGCAAAGTCTTCCAAGGGCCTGTTTATTGCAATAGATGAGGTGCAGGATGCCCCGATTGACGATATGCGCGCTATTGCTTCTGCTGTGCAGCTTCTAATAGGGGAGAAAGTCGATATTGCTCTCGCATTTGCCGGATTGCCCGCTGGTGTTATGGATCTTATTAACGGCAAGGCACTTACATTCTTGCGTCGTGCCCTCCCCGAAGATCTGGCGCCTATCAACCAGGTGGAGGTAGCGCTCTCTATGGGCGATAGCTTTATAGCGACTGGTTTGACCATAGAGGACGATCTGCTGTCGAGAGCCGCTAAGGCCACGAAGGGCTATGCCTATTTGGTGCAACTGGTCGGTTACTCCATTTGGCAGCGCGCCAACTTGCATCGTGTCAAAAGTGCCAACGTGAGCGAGCGCGATGTTATCGAAGGCATTGCGCTGGCAGAGGCTCGTTTTCACGATGTTGTTCACGAGCCCGCGATTTCTGGACTTGGACTCAACGATATCAAATATCTTTTGGCCATGTGCGAGGATAAGCAGCAGTCCAAATCATCTGAGATTGCTAAACGTATGGGTAAAAAGACCAATGAGGTCAGCTCTATTAGGGCTAAGCTGCTACAAAGAGAGGTTATTCAGGCTCCACAGAGGGGCTACGTGCAGTTTGCCGTGCCGGACCTAGATATCTATCTGCGAGAGAATGCCGCGGAGATTCTCGAGCGGTTCTAAATCAAGGCATGAATAGCCGCCGGTTAACTGCCTTTTTCGACTTGGCTCGCGTCCCCCCCCCGCGCGCGAGGACGTGCCCAAAGCGGCAATACTGATTGATTACGGAAGGGCATCTCAGGGTGCAATCGATATACTATTTGTCCAAATGAAAGGAAACCCATGCAGCTATCTGAGCAGCTTCTGCACACGACGATTCGCATCGAAGCTTCGTTGGCCTCGGGAGGTTGCTCAGTTGGAACGGGTTTCTTTTTCAAGTTCTGCGACGACGGAAAGACCTATGTGCCGGCAATCGTGACCAACAGGCACGTGGTCGAGGGCGCGTACGAGTATCGCGTCATCTTTTCGAGATCTGACGAGAACGGAAACCTGCTCAATATAAACGAGCAACTTACCATGCGGGGCTCCGAGAGCGACTGGATCGCACACCCTGACGAAAGTGTTGACCTGTGCGTCTTACCCATCGGTCCCGCACTGAATGGTTTTATCCGGGCGGGGAAGCATCTGCTTACCATACCGCTCAGCTTGGAGCTTCTGCCGACGGATAAGCAGATTCAAGACATGGGCTGTATGGATGAGGTGACCATGGTCGGATACCCCAACGGCGTTTGGGATGAGGCCAACAACCTGCCGATCGTCCGTCGGGGTATCACGGCGACGCCCTATAGGTACGACTATCAGGGGCAGAAAGAGTTCCTGGTTGACATGGCGTGCTACCCGGGATCGAGCGGTTCCCCGGTCTTTCTCTACAACGAGGGTACTTATTTGGAGAACGATGCTGTGGTCATGGGCAAGAGGCTCTATCTACTTGGCATCCTTCGGGCTGTGCCCATCAGAACTCTTCTCGGAGACATCACCGTATCCACGATTGCCCACGTGAGCGTTCAGGACATGTTGAATCTCGGCATCGTCATCAAATCCGAGCGTCTGAGGGACTTCGATCCCATCGTGAGGGAACGCTTGAGCGTTTCTGGAAATTAGTATTTATTTGGCTCGCCCGCTCTGATGCCGCCCCCGCACAGCTGGTCGGCCTCGGCGTCCATCACCGCGTTCACGACCTGCTCGGCGAGGCGCCTGAGCAGCTCCTGCATGTCGATGGCGCCGTCGTCGAAACGGGGCATGGCGAGCATGTCCGGCGTCGGGTCTGATAAGATTTCCATAGCGGTCCTCGTCCTTTCCTAGAACCTGTTGTTGTGGTGATTTCAGATTCTAGGACGAGGGCCGCTCTTCGTTAAGCGGCCGCTGGGGCGTCACCCTTACACCAACATTTTCGACGCGATCGGCCGCTTCGTGGACTTCGTGCGCGACGTGTGTGCTGAGGATGCTCTGGAAGAGAATCTCCGTTTTGTGTCTGATGCCCTGGACGGTAAGTGCACGCCGCGTGAGATTATTCGCAACTACTTCCTCAAAGATTTCTACAAGGATCACTGCTCAACCTACCAGAAGCGCCCCATCTACTGGATGCTTGATTTCGGTAAGAAAAACGGCTTCAAGTGCCTTATTTACATGCATCGCTACCAGCCAGACCTGCTGGTCCGCGTACGCACTAATTATGTCCATGAACAGCAAGAACGGTACCGCACGCAGCTCGCTCACCTAGAGGAAGCCGTGGCACAAGTTGATATCTCGCAACGCGTAAAGTTGAACAAGCAGATCAAGAAGCTCAACGATCAGCTCGCTGAGACTATAACCTTTGGGGAGAAGATTCACCATTTAGCAGAACAAATGATTGCGATCGGACTGAGGGATAAGCGTGATCGATTTCGGCATCTTTACCATTGACGGGGTGAAGAGGTTCTTGTTCGACGCCCTGCGCATCGATGGGTGCGAGTTCGGAGATATGCAGCTGCGTTTTCGCAGCGACGAGGTTGGGACGTACGCCGATGTCCGGGAGAGGCTGGGGGAGTCCCTCGCCCCCGACGACCTGCTGCTGCACCTCAGGCACGTCACGGCCAACACGGATGGCTGCGCGTCCATTCGCGAGAGCGGGATTCTCGGAATCGGGGACGTGCTCTCGCGTCCTAGTGCGCTTACGCGTCTTTTCGAGGGCTGCGGGGTTCATTTCGACAAGGCGAGCCGAACCGTGTCTGTCGACGGGAGAAGGCTCAGCCTGGACCTGGTCGATGATGCCTTCCTCGGACGGGAGTCCTCGGAGCCGATAGATGGACTTCTGTACATTCTGGCGGAAGACTCCCTCGTGAACTCCTTCATCCACAAGTCGTGCATCCGGGAGTACTCCACGCTTTCGCGGTATCCCGAGGCCATATGGGCTCTGGAAGAGGTCGTCGGGCATGGGAACGAGGCGGTTTGGAGATGGAAGGACGCTGCGCGCCCATATGTTGTCGAGTTCACCGCGACTTTGAAGGAGCTCGATCTGTGTCGACTCCAGCCGGACGATGGGATGGGTTTTTGCAGGGCGGCGGTTTGAAGGAGTCCGTATTCAATAATCTGGTTTACCAGGCGCTCGGGGTCTGCGTGCGGGGTGCCCGCGAGGTTATCGCCTCCCTGCCTGCTGGCGGCGGGGTGCCCCGTCGTCGATCGTTCGGATAACCCCTCTGGATGAGTTCTGCGGCGACCCCGAAGCTGGCTTGGATTCCATGTGCGATAGGGAGGGGCGTTGTCGGATTTGCGACGAAGACGCTGTGGAGTCCCTGTCGGCGTTCCTTATCGCTAATGGGTATCTAGGGGAGGGCTTCTCGGGATAAAACGGGTTTCGCTTGGTCTAATGCGTAGGATGACCAGTTTCGTGTTGTCCCAGCAGGGAATCGCCCGACGGATCAGATTGCGGAAACATGGGGTTCCGATGCATGGGGTAGGCGAGGGGTCGTCGCCCTGATGTGCGAATGAGCTTCACCCTGCTGTCGCATTCTGTCCGTATGGATAATGGCCGGCTTAAGGTGCCGGCCTCCTACCGGAGGAGGTTGCGACGTGCGCGCGATGATCGAGATTGAGTGGATGGACGGGCTTGTGACGAAGGTGCCGGAGTTCGCTCTGGGCGACGTATTCGGTGAAAGCGTTCAGGTAGAGCTCGATTTCAAGTTCGACGACGTGTCGGAGGGCCTCTGGGTCGAGGTGCGCCATCATAAACCGGACGAGGGCTCGGATGGCGACCCGCGCGAAAGGGCCTGTACGCTGCATGCGGACTGTCACTACGGTTTGGTCGACGCGGTCGACCTCGACCGTATCTTCTGCGTTCTCTTTGAGGGCAGCCGAGGATCTGCCGCATCGCGGGGGAGCTCGTGAACCTCTCAAGGGCCTGTGCTATGGCTCAAGGTTGACGCGCTACTGAACGTTGTCGGTGCGCAGCCTCGCGTGGCGCTCGTAGGGGAAGTCCAGGTAGGTCAGCGCGTCGGCCTCTGCCTCCTGTTACCGTTCATGGGAAATCGGTCAATTGGGAGCGCGGTGGAAATCCTGGACCGTGTTCCTACGCTACAAGACCTAGGCTTCTTCGGTACTGCATCGGGCTCATATAGCCCAGGTCGCTCTTGCAGCGCTTGTCGCGATACCAGACCAGATAGGCGTACAGCATCTTCATGAATTCCCCCATGCCAACATCGTCCCAGCCCCTTCCGTAGAAGAGCTCCACCTTCAGCCTGCCGAAGCCCTCCGTCCTTGAATTGTCGGGTGAGCACCCCTTTCTCGACATCGAGCGCGCGAGGTCCTGGGCTGCGCATAGCCGATCCGGCCCTGCCACCGGTAGTGGCCGCCGCGGTCGCTGGCTTACGCCTTGAGGAAGCGCGCCCGGGACCTCGGCCCCTACGAGGCATCGGCATTGTGCCAGCTTCGATCGGAGGCGGGCTGCTCGAGCCTCATGACCGCATACGACCTCAAAGAGGACTTCTTCGACATCTACGACGAGCACCCGCTCTCGCGGGAGGATGCCGAGGAAGCATTCGATGCGTGGAAGGCATCCATCCCCGATGATAAGGCCTACGATCCCTTCCGGGGGCTTGCGAAGGCCGTGGAGAACCACCGCGAGTTCATATTTAACTACCGGGATTGTCCGAGCCGCATCTCGAACGGTTACACGGAATGCGCGAACCGCCTCATCAACGAGACTAACATGATGGGGCGTGGCCACTCCTTCGA
Organism: uncultured Collinsella sp.; assembly: GCA_905204735.1. Classification (GTDB taxonomy): domain Bacteria; phylum Actinomycetota; class Coriobacteriia; order Coriobacteriales; family Coriobacteriaceae; genus Collinsella. Next base: position 1,520 of record CAJLAV010000091.1, on the reverse strand, counting down.
GACGCTGCGCGCGCGTACGCTCTATCGCAGTTTGTCCCGTCACAGAGGTATGGCCCTACGCCTGTCATCTCGGCTGTCGGAACAGGAGTGGGTGCGGTTACCCCAAGTGTCGCTACGACGCTGCCTATCGCACCCGCCTGTCCGCGGCCCGTGAAGGGTTATGTCTCACCGCTGACGAGCTCGCCGCCATGGTCGCGATTGCGGTCCCTTTGTTTAGGCGGGGGCAGAGTTACGAGACCATATGGGCCACACATGCTGACGAGCTTCCTGTGTGCGTGCGCAGTGCCTGCTCCTATCAGGAGAGGGACAGGCGCGCCTTACCTGCTTCTCCCGCGAAAGGACCGTATGAGGAAGCGTAAGCGCAGGGATGTCGAAGGTGCTGGGCGCGACGGGGTTGACCGCACTGGCCGTACCTACGCCGAATTCGAGGCGCTCTCGCTTGCCGACAGGTCGCGCGTGGTCCAATGTGACTCCGTTGAGGGCTACGAGCGCAACACCTACGACATCCTGAGCGCACGCATCGTGGCCCGGGCGTTCCAAATCTATTTGCGCAAGCGTCATGCCAGCTCCGGCAGCCATCGTTGCCTGCCTCGACCATATAGAGAGTCTCATAGGCTCTGTTGCTGCCTTCGAGGCTATCTTCGGCATCCTGCTAGTCGATTGAGGAGTCGAGTTCGATGATTGGAAGGGCCTGGAGCGCTGGTGTCTCGAAAGCGGAGCTCGGCGCTGCCGCGTGTTCTGCTGCGACGCGATGAGATCCAACCAGTAGTCGGCATGTGAGCGCAACCACGAGCAGCTCAGGCGCATTCTGCCCAAAAGCCGTAGTGGCGGTGCTCTGAGCCCCTACGACGTTGTAGTATGCTGCAGCCACGTAAACTCTTGCCCGCTTGCTGGACTCGCTGGCAGGTGTCCATTCGAGCTCCTCGGAGACCTGTTGCTGTGCGGCATCGAACGCGACGTCTATCTATGGTCACAGCCCAAGATCGCCGTCAATGATTACCGCATTGTCTCCACGCTCGACGACACCTACAAAAACGGTATCTTCAGCTTGGCAATGGATATCAAGAACCATTCCGACAAGGTTAAGAACATCGACGTCACATACGAATTATTAGATGCAAAAGGCAACGTGGCTGCAACAGCCGAAAACAAACTGTGGGTAAGTCCGAACACGATTGCAACAACTTCGTTCGAAAAGACACTGAACAATGTAGAAACCTGGAACGCGGAACATCCAAACCTCTACAAACTGTTGATGACAATCAAGGAAGACGGCAAGGTGACGGAAGTAATCCCGCAGAACGTCGGTTTCCGCCGCATCGAAATCAAAGAGATCGATCAGATCGCCGGCAACGGCAAACCGTACACCGTCCTGCTGTTCAACGGACAGCCGATCAAGTTCAAAGGTGTCAATATCCACGAACACAACCCGCAGACCGGACATTACGTGACAGAAGAACTGATGCGCAAGGATTTCGAACTGATGAAACGGAACAATCTGAACTCCGTCCGCCTGTGCC
>CAJLAV010000090.1:0-8393 GCA_905204735.1 uncultured Collinsella sp. | reverse complement strand
GCCCACGGTGGTGGGGCCGTGCTCGCCGTAAGCTCCGGTGTTGGACAGAGTATACACGTCCATTGCCTGGAAAATGCCGTCGTCGTCGCAGCCGATAAGGATGTCCAGGCTGAGCGTTTCGCCGGCAAGCCCATGGTTTCCGTCGGTGTTTCCAAGGCCCTGTCCGTCGAGGCCGCCGGAAAGCTGATCGACCGCGCGCTCGCCGCCAAGGGCGACGACACGGTTGCCGCTGCCGCCGATGTCGAGGACGAGGTCGAGGAGAAGGAGTCCATCGGTCACGTCATCTACAAGCACCTCATGAACGGCGTCAGCCACATGCTGGTCTTCGTCGTTGCCGGTGGTGTTCTGACCGCCATTTCGTTCCTGTGGGGCATCACGTCCTTTGATTCGACGGCTGCCGACTACAACAGCTTTGCCGCGATGCTCAAGATTATCGGCGGTATCGCCATGAACCTCATGGTTCCGGTGCTCTCCGCTTACATCGCCGAGTCCATCGGCAAGCGCCCGGCGCTCGTCCCCGGCTTTGTTGCCGGTATGATTGCCATCCAGGGTCTTCCCATCAACGCCGATACCGGCATGATCGACGCTGGAGGCTCGGGTGTGGGCTTCGGCTTCCTGGGCGGCATCGTCGGCGGCTTCCTCGCTGGCTATGTCATCCTGCTGCTCGAGAAGGCTTTCTCTAAAATTCCCGCGAGCCTTAATGGCCTGAAGGCAATCTTCCTGTATCCGCTGTGCTCTACCGCCATCGTCGGCCTGGTCATGCTCGGTATTTCCGGCCCCATGGCTGCCATTAACCAGGGCATGATGGATTTCCTGCAGAGCCTCGGTAACTCCGGTCCGGTGATCCTTGGCCTGGCCATCGGCTGCATGTGCGCCTTTGATATGGGCGGCCCGGTCAACAAGGCTGCTTACGCTACTGGCACCTTCCTGCTCGGTACCGCTCTCGAAGCTGGCGTCGGCACCGAGACCTACAACTTCGGCACCAACTTCATGGCTGCCGTCTCCGCCGCTTGCATCGTTCCGCCGCTGATCACCACCTTCGCCGTCGTTGTCGGCAAGAAGTACTTCAGCCAGGAGGATCATGACGCCGGTATCGTCAACCTCATCCTTGGTTGCACCCACATCACCGAGGGCGCCATTCCGTTCATGACCAAGAACATCTGGCCCGTCATGCCCATCATGATGCTCGGTTCTTCCATCGCTTCCATCTTGACCATCTTCTTCAACGTTCACGATCCGGCGCCTCACGGCGGCTTCCTGGTCCTGCCTGTTGTCGAGAACGGTCCGCTGTGGGTCCTCGCGATCCTCATCGGCGCTGTGGTCGGTGGCATCCTGTTCGTGGCCTTCAAGAAGTACGACTTCGAGAAGAATCAGAAGGCCGCTCCTGTAGCCAAGCCCGTTGAGGCCCCCAAGGCCGAGGCTGCCGACTTCGTGAAGGTTGAGAACGTCTTTGTCGCCGAGGACTTCGCTTCTCGTGACGAGGCTCTGAGCTTTGTCTCCAACCAGGCCGTCAAGGCCGGTATCGCCGGCGACGCCGACGCCGTGATGAACGCCTTCCTGGCCCGCGAGGCCGAGGGCACCACGGGCATGATGGAGGGCTTCGCCATCCCGCATGCCAAGTCCGACGCCATTACCGAGGCCGCCGTCATCGTCGTCAAGGACGAGTCCGGCGTGACCGGTTGGGACACCATGGACGGCGCTCCCGTCAACGTGGCCATCGCGCTGCTCATCCCGGGTGCACAGGCTGGCACTACGCACCTCAAGATCCTGTCCAAGGTCGCCGAGGCGCTCATGGACGAGGACTTCCGTTCCACCGTCAAGGGTTCCACTGACGCCGCCGAGATCGCCAAGACGATCAACGCCCGCTTGATCTAATCCCGCAGTTCGCGAATAACATCGCCCTCTGCACAAAAGGCGAGGACTCCACTAGGAGCCCCCGCCTTTTTTCTATCCCTCCCATAAGTTGCGGTGAAATAGGGACTGTTTAAACGATTCAACCCCAAATTCAATCCCTATTTCACCGCAACTTATAAAAGGGCATAGAGGGGGCTACCTATCGAGTCTTTGTCGCGAACAGATCATTAGCCAGAATTCCGTTCGCACGATATTGCTCTGGACCGACCGAGTTTCTGCAGCTTGCTCGCCCACAGGGGGCCGGGCGCGGCCAGTGAGATTTATCGCGAGTTCCGCACGAGCCGAAGAGCACTTAATGTGCTCTTCGTGCGAGCAGGACTGTAGAGCAGGAAATCTCACTGGCCGCGCCCGGCCCCCTGTGGGCGAGCAAGCGGACGACAAACACATCTGTCCAACAATTCGTCCGAAACATAATGAAAAACCGTTTGATGTGAGTTAATATAAACAACGTCGTGAATCTGACTCCTGCCACATACATGACAGGGGTTAAACACAAAAAAGGAGTCAACTATGGTTTCTGAGAAGGCTACCCTCGTTAATCCTCAGGGTCTGCACATGCGTCCGGCTGGTCTGTTCGCCTCCACCATGGGCAAGTACGCCTGTGACGTGACGGTCGTCACCCCCGAGAAGGAGGTCAACGGCAAGTCCCCGATGGCCCTCATGGCTGCTGGTATCCCCTGCGGCACCGAGGTCGAGGTCAAGTGTGACGGCGCTGACGAGGCCGAGGCTCTGGCTGCTGCCATCGAGCTCATCAAGAGCGGTCTTGGCGAGTAGAACTCAAACGGGTCGCATGTTGAACAACTAAGTTCATATTTGGGGGCGCAGTGACCTGTTGTAAGGTAACTGCGCTCTTTTGTCATGGATATGGCAAAACGCTTTATCACATGACACGGAGAGAGGAATGGGAATGTATCAGGGAGTCAACGCTTCCGAGGGCATCGGTATCGGCACCGTCATGGTCGCCGTCGATCCCGACTTGACGTTTGAGCCGCATGAGGTTGCTGATTCGGCAGCAGAGAAGGAGCGCTATCAGTCCGCTCTTTCGGTCTTCTGCGAGAAGACCCAGGCTCAGGCCGACCACATGAAGGAGACGGTGGGCGAGGCCGAGGCCGAGATCATGAGCGGACACATTGTCCTGGCTCAGGACCCGGGCATGACCGACGCCATCAACGCCGCCATTGACGGCGGTACCTGCGCCGAGCAGGCGCTCATGGACGCCTCGACCATGTTCGAGAACATGTTCCTGTCCATGGACGACGAGATGTTCCGTCTGCGCGCGGCCGACATCGCCGACATCCGCACCGGTATTCTGGCCGAGCTGCTGGGCAAGGAGGTCGTCGACCTCTCCGTCCTGCCCGAGAACACCGTCGTTGTCGTGCACGACCTCACGCCGTCCATGACCGCCACGATCGATAAGGCCCACGTTGCCGGCATCGTCACCGAGACCGGTGGCCGCACGTCGCACTCCGCGATCATTGCGCGTGCCCTCGAGATCCCGGCTGTCCTTTCGGTTTCCAACAGCTGCACCGCGCTGCGCAACGGTATGACCGTCGTCGTCGACGGTGGCAAGGGTATCGTCGAGGCCGATCCCGACGAGGAGACGCTCGCTGCCTACACCGCCAAGGCCGAGGCCTTCGCTGCCGAGAAGGCAGCCCTCGAGGCCTTCCGTGGCAAGCCGTCCGTGACTGCCGATGGCATCAAGAAGATCATCGCCTGCAACATCGGTAACCCCGATGACGTGCCCAACGCGCTCGATCACGACGCCGAGGCCATCGGTCTGTTCCGCTCCGAGTTCCTGTTCATGGACTCTGCCGAGCTTCCTTCCGAGGAGGAGCAGTTCAACGCCTACCGTAAGGTCGCCAGCGCGCTCAAGGGTGCTCCGGTCATCATCCGTACGCTCGATGTGGGTGGCGACAAGGAGATTCCGTATCTGCATATGGTCAAGGAAGACAACCCCTTCATGGGCTTCCGCGCCGTGCGTTACTGCCTGGCCAATCCCGACCAGTACAAGGTCCAGCTCCGCGCTCTGCTGCGCGCTAGCGCCTTCGGTGACGTCAAGATTATGATCCCGCTCGTCACCTGCGTCGAGGAGGTCTTGGCTGTCAAGGAGCTCGTCGAGCAGTGCAAGGCCGAGCTGACCGAAGAGGGTCGCAAGTTCAACGAGAACATCGAGGTCGGCATCATGGTCGAGACGCCTGCCGCTTCGCTGCTCGCAGACCGTCTTGCCGAGGTTGCCGACTTCTTCTCCATCGGCACCAACGACCTGATCGGCTACACCATGTGCGCCGACCGTGGCAACGACACCATCTCCAACCTGTACCAGGTTTACTATCCCGCCGTGCTCCGCTCGCTCAAGAACATCATCGAGAGCGGCGTGAAGGCCGGCATCATGGTCGGTATGTGCGGCGAGGCCGCTGCCGATCCGCTGCTCGAGCCGCTGCTGATCAGCTGGGGCCTGGAGGAGTTCTCGATGAGCGCTCCGTCGATCCTGCGCGCCCGCAAGACCATCAGCCAGTGGACCAAGGCCGAGTGCGACGAGCTCGCCGAGAAGGCGCTCGCCTGCAACACCGCCGCCGAGGTCAAGGCACTGCTCGAGTCCGCAGCTCGCTAATTTGGTATCAGAGGTAACCGCGTGGTTGGAATGGGCCGGCCACGCGGCCCTCACATATACAGGGGGTACTGTAAATGTTCTACACGCTAACCGCTAACCCGGCTGTCGACATGACGGTTTCGAGCTCTCCGCTCGAGCCCGACGAGAACGTCCGCACCGGCTCGGCCAGCTACACGGCTAACGGCAAGGGCCTCGACGTGTCCTTCGCCTTTAAGAAGATGGGCGTCGACACCGTCGCGCTCGGCTTCTTCGCCGGCTTCACGGGCAAGTTCATCGTCGAGGAGGTCATGAACCTGGGTTGCCTCTGCCGCCCGGTCTGGACCGACGGTATCACGCGCATTAACACCTACGTCAACGATGGCCAGCACGAGTACGGCATCCTGAACCCGGGTGCTCCGATCACGCCGCAGCACCAGGAGGAGCTCTACAACATCCTGGACACCGCGGGCGATCTCGAGTGCCTGATCGTTTCCGGCTCCGTTCCTCCCAAAGCTACGCCTGACTTCCTGGCTAAGGTCATGGAGCACGCTCAGGCTCGTGGCGCCGACGTCGTCCTGGACCTGTCCTCCGACAAGCTCAAGGAGCTCGCTCACAAGAAGCCTCTGCTCATCAAGCCGAACCATCACGAGATGAAGGCCATCTTCGGCGTGCCGGTCGACACCGACGACGAGGTCCGCGTTGCCATGAAGATGGCTCACGACGCTGGCGTTCAGAACGTGCTGCTCACCCGTGGTAGCCGCGGCGACGCTTACTTCTCCAACGGCGAGGACATCTGGTACGCCAAGCGTGAGTTCAACATCAAGCTGGTTTCTTCTGTCTGCGCCGGCGACTGCACCCTCGCTGCGTTCCTGCACAAGTGGTACAGGGATCGCGACAACGTCGAGGAGGCCATGAAGCTCGCTATGGCCACCGGCGCCAACGTTGCCGAGTCCGTCGGCATCGGCGACTTCGGTCACGTCGACGAGTACAGCAAGCGCGTTGCTGTCCGCAAGCTCGATCGTCAGTAATCGAAACGCGACATATTCGTGCGCATGTGGCGCCCCGGTTTCGGCTGGGGCGCCTTTTTGTTCCGCCGCGGGGGAGAGGTGTCCCGCCGTACTTCATCGCTTCCACACCGTTCGCCGAGTTGTCCTAGCCTTTTACCGATGCGTGGAATATACTTTCATTAACACGTTGCTTCGTGAAAGGAACATTCATGATTTACACGCTCACTGCAAATCCCGCCATTGACTACAACATCGCCTGCGACGGCCTTACTGCCAATACCGTCACGCGTACCCGCAATGCCGTCTACACGCCCAACGGCAAGGGCCTCAACGTCTCGTTTACGCTTGACCACTATGGTGTCGACACCACGATCCTGGGTTTCTTCGCCGGCTTCTCGGGTGAGTTTATCGTTAAGGGCGCCGAGGCCCTGGGCGTGCCCGTCAAGCCCGTGTGGACCGACGGTATTACGCGCGTCAATGTGTTCCTCAACGCCGGTCCCGACACCGAGTACAACATGGTCAATGCCGGTGCCGCCATCAATGAGGCCAACGAGCAGGAGATGTTTGAACTTATCGATTCGCTCGATGACATGACCTGCCTGGTCATCAGCGGCTCGCTGCCTCCCAACACTTCCGAGGGCTTCTTGGCCGAGGTCCTGCGCCGTGTCAAGGCCAAGGGGGCCGAGTTCGTCCTCGACATCTCGAGCCATCAGCTGGCAGACCTCATTGCTCTGGAGCCACTGCTGATCAAGCCCAATGACGACGAGCTGCTTGACATCTTTGGCATCAAGGTGAGCGGTGGCGACGACGAGTCCGTCAAGGGCGCTATGGCCGAGCTGCACGCCAAGGGCGCCAAGAACGTGCTGCTGACCCTTGGTGGCGCCGGTGCGTACTTCTCCAACGGCGAGCATATCTGGTTTGCCAACCGCACCTTCGACGTCAAGCTGCTGTCGACGGTGTGCGCCGGCGATTCCTCGCTCGCTGCCTTCCTGTCCGTGTGGCACGACGCCCCCGAGCGCGTCGAGGACGCCCTGCGCCTTTCGATGGCCACTGGCGCCAACGTGGTCGAGTGCCCCGGTCTGGGTGATTTTGCCAAGGTGGACGAATATAAGAAGCACATCGAGGTTCGCCAGGTCTGCTAGTTCCGGCACCTTGTCTGAATAGTTTGATTATTTCGCATCCGTCTTAGACTAGGACGGATGCGTTTTTGTTTATCGGACTTGCGTGTGCAGTGGAGGCTGTTTCTTGCTAGACTTCTTGCAGACGCAATCGATAGCCAATTTGATAGTCGCAGGAGGCCATAGGCATGTGCAATGTTTCGCTCAACGGTACTCAACCGTCCGATGCGTCCCTGCGCGTCCTGCGCGCGCTTGAGGCGGCTGGTCTTGAGGCTTGGTACGTGGGCGGTTGGGTGCGCGACGCCCTGATGGGGTACCCCAGCCACGATGTTGATATGTGCTGTAGCGGCCTGTGGCAGGAGTCCAAAGCGGCGCTCGAGGCCGCCGGCATCGCGGTTGTGGAGTCGGGCATTAAATTTGGCGGAATCACGGCTATTTCCGATGGCGAGCGTATCGAGGTCACCACGTACCGTCTGGATGGCTTTTACACCGATGGTCGCCATCCCCAGAGTGTGGAGCGTGCCGCCTCGCTCGAGGACGATCTGGCGCGCCGCGACTTTACCGTCAATGCCATGGCCTGGCATCCCGAGCGCGGGCTTGTCGACCGCTACGACGGCCAGGGTGACTTGGAGCGCAAGCTGATTCGCGCTGTCGGCGATCCCAAGCGTCGCTTTAACGAGGACGCCCTGCGCATGCTGCGTGCGGTGCGCTTTGCCTGCCGTCTGGACTTTATGATTGAGCCCGAGACCAAGCGTGCGCTTGCCGAGTGCGCGCCGCTGCTCGAAGCCGTGGCGCGTGAGCGTGTGGGTATTGAGCTCGAGGGCATTCTTTCGACCGGTCATGGGGGAGACGCGATGCTCCGCTATCCCGAGCTCATCTGCGCCGCCGTGCCCGAGTTGGCAGCGGGTCGCGGGTTTGATCAGCGCAGTGTCTATCATGCGTTTAACGTCTACGTGCATATCGCCCGTGTGCTGACGGTGGCGGGGGAGCTCGCGCTGTGTGACGGCGTCGCGCCCTCGTCGAGCCTTATGTGGGCGGCGTTTTTGCACGATGTGTCCAAGCCCGAGTGCTTCACGGTCGATCACGCCGGCAGCGGACACTTCTACGGTCATCCCGAGCTCGGCGCCAAGAAGGCGCGCGTCATTATGGATCGCCTGGCCCTCTCGCACGACTTGGTGCGCGACGTGTGCCTGCTCATCAAATACCATGACATGCCGCTGCGCCCCGAGCGCTCCTGCCTGCTCAATATGATGCGCGCGCTTTCGGGTGAGGGCGTCGACACGGCCCGCCTGATTGACGAGCTCATGGACCTTAAGCGTGCCGACACACTTGGCAAGGCCCCGTCGTGCTTCTATTATGTTGAGACGATTGAGGAGATGCGCGCGCTGGCGCACGAGCTGCTGAAGGCAGGGGAGCCCTATACGCTCAAGATGCTCGCCATCAACGGCGGCGACCTGATCCGTGCCGGAGTCAAGCCCGGGCCGGAACTGGGTCAGCTTCTCAACTCCGCCCTCGACGCCGTGATCGAAGACGATATTCCCAACGAGCGCGAAGCTCTTTTGGTTCATCTCAACTTGAATTAGCTACCAAGTTTACCTGCGTATTCCATAACCTGCCGACAATTTTTCGGCAATTTGGAATTTCTTCTTGCGCTGACGTTTTTTGTCCCGTAATATATTTCCTCGCAGCACGGCAGTGCAGATGTCATGTGGCCCGTTCGTCTAGCGGTTTAGGACGCCGCCCTCTCAAGGCGGAGATCACCAG
>CAJLAV010000089.1:0-8414 GCA_905204735.1 uncultured Collinsella sp. | reverse complement strand
AGAAAACAGTCCGTATTTCACCGCAACTGATGAGGGGATGGGTTAGCGAAGCAGACCGGCTACTTCGCCGGCTAGGGTGATGGTGCCGGCTGCTACGAAGGGCTCACCTGCGGCATCGAGGGCCGCGAGGGCCTCGGACACGCTGGGGTACACGCCAACAAGCTTGTCAGCGTCCACAAGTGCGGCAAGCTCCTCCGCCGGCAGGGCACGATCGGAATCGGTCTGGGTCACGACTACGCGCGGGAAGGCCGGGATCAGCACGTCGACGATGCCCGCCACGTCCTTGTCGGCCAGCGCGGCACACAGCAGCGTGGGACGATTATCCACGCACGGATCGATCTCATCCAGGGCGCTCACAAAGTTCTCGCAGCTCTGGGGGTTATGGCAGGCATCAATCAGCTTGAGCGGATCGGTTCCCAGCACATCAAATCGGCCCGGCGTGGGGCAGCCCATAAGCGACGCATCGAGCTTGTCATGGTCGAGCTCGCGGCCCAGATAGCTCTCGCACAGCATAATCGCGCACGCAGCATTCTGCGGCTGATACGCCGGCTTAACCATGCTCGACGTATAGATGGCACGCGGCGTAGTGCAGCTAAACTCCACTGTATCGCCCACGTGAGCCGGAACCTTGGTCGTGGCATGGTTCACCACCAGCGGCACAATGCCGCACTCGCGACAACGTGCATCCATCACGCGTTGAACGCTCGCCTCGTGTGTGCCCTCGCCCAGCACAACCAGGCGTCCGGGCTTAATGACCGCAGCCTTCTCACCCGCAATGGCCTCGAGCGTGTCGCCCAAAATACGTGTGTGATCGAGCCCAATGCCCGTAATGGCAACGGCGACGGGATCGGTCGCACTCGTGGCGTCCCAACGCCCGCCCATGCCAACCTCGAGCACAGCCAAGTCCACGCAAGCCTCGGCAAACACAACAAGCGCAGCGGCCGTCAGCAGGTCAAACGGTGTGATGGTATAGGCACGCTCCCCCGCCGCCACACGGCGCGCATTCACGCGATGTCCCGCCTCGACAGCTGCTGAAACGCCACGGGCAAAGGCCTCGCCGCTCACGACGCGTCCATCGACCTCCATGCGCTCGGGATAGCGTACCAGCTGCGGCGACGTATACAGCGCGGTCTTTAACCCCTCGCCGCGAAGGATGGCAGCAGAAAAACGCGTGGTCGAAGTCTTGCCATTGGTGCCGGCAACCTGAATGCAATCAAAGTACTCGTCCGGACGTCCCAGCTCATCGAGCATATCGACAACCGTCTCAAGCAGAGGACCAGCATCCCCAGAAATCCGCCCCGTATCAGCAGCCAGCTCAACAGCCTCATCAAACGAAAGCAACTCAAACGAGAAAGGAACGACATAAGACCCAGAACGCTTAGCCATAACCCAAAGTCCCCCATAACAGAAAAAGAGGCCCACCAAAAAGAATGAGCCCCTCGCGTTGACAATATCAGCCTTTATCCGCTTGCAGCGAGATCAAGGCCACAACCAAGTGGCCCCAACCTACCAGTTGTAAACAACCACGTAAGCGAACTAGGAGCGGCCCGACGCTTTGCTCACCGCAAGTTCCGCACGCAAAGGACAGCACTTAATGTGCTGTCCGTCTTGCGCAGGACTGTCCGCAGCGGAGAGCAAAGTGTCGGGACGCGTCCCCCAGTACCGCCTACGAGAAGTCAGCAACCTGAGCAGTCAGCGCCACCAGGATCTCCTTGAGCTCAGCTGCACGGTCCCTCTTCTTCTGGACCACCGCGGGCGCGGCCTTGGCCACAAAGCCCTCGTTGGCGAGCGTCTTCTCGCAACCGGCAAGCTCCTTCTGGGCCGCGGCAATCTCCTTCTCCAGGCGCGCCTTCTCGGCCGAAAGATCGACCTTGCCCTCGAGCACCACAAAGACCTCGACGCCGCTGTCGACCACGGCAATGCTCGCAGCCGGCTTCTCGACGTCGGTACCCATGACCAGCGAGGCGGTGTTGGCCAGCGGCTCAATCGTGGAGCGCAGGCTCTCGAGCTTCTCGATGTCCTCGGCGCCGGCGCGCACGACCACGTCGAGCTCGGCCTTGGGGCTCAAGCGATAGCGCGAACGCGTGGCGCGGGCGGCGGACACAACGGTACGGCACAGCTCAAACGCGCGCTCGGCAGGCTCATCGACATACTTGGCGTAGTCGGCGGGCTCGGGCCACTTGGCGATCATGAGCGCCTCGGCGCGGTTCACGTTGCCCTCGGCGTCCAGGTCGAGCACGCTCGCCGGCATGTTGTCCCAGATCTCCTCGGTGACAAACGGCATAAGCGGGTGCATCAGGCGAATGGAGGTGTCGAGCACAAAGATCAGGTTGCGCTGAGCCTGCAGACGGCCTTCGCCCTTCAGACGGGCCTTGGTGACCTCGACGTACCAGTCGCAGACCTCGTTCCAGAAGAACTGCTGCACGCCGCGGGCCATATCGCCAAAGGTGTAGTTCTCGATGCCCTCGGTGACCATCTTCACGGCCTTGGCCAGGCGGCTGAACATCCAGGCGTCGGCCGGCGTCTCCACGACGGGCTCGCCGGGCGTGTAGCCCTCCATGTTCATGAGCAGGAAGCGGCTGGCGTTCCAGATCTTGGTCACAAACGACTTGGCCTGGTCGGTACGCGGGCTGTCGATAAGCTTCTTGGTCTTCTTGTCGATGTTCGCATCGAACTTGACGTCCTGGTTGTTGGTGCACAGCGTGAGCAGGTTGTAGCGCATGGCATCGGCGCCGTACATGCCAATGAGGTCCATGGGGTCAACGCCGTTGCCCTTGGACTTGGACATGCGGCTGCCGTCCTTGGCAAGGATCGTCGGGTAGATGACGACGTCCTTAAACGGCACCTCGTCCAGGAAGTACAGCGAGCTCATGACCATACGGGCGACCCACAGCGCGATGATGTCACGCGCGGTGACGAGCGCCGTCGTGGGGTGATGTCCCTCGAGCAGCTCCGGCTTTTGCGGCCAGCCCTGCGTGGCGAAGGTCCACAGCTGCGAGCTGAACCAGGTGTCCAGCACGTTCTCGTCCTGGTGCACGTGATGGCCGCCGCACTTGGGGCACACGTCGGTGTCCTCGGTAAGGGCGTCCTCCCAGCCGCAGTCCTCGCAGTAGAACACGGGGATGCGGTGGCCCCACCACAGCTGGCGGCTGATGCACCAGTCCTTGAGGTTCTCCATCCAGGTGGTGTAGGTCTGCGTCCAGCGCGCGGGGTGGAAGGTGACCTTGCCGGAGTTGACGGCGTCGAGCGCCGGCCCCTTGAGTTTGTCGACTGCCACGAACCACTGCTCGGACAGCCACGGCTCCAGTGCGGCGTCGCAACGGTAGCAGTGCATGACGGAATGATCGTGATCCTCGACGTGGTCGAGCAGACCGTGCTCGTCAAACCACTTGACGACGGCCTCGCGGCACTCGTCGCGGTTCATGCCGGTAAACTCGCCGTAGCCCTCGACGACCACCGCGTGCTCGTCAAAGATGTTGATCTGCGGCAGGTCGTGGGCCTGGCCCATGGCGTAATCGTTGGGGTCGTGGGCCGGGGTGACCTTGACGAAGCCGGAGCCGAAGTTGGCGTCGACATGCCAATCCTCAAAGATGGGGATCTCGCGGTCGACGATGGGGAGCTTGACGGTCTTGCCCACAAAGGCGGCCTTCTCGGGGTCCTTCGGGGAAACGGCGACGCCCGTGTCGCCGAGCATGGTCTCGGGGCGCGTGGTGGCGACGACGATGTAGTCCTGGCCGTTGACCGGCTCGGTCAGCGGGTAGCGCAGGTGCCACAGGTGGCCCTTCTCGTCCTTGTACTCGGCCTCGTCGTCCGAGATGGCGGTGGTGCAGTTGGGGCACCAGTTAACGATGCGCTTGCCGCGGTAGATCAGGCCGTCGTGATACCAGTCGCAAAAGACCTTGCGTACGGCCTGGGCATAGTCCTCGTCCATGGTAAAGCGCTCGTTATCAAAGTCGACGGAGCAGCCCATGCGCTTGATCTGCTCGACGATGATGCCGCCGTACTCGTGGGTCCAATCCCAGCAAGCGTCGACAAACTTGTCGCGGCCGATCTCCAGGCGGCTAATGCCCTCGCTCTTGAGCTTCTTGTCGACCTTGGTCTGCGTGGCGATACCGGCGTGATCGGTGCCGAGCACCCAGCGCGTGGACTTGCCGCGCATGCGGGCCATACGGATGATAGCGTCCTGGATGGAGTCGTCGGTAGCGTGACCCATGTGGAGCTTGCCGGTCACGTTGGGAGGCGGAATGGTGACGGTGCAGTCGCCCACGCCCTCACGGCGCTTGTAGTAGCCGCCGTCGAGCCACTTCTGCAGGATCGCCGGCTCATTGGTCGACGGATCGTAGTTCTTGGGCATTTCTTCCATATATCTCTCCCTTGCCCATCGGGGAGGAATGTAGGCCCGATTTTCGCTCGGTCAGGTCCTGGGCTCGCTCGAAGACCACATTAAGTGGTCTTCGGCTCGTGCGGAATCTACGAAAATCGGGCCTACATTCCTCCCCTTAGGTATCGATTACTTCAGTCTGATATGACTTCGCTGAGGCTTAAACAACCACACAGAATAACACAGGTAGTTGGGGTTATTGCGTATATATAAAATAGCCTCCGGCCGCAGGTGGTCGGAGGCTATTTGCAAACAGGTTTTAGGCAGGTTTACCCGTAGATGCGCTGGGGCTGCTCTTCGCCCTTTACGGAGGCTTCGGTCACAACGACCTTGGAAACGCCCTCCTCGCTGGGCAGGTCGAACATCGTCTGCTGCAGCACGTCCTCGCAGATGGAGCGCAGGCCGCGGGCGCCGGTCTTGCGGGCAAGCGCCATGCGGGCGATCTCGTGCAGGGCCGCGTCCTCAAACTCAAGATCGACGTCCTCGAGCTGAAACATCTTGCGGTACTGGCGCACCACGGCGTTCTTGGGCTCGGTCAGGATCGACACCAGGTCGTCCTCGTCGAGTGCCTGCGTCTGGGTGACGACGGGCGTACGACCCACGAACTCGGGGATCATGCCAAAGGCGTTGAGGTCCTGCGGGAGCACCTGACGCAGCAGGTCGTTCTCGTCGACCGAGGTGGGGCCGGCGATCTCGGAGTTAAAGCCCACGCCCTTGTTGCCCACGCGATCGGCAATGATCTTATCCAGACCCACAAAGGCACCGCCGCAGATGAACAGGATGTTCGTCGTGTCGATCTGCAGCAGCTCCTGCTGGGGATGCTTGCGGCCGCCGGTAGGCGGAACGCTTGCCACCGTGCCCTCAAGAATCTTAAGCAGCGCCTGCTGAACACCCTCGCCCGAGACATCACGGGTAATAGAGAGGTTCTCGGCCTTGCGGGCAATCTTGTCGATCTCGTCAACGTAGATGATGCCAACCTGTGCGCGCTCAATATCGCCATCGGCAGCGTTGATGAGCTTGAGCAGGATGTTCTCCACATCCTCGCCCACGTAACCGGCCTCGGTAAGCGCGGTGGCGTCGGCAATGGCAAACGGCACCTCGAGGATGCGCGCGAGCGTCTGGGCGAGCAGGGTCTTACCGGTACCGGTGGGACCGAGCAGCAGGATGTTGGACTTGGCAAGCTCTACCTCGTCCATATCGTCGTCGAACTGCGAGCCCATGCCGCCGTCAAAGGCAGACACCGCGGCGCCACCCTCGATCACGCGGCGATAGTGGTTGTACACGGCCACCGACATGGCGCGCTTGGCGTCCTCCTGACCCATAACATAGGCCGAAAGCTCGTCATAGATCTCGTGCGGCGTCGGCACGTGCGTGATGACCTGGCGATCGTCCTCGAGCTCAAAACCCTCGGTCTCGGGGTCCGCGGCGGGCTGGGATGCAGCCTGACCGTGGTCGTTGAGGAAGCCCGGCAGCTTGCCGTTGCGGGCAGCGTCCATAAAGTCCGAAGCCAGCGATTCCTCCAGAATCTCAGAGCAGGCGGCGACGCACTCGTCACAGATAAAGATGTTGGTCGGGCCCTTTACGAGGCGACGAACCTGGCCCTGCTCTTTTCCGCAAAAAGAGCAGCGGATGGGGTTGCCGTTCTCGTCAAAGTTGTCCTGCATGTTACCTGCCATCCTAGGCGTCCTTCGCGGCGAGATCGCGCGAGGTGACGATACGGTCGATCAGACCGTAGTCGAGGGCCTCGGCAGCGGTCAGGTAGTTGTCGCGCTCGGTGTCGGCCTGGACCTTCTCGATGGGCTGGCCCGAGGCGTCGGACAGGATCTGGTTGAGCTCGCGGCGAGTCTTCTTGATCTCCTCGGCCACGATCTCGATCTCGGTCTGCTGACCCTGGGCACCGCCGCTGGGCTGGTGAATCATGACCTTGGAGTGCGGCAGGCAGAAGCGCTTGCCCTTGGCGCCGGCCGAAAGCAGCACGGCGGCCATAGACGCGGCCATACCGACGCAGATGGTGGAGACCTGCGGCTTAATGAAGTTCATGGTGTCCAGAATCGCCAGGCCGGAATAGACCTCGCCACCGGGCGAATTGATGTAGAGCGAGATATCCTTCTCGGCATCCTGGCTCTCAAGATGCAGCAGCTGGGCAACGACCAGATTGGCGCTAACGGAGTTGATCTCCTCGCCCAAGAAGATGATGCGGTCGTTGAGCAGGCGCGAATAGATATCGTAGCTGCGCTCGCCGCGCGGCGTCTGCTCGATAACGTATGGCACGAGGGCGGAATCGAACTTAGCGATCATACGCATCTCCATTTCTCTCTTGCGGACCAAATTGGTTCTAGATAAACGTACGGTGCCCGCATGCTATGCATTGGCTGGCACCGTACGAAGCAACCGGATAACCGGTGTATAACTTTACCCCATCACGAGCGCACCCATGCGCTCGCGGGCAAGGTGGCGAGAATTACTCGGCGTCCTTGGCGGTCTCGTCGACCTCGGTCACCTTGGCGTTCTCGACCAGGTGGTCGACGGCCTTGGAGCGACGGATGGACTCGCGGACGGCAGGCATGCGGCCATCGGCGATGAACTCGGCCTTGGAAGCCTCGACGTCCTTGACGCCGGCCTTCTCGAACTCGGCGTTGATGTCGTCCTCGGTGACCTCGATCTTGAGCTCACGGGCGAGGGCGTCGAGCGCCAGGGACTCACGGGCAACGTCGTTGGCCTGCTTGTGCAGGTCGCCGATGAACTGCTCCATGGTCAGGCCGGAAGCGGGCAGCCAGGTGTCCAGGGTCATGCCGCGGGCAGCGAGGTTGGACAGGAAGTTCTGGCCAAGCTCCTCAAAGACGGACTGCTCGTAGTCGGCGTCCATCTCGTCGAGCTGCAGACGCTCGGCGAGAGCGGAGACGCAACGGTTCTCCTTCTCGGCCGGGAGGCGGGAAGCCTTGTCCTGCTCGATCTCGAGCTTGATGGCGTCGCGCATAGCGTCGATGCTGTCGAAGCCAAAGTCGGACTTGACGAGCTCGTCGGTGAGCTCGGGGGTGTTGCGGACCTTGATGCCCTTGACGGTAACCTCGACGGTGTGGGTCTCGGCCTCCTCGCCCTCCTCGACCTCGTCGGTCCAGGTGACGGTCTTGACGTCGTCAACGTTAGCGCCGATCAGGGCCTCGTTGAACTCCTTGGGGTTGCTGTCGCTACCGGCGATGAGCATACGGCCCTCGGCGGCAAAGTTGTCGGCGTTCTCGACGGCCTTGAGGTCGACGGTCACATAGTCGTCAGCCTCGACGGCGCGACCCTCGACGTCCTCGAAGGTGGCACGGTAGTTGAGGAGCATCTCGACCTGGTTGTTGATCTCGGACTCGGTGACCTCAGCGGGGGGCATCTCGATCTCGACGGCGTCGAAGGAGGAGAGCTCAGCGGCGGGACGCAGGGAGAACTCGACGGTGTAGGTGTAGTCCTCGTGATCCTTGGCGAGGTCGAGCTCCTTGTAGTCACCGCTCTTGGTGGGGACGATGTCCAGCTCGTTGAGGACGGCGGGCTCGTTGGCGGCGATCAGGTCGTTGGTGGCCTGAGCGAGGGTAGCCTCGGCGCCAAGAGCGGAATCGATGACCGGACGGGGAGCCTTGCCGGCGCGGAAGCCCGGGAAGCGGTACTTCTTGGCGGTGTCCTTGTAGGCCTTCTTGATCGCGGCGTCGACGTCGGCGGCCGGGATGGTGACCGTAGCGGTGAGCTTGGCGTCCTTGACGTCAGAAGCGGTGATGTTCAACACGTTCCTCCTCATACTGCCCAGCTTATCTGAGGTGCTGGTACCTTTATGCAACAAAGAGTCGCGACGGCCGGAGCCGACGCAGGTGCGTTGGTGCGGGCGAAAGGACTCGAAC
Organism: uncultured Collinsella sp.; assembly: GCA_905204735.1. GTDB lineage: Bacteria > Actinomycetota > Coriobacteriia > Coriobacteriales > Coriobacteriaceae > Collinsella. The sequence continues at coordinate 158 of CAJLAV010000089.1, read as the reverse complement.
CTTCACGGGAATCCCACCAGAACCTAAATCTGGCGCGTCTACCAATTCCGCCACGCCCGCATGAGCGCACAGACTAGGAATGATAGCAGATACGAACGGCAAGCGCACGCACACCTTTTACAAGCTCACGACCTCACCACGAGTGCAAAAGGCGGGGC
>CAJLAV010000088.1:0-8431 GCA_905204735.1 uncultured Collinsella sp. | reverse complement strand
CGCTACGGACGATGAAGCGTTTCCGAAAACGTTTTTTAATCCGGCTCGCAAAAAAGTCCTCGCGTCCCTCGGTGACGTCAAAGCCTGTTATGGGCGCCAAGCCTGCCCGTCCCATGGCAACCCCCAAGCCCTCGACGGGAACTAAAGCGCCGCGTCCGAGTCGCACGCTGGGCGCATCGAAACCGCGCTCGCTGACATCGGTGCCGGCTACCGCCAAGAAGCCTTCGGGTAAAAAAGGCGTCAACCCGTTGTCTTCACTTAGGGCGATGGCAAATAAAACATCAGACGCCGCTTCTGTCGTTACAGGCAAAGGCAAAATCGTGGGCGGCGTTTTGGCCGTCTTGGCCGTGCTCGTCGTCGTTGCTATCGTGGTGATTAACTCTGGATTGTTTACCGCCACTGATATTCAGATTCAAGGCAGCGAGCATGTGACGAAGCACGATGCTATCCAGCTGATCGATTTGCCCGAGGGAACGTCGCTTTTTAACGTCGATCCCGACCAGATTACCGAGGACCTCAAGCAGAACCCGTGGGTCTCGGGCGTGGATGTCCAGCGTCAGTTCCCACATACGCTCATCATTACGCCGATGGAGCGCAAGGTCATCGCAATTGCCTATATCAGCTCCGATGACCTTGCCTGGGCCATCGGGGATGATGACACCTGGATCGCCCCGCTGTCGACGTCGGTCGAAGTGGACGACCAGGGCAACGTCATCACGACAGGGCAGGGCTCAAATACCTTGACCGGAATCGATGCCGCGCTGGCGCTCGCTAAGCATTATGGCGCGGTGTTGTTGACTGATGTCTCGGCGGATGTCGCTCCGGTTTCCGGCCAGGCAGTGAGCTCCAAGGCCGTTAAGGCCGGCTTGGATTATGTGCGTGGTTTTTCGAGCGAGTTCTTGGAACAGGTCAAGGATATTTCCACGCCTTCGGTCGAAGCCATTTCGGCAAACCTCAATAACGGCATTGAGGTGTCGCTGGGCGATTCGGACGATATCGCCAAGAAGGAACGCGTAGTCACCAAGTTGCTTTCGCAGGTAGAGGGCGTAACGTATATCAATGTGCGCTCTCCGGGCAACTACACATTTAGGAATGCTCCGACCTCGTAGCGCTGGTTGATGCTTTGTTGAGGGGCCATACCACGCCGTTTATCTGGTTTGTTTGGTTTTCACGGTCAATTATTTGACTGATACGTTCATAATGTGCAACCATAATACGGTTTACCTTTGCATTTACTTTCAACCTGAAGGTTAATGTGCGCAGGGGTCGACCCATGCTATGGCTATAACCTTTGTTCGGAGGACCGACATGCACGAGACAGAGATCAACAACTACCTTGCCGTCATTAAGGTGGTCGGCGTCGGCGGCGGCGGTACCAACGCGGTTAATCGAATGATCGAAGAGGGCATCCGCGGCGTCGAGTTTGTTGCCATCAACACCGATGCTCAGGCGCTCGCGATCTCTGATGCCGATATCAAGGTGCACATCGGCACCGACCTTACCCGCGGCCTGGGCGCCGGCGCCAACCCCGAGGTTGGCCGCAAGGCTGCCGATGAGTCCCGCGACGACATTGCCGAGGCGCTCGCTGGCGCCGACATGGTGTTCATCACCTGCGGCGAGGGCGGTGGCACCGGTACCGGCGCTGCTCCCATCGTTGCCGATATCGCGATGAACGAGGTCGGTGCGCTGACCGTCGCCGTCGTGACCAAGCCCTTCACCTTCGAGGGCCGCAAGCGCAAGAAGAGCGCCGAGGAGGGCATTAAGACCCTCTCCGATTGCGTCGACACCATGATCGTCATCCCTAACGATAAGCTGCTCGACATCGCCGAGAAGAAGACCACCATGCTCGAGGCCTTCGCGATTGCCGATGGCGTCCTTTCCCAGGGCACCCAGGGCATCACCGACCTCATCACCGTCCCCGGTATCATCAACCTGGACTTCGCCGATGTTAAGACCATCATGAAGCAGGCCGGTACCGCCATGATGGGTATCGGTACCTCTTCTGGGGATACCCGTGCCGTCGACGCTGCCCAGCAGGCCATCTCCAGCCCGCTGCTCGAGAGCTCCATCGATGGTGCCACACGCGTGCTGCTCTCCATCGCCGGTTCCAAGGACCTGGGCATCCAGGAGATCAGCGACGCCGCCGACGTTGTCGCCAACGCCGTCGACCCCGAGGCCAACATCATCTTCGGTACCGTTGTCGACGAGTCCCTGGGCGATCAGGTGCGTATCACCGTCATCGCTACGGGTTTCTCCGACTCCAACGTCAACCGTCAGGACGAGCTCTTTGCTGCTCAGCAGTCTCAGAGCAAGGCCGCTGCCTCCGCTGAGCCGCAGCGCACCGCTCCTGCCACGAGCCCGGCTCAGGCCGCTCCGACCCGCAACGTCGGTGGCACCGAGCTTCCTAACTTCGGCAACGATCAGTTCGAGCTTCCCGACTTCCTGAAGCGCGGTAGCTTCTAAGTCGTTCTTTGCATTGTTGTGCACAGGGGCGTGTCCGTATGGACACGCCCTTTTTATTTCGACTTTGTAAACTAGAACCTCCAATCTCTTTACGTTCCCTTTACGATTGCCTCCAGCGCAGCAGGTATCCTTTTAGAGAAGTATGACAGCCGTATAAACGCGGGCTGTAGCGGCGATGCCGCGGTACTTGTGTTATTAGGAGGCTTTAGTATGGCAGCACGTGCGGACAAAGTTTCGCGTGTCGACCATGATGGAGTTACGTTGGTGGAGGGCGCGACATCCGATGTTCGCTTTGCCTTCACCGAGCGCGCCGGTGGCGTTTCCGAAGATGCGTACTCCTCACTCAACTTGGGCTCGCATGTTGGCGATGACCCCTTTGCTGTTCAAGAAAATCGTCGTCGTGCGCTCGAGGCTATGGGTGCCGCCGAGTGCGAGCACAACCTGCTCGTTCCCAATCAGGTCCATGGTGATCATATCGTTGCGGTGACCTCGAACGGCGCCGATGACCTTGAGGACGTTCGCGAGCAGATTGCCGAGGGCTGTGATGCCATCGTCTGCACGGCGCATAACGTGCCCGTGCTGCTCTGCTTTGCCGACTGCGTTCCCGTGGTGCTGGTGGCCCCCGGCGGATTTGCCGTGGTGCACTCCGGTTGGAAGGGCACGATTGCACGTATTTCCGCCAAGGCGTGCCAGGCGCTTTGCGATGCTGCCGGTTGCGATGCGAGCGACGTTTCCGCCTATATCGGCCCCCATATCTTGGGTGACGAATATGAGGTATCCCAGGAACTCATGGATCGCTTTGCCGCCGAGTTCTCTTGCATCGATGCGAATACCTCTCGCATGCTTGATCTTTCCGCTGCCATTCGCGAGGCGCTGGTAGATGTCGGTGTCGACGCGGATAATATCGTGGATACCCAGCTTTCGACCGTGCGTCAGAACGACCGCTTTTATTCCTACCGTAACGAGGACGGCACCTGTGGGCGCCATGCTGCGATCGGCGTGATGCTATGAGAAAGATCGTATCGGTTCTGAGCGCCGCTGTGCTTACGCTTACGCTGTGCGCCTGTTCTTCGGGATCTTCGACCTCTTCCATTACCGTGGCCGGCTCCACGACCTGCCTTCCTATCGCCGAGATTGCGGCCGAGGGCTTTAAGGAGGAGACCGGCATCGACGTGCTCGTTTCCGGTTTGGGTTCTTCCGCTGGGATCGAGGCCGTCAGCGCCGGCACGGCCGATATCGCCAGCTCCTCCCGTGGACTCAATGCCGACGAACAGGATCTGGGCCTGACTCCCATCGTCATTGCCCACGACGGTATTGCGGTCATCGTGAACGACGACAACCCCGTCGATAACCTCTCGACCGAGCAGCTCCGCGATATCTACGCCGGCAAGATTACCAATTGGAAAGAGGTCGGTGGCGAGGACCTGAGGATTCAGGTCATCAACCGAGACGAGGCGTCCGGTACGCGCGAGGCCTTCCGTACCATCGTGATGGATGGCACGCCGTTCGATCGCCGCTCGGCTGTTCTTTCGGGTACGGGCCAGGTGCGCGACGTGGTATCTCGTTCGCGTGGGGCCATCGGCTACATTTCGCTGGGCTTCGTCGATAGCCTCAACGCCAAGACCTCGGTCAAGGCCGTCTCGGTCAATCATGTTGAGGCGTCCGAGAAGACGGTCGCGAGTGGCGGCTATCCCATCTCGCGCGACCTTTACTTCTTTGTGAAGGGTGTGCCTTCGCAGCAGGCGCAGGATTACATCGACTATGTGACGTCCGAAAAGATGGACAAGCAGATTCGCGAGGCGGGCTTTATTCCCGTCACCAACGACGAGAAGGGGAGTGAGTAGCATGGAAGCACAGGAAAACTCCCAGACTGAGCAGAATGTTCAGACGCCCAAGAAGCGCGAGCTGGCGCTCGTATCGCGCAGTACCTATATCAAGGAGAAGGCGCTGCAGTGGATCTTCTTTGCCTGCGCGTTCTTGGCGGTCGTTACCGTCATCCTGATTTTTGTCTTTACCACGTACTCGGCGCTGCCCGTCTTTACTGACATCGGTCTGGCTGACTTCTTTAGCTTTACGTGGGCGCCTTCCGAGGGCCACTACGGCATCTTGTCGCTGCTTGCTGGCTCGGGTCTGGTGACCGTCGGTGCGCTCGCCATGGGCGTGCCGCTGGGCGTGGGTACGGCCGTTTACCTGGTCGAGATTGCCAGCAAGCGCGTGCGCAAGCTCATCAGCCCCGCCGTTGACCTGCTGGCGGGCATACCCTCCATCATCTACGGCTTCTTTGGCATGATCATCATCCGCCCGTTTATCGCACAACTGACCGGCGGCCTTGGTTTTGGTGCGCTGACGGCGTGGTTTGTGCTCGCCATCATGATCGTCCCTACCATCACCACGCTCACCATCGATGCTCTCAATTCCATTCCCATGGGCATTCGCGAGGCATCGTATGCCATGGGCGCCACAAAGTGGCAGACCATCTATAAGGTCGTGCTACCTGCCGCGAAGCTGGGTATCGTTGATGCCATCGTGCTGGGTATGGGCCGTGCCATCGGCGAGACCATGGCCGTGCTCATGGTCGTAGGTAACGCCCCGGTTATTCCCGACAGCATTGCGAGCCCCATCTCGACGCTCACGAGCCAGATTGCGCTCGACATGAGCTATTCCTCGGGTCTGCACCGCTCGGCGCTGTTCGGCATGGGTGTGGTCCTGTTTATCATCTCCGCCACGCTGGTGGGTATCGTTCGTCTGATTTCCAAGAAGAAGAGGGGGTAGGCTATGTCCGATTCCGTTGACACGACGGTCGATACGACCTCGTCGCGCGAGCGCATCAAGCGTGCCCTTTCCCACGGCAAGAAGGGCCGCATCAACAAGGACCTGTCCAACAAGATCATGCTTGGCGTGTTTCGTGCCGCTGCCTACATCACCACGCTGGTGCTGGTCGCTATCATCGCCTACGTGGTCATCAACGGCCTGCCACACATCTCGCTCGACTTTATCTTCGGTTGGCCCCAGGGCGTCAACGCCGAGGGCGGAATTTGGCCCACGATCGTCTCGACCGTCTACGTGACGGCGCTCGCCATGCTTATCTGCACGCCGATCGCTGTGCTGGCAGCCGTCTATCTGGCCGAGTACGCCAAGCAGGGCAAGGTCGTCGAGCTCATTCGCTACGCTGCTGACGCTTTGGCCTCGGTGCCCTCCATCGTTATGGGCCTGTTTGGCTACGCCTTGTTTGTCGAGGCTATGGGCCTGGGCCTTTCGATGGTCTCGGCCGCTCTGGCGCTCGCGCTCTTGATGCTTCCCATCGTCATGCGCACCACCGAAGAAGCCATTCGCGCCGTTCCGCGCTATATCCGTTGGGGCGCGTACGGCCTGGGCGCTACCAAGTGGCAGGTCGTCTCCAAGATCGTGCTTCCTTCGGCCTTTGGCCGCATTGCCACGGGCATCGTCCTTGCCATCGGCCGTGCCATCGGCGAGACCGCCGTGGTGCTCTACACCATGGGCCAGGCCATCAATCTACCTATTTCGCCGCTCGATTCCGGTCGTCCCATGACCGTTCACCTGTACCTGCTTGCCAACGACGGCATCAACATGAACGCAGCCTACGGCACCGCGCTCTTGCTGATGGTGATCATTCTGGCCTTCAACCTGTTTGCGCGCTTCCTGTCGCGCAAGCGTCGCTAGTTAAGGAGTCCCATGTCCGTTTATCAGTCCGCTCCCGCGTTGGAGCAAGCGGCCATTACGGCCAAGGATTTCAACTTTTGGTACGGTGACTTTCATGCGCTGACGGGGCTTGACCTCAACATCGCCAAAAACGCCATCACCTCCTTCATTGGCCCTTCGGGCTGCGGCAAGTCGACGTTTTTGCGCTGCATCAACCGCATGAATGACCTGATTGAGGGCACGCGCGTCGAGGGCACCATGACGCTCGACGGCAACGATATCTATGCCGAGGGTGTCGATCCGGTCGATCTCCGTCGTCGCGTGGGCATGATCTTTCAGCAGCCCAATCCGTTTCCCAAATCCATCTACGAGAATGTCGCCTTTGGCCCTCGTCTGCAGGGCGTGACTAGCAAAAGCGACCTCGATGACATCGTGGAAGAATCGCTCAAGCGCGCCAACCTCTGGAAAGAGGTATCCAATCAGCTCAACAAGGATGGTTTGGCGCTCTCGGGCGGTCAGCAGCAGCGTCTGTGCATCGCGCGCGTGCTTGCGGTGCAACCCGATGTCCTCCTGATGGACGAGCCCTGCTCCGCCATCGACCCCACTTCCGTCTCTAAGGTCGAGGATCTGATGGCCGAGCTGGCGCCCGAGATGACGATTATCATCGTCACGCATTCAATGCAGCAGGCAGCTCGTATCAGTGACTACACCGCGTTCTTCTTGCAGGAAGTTGCCGGCGAGCCCGCTACGCTCATCGAGTATGGTCAAACCGACGCGATCTTCACCAGCCCGGTGGACTCGCGGACGGAAGACTATATCACCGGCCGCTTTGGCTGATCGGTGCGACTAGTCCCAAGCCGATCGGATCTGGTCCGGTGCGTATTCACTGTGCGGGCGGCATGACCGCACCCAACTGATTGGAGTGAACCATGCGCAAACTGTTTTCCCGTCAGCTCATCGAGGCCCGTCACGAGATGCTGAGCATCTACGAGGCCGTCGATCTGGCCCTCCACGATGCCGTGAAGGCCTATGTGACCGACGACCGCAAGCTCGCCACCAAGACCAAGAAGCGCACGCTTTCGATTGACGCACGCTGCGCCAACCTGGAGGCCGTCTGCTACAACCTGATTGCCACGCAGTCACCGGTCGCCTCCGACTTCCGCTTGCTGCAGACGATCATCTACGTCGACTTTAACCTGCAGCGCATGACCGATAAGGTTCGCCAGATTTGCCGCGCCACGCGTCATATGATCAAGGCCGACATCTCGCTGCCCAAGGAGCTTGTCGGCACGGTCGAGGCCGAGGCTGAGGCCGTCTACCAGGTGCTGGGCTCTTCGCTTTCTGCGCTCGTCACCAACGACATGTCCATCATCTGCAACTTGGCCGTCGAGGACGAGCCAGTGCACGCCGCCTACGAGAAGTTCTTCCGCACCTTTAACCGCATGGACACGGGCGATTTTATGGACGACGACAGCAACTATGACGACCTGCGCCGCGCCATCATGGTATCGCGCTATCTCGATCGCATCGCCTCGATTTCCATCGATGCCGCCTGCCGTCTGACCTTCCTGTTGACCGGACAGCGTATGACTGCCGGTGATATCGCCTGCACTGATGAGGATGAGCTCGAGAGCATGCGCGTGCCTTCGGGCGAGGGTGTTATCATGAGGCCCGCCGTCGATGCACGCTACGTTGCCAAGGTGCCCGTTAACGAGGTCAGCGAGGGTCTTCGCTACCTGCTCGATCATCTTGAGGATGAGGACGATGGCGAGGACGACGAGGAGTAAGTAACCCCGTTCGTCGAAAGATTGTAAATACCTAAGTGAGCGCGGCCTTGCACATGCGGGGCCGCGCTCTTGCGTTAGCATGGGACTACTTGTTTGGCTGTCAGCGGAGGCGATTGGCAATGGATAACTATTTGGACTTGATGCGCGCTCGCCGCGAGCAGATTCTGGAACGTTTTTATGCGGCGCTCGATCGCGCGGGCCGACTCCATGACGCCGCGCGCCTCATTGCCGTGTCCAAGACCGTTGGTGTCGATGAGACCGTTGCCGCCATCCAGGCGGGGTATCGCCATTTTGCCGAGAATCGCCCGCAGGAGCTGGTTCGCAAGCTCACAGGTTTGGCGGAGCATCCGGAGCTGCCCGAGGTGCGCTTCGATATGATCGGCAACCTGCAGACCAATAAGATCAATGCGGTGCTGGGCTCAGCCGAGCTGATTCACTCGGTGGGTTCGCTGCATCTGGCGCAGGCGATCTCGAGCCGTGCTGCCCGCAAGATTGAGGCAGGCGAACTCGCCGGCCCCCAG
>CAJLAV010000087.1:0-8473 GCA_905204735.1 uncultured Collinsella sp. | reverse complement strand
CGCGGTCATCGATCTCGCAGAACAGGTCAGTCTGGATGCCGCCTTGGTGGTCGAAGTCGCTCATGCCGATGCCCGCTAAGCGAACATGCATGCCATCCTGCCAGATGTTGTCGAGCAGTTCGAGTGCAACCGCTACGAAGATGTTCTCATCGTCGGTCGGATGAGGCAGCCGGCGCTGTGCCGTACGCCCGCTGCCATACGAATACTTAAGCTTGAGCGTTACCGTGGCACCCGTCAGCCCCTGACGGCGCAGGCGGCGTCCCACTGACTCTCCCAACAGCGCAATTGCCGCCTCAATATCCCCACGCTCAGTCAAATCTTTAGCAAAGGTGCGTTCATTGCTGACCGACTTGACCTCACGCTCTTCATCGAGGCTCGTGACTTCGGAGATTTCGAGTCCCAGCGCACGCTGGCGCATGCGTTCGCCGTTTACGCCAAAAATAGAGGCCAAGGTGGATTCCGGTGCACGTGATAGCTCGCCGAGGGTGTAGATGCGCATGCGGCGCAGTCGCTCCTCGGCCGAGCGCCCGATGCCGCTCATGGCAGATACCGGCAGCGCGGCCAAAAAGCGCTGCTCGGTTCCGGGGCGCACGATGGTCAGCCCAAACGGCTTATCCCGCTCGCTTGCGATCTTTGCGACCGTCTTGTTGCAGCCCACGCCAATGGAGCAGGTCACTCCCAGCGCTGCCACGCGGTCGCTTATACGCCGCGCAACCAGCAGCGGGTCTTCGGGCGCAAAGCGACCCGGTGTGATATCGATAAAGGCTTCGTCGATGGATACGCGCTCAACACGCGGGGTCTCGTCGGCGAGAATCGCCATGACCTGCGCGCTCACCTCGCGGTAGCGATCAAAGTGCCCGTGCGTCCAAATGGCTTGCGGGCACAAGCGCCGCGCCTCGGCCGAGGCCATGGCAGAGTGCACGCCAAAGCGACGCGCCTCATACGAACACGTGGACACGACGCCGCGCGAATCGGCGTCTCCGCCCACGATGAGCGGCTTTCCGCGCCATTCGGGATGATCGAGCATCTCCACGCTCGCAAAAAACGCATCGAGGTCCATGAGGCCCACCGCCGGACCCGTCCAGGGAGGCGGCGTGACGCCCATGGCATCCTCATAACCGTATGTATGTTCGCGTCTTTCCATGTCATGAGTATACCGCGCAGCTCATGTGGGGTGCGTGTATGTGCTTGCAAATCCCGAATTCTTGTCTAAGATATGGATTTGCCCTCGACTACACCGAAGAAGTTGGTCTCACGGACTTCACCTGCCCGCGTCGATGGCGTATTATGTTCAACTGTTTGTTTGTAGTTGCAGCCTAAAGCTGCTTGGTTGGAGGAGTTTCCTTTGGCAGTCAAGATTCGCCTTGCTCGTCACGGCGCTAAGAAGCGTCCGTACTACCGTGTCGTCGTCGCCGATTCCCGCGCCCCGCGTGACGGTCGTATCATCGAGGAGGTTGGCCGCTACAACCCGATGACCGCCCCCAAGACCATCAACCTTGACCTCGAGAAGATCGCCGACTGGCAGTCCAAGGGCGCTCAGCTCACCGACGCCGTCGCCGCTCTGGTCAAGGCCGCCAACGAGGGCGAGAAGACCGAGACCGTCGTCAAGAAGTCCAAGAAGCAGCTCGCCAAAGAGGCCGAGGCCGCTAAGGCTGCCGCTGAGGCCGCTGAGGGCGCCGAGGAGTAAATCGTGCCTGAGGTTGACGCTGCACAGCTCGAGGGTGAGGCAATGCTCTCAGATCGCATCGCCGATCTCGTCGAATATCTCGTTGTTCAGATCGTCGACGACCCGGATTCCGTGAGCCTTGAGGTCATCGATGGTGATGACGCCTCTACGATTGAGGTTTCGGTCGCCGAGGATGACGTCGCTAAGGTCATCGGCCGTCGTGGCCGTACCATCAAGGCCATTCGCACGCTCGCCCGTGCACTGGCTGCTCGCCTCGACACTGCTGTCGAGGTAGAGGTTCTGGGCTAGGACCTTGAGGTCCCAGTACAAAAACATCGCCCGTGTGGTCAAGCCGCACGGAAGGAAGGGGGAGGTCCTCGCGCAGCCGCTGCGGGGGCTTCCTTCTGTATTAGAGCCGGGTATGCGCGTCGCCCTGACGCCGCCGGCGCTCAAGCGCGACCGCTTTTGCACGGTCGTGTCCGTCACCGATACGGGCGATGGCGATCTGGTCTCGTTTGAGGGCATTGACGACTTGACGGCCGCCGAGGGCATCACGGGATGCTACGTGCTGGCAAATCGTGACGACTTTGAGCTCGATTCGCTCGACGCTGCCTATACCGACCTGATGGGTCGCGAGGTGGTCGACGAGCGCTTCGGTTCGCTCGGCACGATCGTCGAGATCATGTCGACGCCCGCTAACGATGTTTGGGTTGTCGAGGGCGATCGGTACGGCGAGGTACTGATTCCCGTGATCGAGCAGGTCGTGCTCGATCTTCCCGACACAGGAACAATTTCCGTCCATGTTATGGACGGCCTGATCGATATGGACAAGTAGGGAGGACAACATGCTGATCGAGACCCTTTCGGTCTTTCCCGAGATGTTTGAGCCCGTCATGTCCACATCGATTTTGGGCCGCGCCCGCAAGGCCGGCCTTTTTGATTTTAAGGCGTATAACCTGCGCGACTGGACGCACGACCGCCATCGTACCGTCGATGACGAGCCGTACGGCGGCGGGCAGGGCATGCTCATGAAGGTCGAGCCTATCGCAGAGGCCATCGAGGCCATTAGCGCAGAGGGTCCCAAGCCCACGGTTGTGTTCTTCACCCCCTGTGGCGAGCCCTTTACGCAGCATGTGGCCGAGCGCCTGCTCAAAAGTGAGCGCCTGCTGTTTGTGTGCAGTCGCTACGAGGGCGTCGACGAGCGCGCGTATGCGTATGCCGATGAGCGTCTGTCGATCGGCGACTACGTGCTTACGGGCGGCGAGCTTCCCGCTATGGTCGTTGCCGATGCCGTCGTACGCCTGATTCCCGGCGCCCTGGGCGACGAGATGAGCAACGTGGACGAGTCGTTCTCGACCGCCGAGGATGGAGGCCTGCTCGAGTACGCGCAGTACACCCGTCCTGCCGAGTTCAACGGCGAGGGCGTGCCTCCGGTGCTTGTGAGCGGCGATCATGCTAAGGTCGATGCGTGGCGTCGTAAGAACGCCATCGAGCGCACCTGTCGTTGGCGTCCCGATCTGATTGAGACGGCGCGGCTCACGCCCGAGGAGCGCGCTTACGCGCAGGAGATTCTGGACGCTTCGTATTCGCAGAGCGAGGAGTGAGGATGGTTCCATCGCAGCATTCCGTGCTAAAGGGTGCGTTTGAGTGGGTCGTGGTTGTCGCAATCGCGCTGGTCGCCACCTTCTTGATTCGCTCGTTTGTGGTCGAGCCCTTTGTGGTGCCCACCGGCTCCATGGAGTCCACGATCGAGATTGGCGACCAGATCCTGGCACAAAAGGTGAGCCTCGAGCTCGGTCAGCCCGTCAAGCAAGGCGATATCGTGGTGTTCCACAACCCCGACGGCACCTCTGAGCACGATGTTCTTGTCAAGCGCGTCATCGCCACGGCCGGCCAGACGGTCGACCTGCAGGACGGCAAGGTCGTCGTCGATGGCCAGGCGCTCGACGAGGACTATACGACTGGCATGAGCTGGCCGCTTTCGGTCCAAGCCCCCGGCGCTCAGGTGAGCTATCCCTACACCGTCCCTGACGACTGTGTGTGGGTGATGGGCGACAACCGCGAGAACTCTGCTGACTCCCGCTACTTTGGCCCGGTCGACCGCTCCGACTTGATTGCCGTGGCGCTTGTGCGCTACTGGCCGCTCAACCGTATCGGCGCTATCGATTAAAAACCGCTATAGTACAGTACCTAACCGTGTAATCGTTTCGACGAGGGGATATTAGAGGCATGAACGCTTCATCGCTTTCCTTCCAAGACATCATCCTGCGCCTCCAGCAGTACTGGGGCGAGCAGGGCTGCGTCATTATGCAGCCCTATGACTCCGAGGTCGGTGCCGGTACCTTCCATACCGCGACCACGCTGCGCTCGCTCGGTCCCGCCGAGTGGCGCACCTGCTATGCGCAGCCCTGCCGCCGTCCCGCCGACGGCCGCTACGGCGAGAACCCCAACCGCATGCAGCACTACTATCAGTTCCAGGTGCTCATCAAGCCCTCGCCGGTCAACGCCCAGGAGCTCTACCTGGGTTCGCTGGCCGCCATTGGCCTGGACCCCAACGACCATGACGTCCGCTTTGTCGAGGACGACTGGGAGAGCCCGACGCTCGGCGCCTGGGGCCTTGGCTGGGAGGTCTGGCTCAATGGCATGGAGGTCACGCAGTTTACGTACTTCCAGCAGGTGGGCGGCATCGAGGTCGACCCCGTGCCCGTCGAGATCACCTATGGCCTGGAGCGTATCGCCATGTACGCCCAGGGCGTCAACTCGGTCTACGATCTGGTGTGGAGCTACCTGCCCGACGGCACGCCCATGACCTACGGCGACGTGTTCCTGGAAAACGAGCGCGAGTTCAGCGCTTACAACTTTGAGGTTGCCAACGTCGAGATGATGCGTCAGAAGTTTGACGACTACGAGGCCGAGTGCCACGCCTGCCTGGAGCGCAAGCTGCCGCTGCCGGCATATGACTGCGTCATGAAGTGCAGCCATGCCTTCAACCTGCTCGATGCCCGCGGTGCGCTGTCCGCAGTCGAGCGCGCCAACTACATCCTGCGCGTCCGCGCCGTCGCCAAGGCGTGCTGCGAGGCGTATATGGCCGAGGTCGCCGGAATCAACGAGAATGCCGATCAGGAAGGCGAGGTGGCGTAGGCCATGGCAGACGCTAAGGATTTCCTGTTTGAGATCGGTACGGAGGAAATGCCCTCTGCACCGCTGAACAATGCCGTCAAGCAGCTTGGCACCATGATCGCCAAGGGTCTCGACGAGGCCGGTCTGGCCCACGGCGAGGTCCGCGTGATCTCGAGCCCGCGTCGCCTGGCTGCGCTCGTTGCCGACGTCGCTACCGCGACCGATGAGGTTCACGAGGTCAAGCGTGGCCCCGCGGCCAACATCGCTTTCGATGCCGACGGAAACGCCACCAAGGCCGCCCAGGGCTTCGCCCGCAAGTGCGGTGTGGCTGCCGAGGATCTGGTCCGTCGCGAGGACACCGACGGCCGTGAGTACGTCTTTGCCGAGAAGAACATTCCTTCCGCCCCGGCTACCCCGATCCTGACGGCCCTGTGCGAGAAGACCATCGCCGGCCTGCAGTGGCCCAATTACCGCTCTCAGCGCTGGGGTCACGAGCACGCCACGTTCGTGCGTCCGGTCCGCTGGATCTGCTGCCTTTTGGGCGAGGATGTCGTGCCCGTTTCGTTTGCCGACGTGACGAGTGGCAACACCACGCGTGGTCATCGCGTGCTTGGCCCCGGTGACCATGTGGTTGCTAGCCCTGCCGTCTACGAGCAGGTGCTCGAGGACGCCGGCGTGCTTTCTGCCGAGCGTCGTCGTGAGGCCATCCTCGCCGGTATCGCCGAGGTCGAGGCTGCCCGTCCCGGCTGCCATGTCGATACGCCCAAGAAGATCTTTGAGGAGGTCATTAACCTCTGCGAGTGGCCGACGGTGCTCGTCGGTACCTTCGATGAGGAGTTCCTCAAGGTCCCGCACGAGATCATCTGCGAGTCCATGCTCACCAACCAGCGCTACTTCCCGATCTATGACGGCGAGGGCAAGCTCACGCGTGAGTTCGTGGTCGTTTCCAACAGCAAGCCCGAGAATGCCGAGCGCGTGATCGACGGTAACGAGCGCGTCGTGCGCGCCCGTCTGGACGACGCTAAGTTCTTCTACGAGGAGGACCTGAAGATCTCCCTCGACGAGTTCCGTGAGCGCCTGGCCAAGGTTGCCTTCCAGGAGAAGCTCGGTAGCGTGCTCGCCAAGTCCGAGCGCATCGAGCAGCTCGCGCTCGCTATTGCCCGTGAGGCACACCTGGGTGCTCATCTGGCAGCTGACGCCGGCCGTGCCGCGCACCTGTGCAAGGCCGACCTGGTGTCCAACGCCGTCGTCGAGTTCACGAGCCAGCAGGGCGTGATGGGCGGTTATTACGCGACCGCGATGGGGGAGAACGACGAGGTCGCCCACGCCATTCGCGATCACTATCGTCCCCGCTTTGCCGGTGACGAGCTGCCCGAGGGCACCGCTGGCTGCATCGTGGCCTGTGCCGACAAGCTCGATACCATTGCCGGTATCTTTGCCATCGGCGAGCCCCCGACCGGCTCCTCCGACCCCTATGCGCTGCGTCGTGCCGCTATCGGCATCATCAACATCCTGCGCGACCGCCTGCCGATCGACCCCACGTCGCTTATCGACTTTGCGCTCGAGCTCTATAGTGAGCAGGGCATTGAGTTTGACGCCGCCGAAGTCGCCCAGCAGGTTCGCGACTTCTTCCATGGCCGCCTGGTGAGCATGGCCCGCGACGAGAAGATCCCGGCCGATACCGTTGCTGCCGTCTCCGCGGTGCACATCATCGCCCCGTCCGTCTTCTTCGCCCGCTGCGCCGCCCTCGACGAGGCCCGCAAGAACGACGCTGAGACGTTCGACAACCTGGCGACCGCCTATGCCCGCGCCGCGCACATCTCCAAGCCCGAGCTGGGTGCGGAGTACGACCGCAGCCTGATGGGCGAGGTCGAGCTCGAGCTTGCCGATGCCTCCGAGGCTGCTCAGACCGCTGTAGATGCTGCCCTCGCTGCCGAGGATTACCCGGCCGCATTTGCTGCCCTCGCCGCCCTGCGCGCGCCCATCGACCGTTTCTTCGACGAGGTTATGGTCATGGACAAGGACGAGCAGCTCCGCGATAATCGCCTTAAGCTGCTCAACCGCTTCGAGGCCGTTTTCTCCGGCATCGCCAACATCGGTGAGCTTGCCCGCAAAAAGTAAGCCAGCCTGCGCATAAGCGCAAAAGGAGCCCCGCATGGATTGCCCGGTCACCGCTCGTCCCACCGTTATCGTTATCTCCGACTCGCTCGGCGATACCGCTTGTGAGGTGGTGCTTGCGGCGTCCGGGCAATTTGATGAAGGGGCTTTTTGTGTTTTGCGCCTGCCTAAGGTGACTTCTGTGGAGCAGGTTAAATCGTTTGTGGGCCCGCGTGTCGATGCAGACCATCGCGATATTGCCGTGTTCCATACCATTGTCGATCCGGCGCTTCGCGCCCGCGTGCTCGATTACCTGGGTATGCTGCATATCCGCTCGGTCGACCTGATCGGCCCGACGCTCGCCGTGCTGTCGTCGCTCATTGGCGTGCCGCCCAAGGGCGTCGCGGGCGTGATTCACAAAACCGATGACCGCTATTTCCATCGTATCGAGGCCATGGAGTATTTTGTTGAGCACGATGACGGGCGCGGCTGCGATGATCTGTCGGCTGCCGACATCGTTCTGCTGGGCGTGTCGCGCACATCCAAGACGCCGCTGTCGATGTATTTGGCCTATCAGGGCTACAAGGTCGCCAACGTTCCGTTGGCGCACGGTATGGAGCCGCCCAAGTCGATTTACAAGGTCGATCCGATGCGTCTCTTCGGTCTGATTTCGACCGTCGATGTGATTTCCGAGATTCGCGATAGCCGCCTGGGCGACGACTATGCCCGTGCCGTTGCCGGCTCCTATGCCGAGCCCGAGAGCGTGCGAAGCGAGCTCGAGGAGGCTCGTGCTCTCATGAAGCGCCTGGGTTGCTTTGTAGTGCGTACCGACGGCAAGGCGATCGAGGAGAGCGCCTCCGAGATCATCGCTCACCTCGATGAGATCCAGGAAGCAAGGGCCCGCCGAGCCGCCCGCCGCGCCCAGCAGCAGTAACTACTGAGTAGCTAATTTGGGACGTGTCTCTATAGTATTGTCAAATCTCCTGGGACGAGCCCGCCCTCCTCGAGTCGCTCGGGAGGCTCGGCGTTGCAGAGACGGCGAGGCCGGACGGGGATTACCTCTTCGTGATGGAGGGGAACCCCGGCGCTGGAGGGCGACGGGGAGGCGCCTCGGGTGCAGCTACACAAGGGGGCCTGTCCACGAGGTCCACGTGCGGGAAGTCAATTAATTTACCGTTCAAAAAGGGGGCAATGTGGGAAAGGGCCAAGCCGACTATTGAAATGACGATAAAGACGAGGCATCCTGATGTATGTCGGAATATAGATAGGACAAAACGTATCATCTATATCGCTTCTATGAAACCCGATGCAAGTTCTTCTCAATCTCGAAATAGATTGAAGGTGTTAGCGCCGGGCGATTTTAGCCGCTAATAGTCAAACGATTTTGACCAATCCCGGTCACCGAATAATGGCCACCGTGCCTCCCCGCCGCCACTACGCTGGTGGTGCCAACACGCCGGCGTTAGGAGGACCATTGAGGTGAACGAGAGACACGATGACCTACAGATGGCGGGCGCGGGGGCGAGCCCCTACGAGCTCGCGAGCGACGCCGCGTCGAGGCTCGGGATCGCCGTCGGGGCGGAGGAGCTC